>NZ_LQPI01000045.1 GCF_002101775.1 Mycolicibacter nonchromogenicus | reverse complement strand
TGTGATGTCCAGGGACGTTGTAACGGATTGAGTTGATTTTGGCCTGTCGTTGAGACAGGTGAAGGCCTCCGGTTGTGAAGTGGAGCTGTCTAGAAACCGCTTCATCAACCAGGAGGCCTTCGTGTCCCACGCTAATGCAGCCCTGACCCCACGCGCCCGATTGCGGCTGGCTGAGTTGATCGTCAACGACGGTTACAGCTACGCAGCGGCAGCGAAGCTGTTCATGGTTTCGCCCCGCACGGCCGCCAAGTGGGCGGCCCGCTACCGCACAGAGGGCCCCGCTGGGATGACTGACCGGTCGTCGCGGCCGCACCACAGCCCAGCCCGAACGTCAGCTTCGCTGATACGCCAGATCGTGCACCTGCGGTGGCGCAAGCGTCTGGGGCCCGTGCAGATCGCCGGCCAGTTGGAGATACCGGCCTCGACGGTGCACGCGGTCCTGGTGCGCTGCCGGATTAACCGGCTCACCCATATCGATCGCATCACCGGTGAACCGATCCGTCGCTACGAACACGACCACCCCGGCTCGATGATCCACGTCGACGTCACCAAGTTCGGCAACATCCCCGATGGCGGTGGATGGCGCTATGTCGGTAAGCAACGCGGCGATCGCAACCGCTCGGCAACCGTGGCCAGGACCGGTGCTGCTCGTAGCCGCCATCGCGGTCCACTGCTGGGAACCGCATTCGTGCACACCGTCATCGACGACCACTCCCGTGTCGCCTACGCCGAAATCTGCTCAGATGAGACCGCCGCGACGGCGATCGGGGTTCTGCAGCGAGCCACGTCCTGGTTCGCTCAACGTGGCGTCGTCGTCACACAAGTTCTGTCTGACAACGGCTCGGCATACCGATCCCACGCCTGGACTCACGCCTGCGCCGACCTGGGTATCACCGTGAAAAAGACCCGGCCCTACCGGCCACAGACCAACGGCAAAATCGAGCGATTCCACCGCACCCTCGCCGACGGCTGGGCCTACGCCCGACTCTACGAATCAACCGAGCAACGCAACGCGGCCCTGCCCCGATGGCTCCACTTCTACAATCACCACCGCGCACACTCCGCCATCGGAGGCAAACCGCCGATCACCCGGCTGACCAACCTCCCTGGACATCACAGCTA
>NZ_LQPI01000044.1 GCF_002101775.1 Mycolicibacter nonchromogenicus | reverse complement strand
ACCATGGCGGCGCTGGTGACGCTGCGCGAGATCGTCGACTACCTGCAGTCGCTGCTGGGTCCGGCGGCGGCCCCGGCGCCGGCGGCCGCGCCGGTGCCTGCTGCCGCGCCGGCGCCTGCTGCTGCCCCGGTTGCAGCAGCTCCTGCGCCGGCGGCTGCGCCTGCATCTGCTGCACCTGCGCCGGCGGCGGCGGGTGTGGATCTGGTCGGGGACATGTTGGCGGTGGTTGCTGACAAGACCGGCTATCCGGTGGAGATGCTGGATCTGTCGATGGCGCTGGAGGCGGATCTGGGTATCGACTCGATCAAGCGGGTGGAGATCTTGTCGGCGGTGCAGGATCGGGTGCCGACGTTGCCTGAGGTGGACACCGCGACCATGGCGGCGCTGGTGACGCTGCGCGAGATCGTCGACTACCTGCAGTCGCTGCTCGGATCGCCACCTGTGCACCTGGCGCACAACGGTGCATCGGCAGGTGATCGCGCCCCTTTTGGGAGTTAACCGGCGCGGAGGTGGCGCGCTACGCGGTACGCGCCACCGCTGCCCCGGTGAGTGGAATGGGCCTGCCCGGCCTGTTCAGCGCCCGGACCGTCGAGATCGTGACGGCCGAGGCCGCGCAGGGCGCGCTGGTTGAGACGGCCGAAGCCCTGGCCGCAATTCTGCGCACCCACGGCATTCGCGCGGCGATTGTGGCCCAACCCAGCGTCGATGCCGAGGCGGTCATTCACCTCGGTGGCCTGCGGCCCATCGCCACCCGTGCCGAGGCGCTTGCCGTCAACCGGGTGCTGTTCTCCGATGCTCAGCGCATCGCGGCGCAGTTCGCCGAACGGGGCGGCGTCTTCGTCACCGTTCAAGACACCGGCGGCACGTTCGGTCTGCTCACCGACCCCGGACTGCGGGCGTGGTCCGGCGGGATCGGTGCGCTGGCCAAGACGGCTGCGCAGGAATGGACCAGCGCGCAGGTCAAAGCAGTCGACATCGCCGTGGGGCATCGCTCGCCGCTAGTCATCGCCGAACAGATCGCCGACGAGGTCCTGGCCGGCGGGGTGGAACTCGAAGTCGGCCTGGGCAGTGCACACGGGCGAACCACCGTGGTCGCGGGCGCCCAGCAGGTGACCACCCGTACGCCCCGCATCGGCCAGCACGACGTCATCGTCGTCTCGGGTGGGGCGCGCGGGGTGACCGCAGGTTCGGTGATCGCGCTGGCGCAGCAGACTCAGGCCGCCTTCGTGCTGATCGGGCGCACCGAACTCAGCGAGGAACCGCCGGAGGTCGCGGGCCTGACCACCGATGCGGAGCTCAAGCGGGCGCTGCTCGCCGGCGCCGCGGCGCAGGGAATCAAGGTCACGCCCAAGCAGCTGGAGCAGCAGGCGCAGCGCATCCTGGCCGACCGCGAGGTGCGGGCCACCCTGGCCGCGCTGGCCGCGGCCGGATCCCGCGTGCGCTACGCCGCCGCCGACGTCCGGGACGCCGCCCAATTGGGTGCGCTGCTGGACAGTGTGCGCAGCGAGTTCGGTCCCATCACCGGACTGGTGCACGGTGCCGGCGTGCTGGCCGATGCGCCGTTGCACAAGAAGACCCTCGACGGGTTCGACCGGGTCTTCGAGACCAAGGTCGGCGGCGCGTGCGCGCTGCTGGATGCGACGGCCAACGACGCGCTCAAGGTGATCGCCCTGTTCTCCTCAGTGGCCGCGCGCAGCGGCAACGTCGGCCAGAGCGACTACGCCATGGCCAATGAGATCCTCAACAAGGTGGCCCTGGCGGAGCAGGCTCGCCGCGGACCGTCCTGCCTGGTGCGGGCACTGGGCTGGGGTCCGTGGGATTCGGGAATGGTGACACCGGGCCTCAAGGCGATGTTCGAGTCCCGCGGCATCTCGTTGATCCCGCTCGCCGACGGCGCGCGTGCCTTCGTCGCCGAGGTCCTCGACGGCGAAACCGGAACCTCCGAAGTGACCCTCGGCGACGGCGTCCTCGCCGGGCTGCCCACGCATCCGATCCCGCCGGAGGGCCGGGTCGCACGAGTGTTGGCACACGTGTCGCAGCAGCCCTACCTGCTTGATCATCGGGTTCAGGGCAATGTCGTGCTGCCCGTCGTGCAGGCGCTCGAATGGTTCATCCGGATGGCCGAGGCGTGCCGGCCCGGCCACTACGTGGATCGGGTCCTGGACCTCAAGGTGTTGCGCGGTGTGACGCTCTATGAGTTCGAGAAGCACGGCAACCCCCTGCTGGTGCGGTGCGTGCCCGACGACACTCGCCCCGAGCTGATGACGTTGACGCTGGCCGACATCGAAGACTCCACCGTGTACTACTCGGCCAGAGTCGAGATGCGTTCGGGGGCACCGGCGGTCGTGAGCGCCCCGGCGCCGGCGCCGGCAAGTCGCCGGATCGACCGCGAAACCTGCTACACCGGCGGGGCACTGTTCCACGGCACCGCATTCCGCGTGCTCGACGCGGTGGACTTCGCTGAGACGGCCGCAACGGCCTACCTGTCCGGACTGACGTCCGTGGGCTGGACGGGGGAGGGCTGGGCGACCGACCCGGCGGCCGTCGACGGATGTCTGCAGGCGGCACTGGTCTGGAGCTATGAACTGCTGGGCCGCAATGTCCTTCCGCTGCGCGTGGGTGAGATAGTGCGCTACCGGTCCGGTGCGCTGGGCACCGGACTGCGATGCGTGCTCAGCGGCGGTGAGGCCAAGACCAGCCGCGCCGTCTGCGACCTCGATCTGATCGACGCCGACAACCAGCTGGTGATCAGTCTCAAGCGACTCGAGTTGTATCCCTACGGCGGATGATTCGACGTGAAGTTTGATCCGATTGCGATCGTCGGGCAGGGCTGCGTCCTACCCGGGGGCCTGAATGCGGATGAGCTCTGGACCACCGTGCACGACGGCCGCGACGCGCTGGACTCAGCGAGCCCGGATTACTGGGGCGTGTCGCCGGCACGGGTGCTGTGCGCGCCAGCCGATGTACCCGAACTCGACCACACCTGGTCGGACCGCGGCGGCTACGTCCGCGGCTTCGACGACGTATTCGACCCCCGCGGCCTGTTGCTCGACGCGGACGATCTCGTCGGACTCGACCCGCTCTACCGGTGGGGCATCGAGGCGGCCAGGCAGGCTCTCAACAGTGCGGGATGGCGGGCAGGCGAGGTCCCGGGTTCGGCCGGGATCGTTCTGGGCAACCTGAGCTACCCGACCAGAAAGATGACCGACCTCGCCGAAATGGTCTGGCGGGGAGAAGAATCGGGGATCGACTGGCGCAGCCGCTTCATGTCCGGGCTGCCGGCGCATCTCATCGCGCAGGCACTGGGCCTGACCGGCGGCGCCGCCGCGCTTGACGCCGCCTGCGCGTCGTCGCTGTACGCCATCAAGCTGGCCTGCGATCGGCTGCATGATGGCACCGCGGACGTCATGTTCGCCGGCGGCATCAACGGCGCCAGTGATCTGTTGCTGCACATCGGCTTCACCGCCCTGCAGGCACTGAGCCGAACGGGACGCTCGCGCCCGTTCAACAGCGGCGCGGACGGGCTGGTCCCCGCCGAGGGCGCCGCCATCCTGGTGCTGCGGCGCCTTGACGATGCGGTCGCCGACGGCGACACCATCCTGGGCGTTATCCGGGGCGTGGGCCTGAGCAACGACGGTCGGGGACAGGGATTTCTGGTGCCCTCCCAGGACGGCCAAGAACGCGCGATGCGACTGGCCTACGAGATGGCCGGTCTCGAGCCCCGCGACATCTCCCTTATCGAATGTCACGCCACCGGGACGGCGCGCGGCGACCTCACCGAGCTGATGAGCATGGCGCGCATCTTCGGCGGCATGACCGACGTGCCCATCGGTTCACTGAAATCCAATCTGGGGCACTCGATCACGGCATCCGGCGCGGCGGGAGCCATCAAGGTTCTCGCAGCGATGCGTGCCGGGGTACGCCCCCCCACCCTGCATGCCGACGATCCGCTGCCCTTCATCGCCGACTCCCCGTTCCGGCTGCTCACCGAAGCCGAGCCGTGGGACAGCGACGGCCCGCGTCGCGCCGCGGTGAACAACTTCGGCTTCGGCGGCAACAATGCCCATCTGCTGCTCGAAGAATGGGTCGACGGTCCAACCCGGGCCGCACCGGTGCCCGCGCCGCGGCCCGAGCAGGAGATCGCGATCGTCGGACTGAGCCTCCTGGTCGGCGACGGACACGACACCGCCTCCGTCGCCGAGCACTTGCAGACATGCCGGCCGATACCCACCGGGGCGCCGGACGGGATCCGCGACGCACGCATGGCGCAGGTCTGCCTGGACCTGACCCAGACCCGCTTCCCGCCGGCCGATCTCAAACAGACCCAGCCCCAGCAACTGGCCCTGCTCGGCGCCGCCCTCAACATCGGCGAGCTGATCAAGCGCCTGCCGCAGGACACCACCAGCGTGGTCGTCGGGATGGGCTGCGACGCCGAAGTGAACCGATTCGGGCAACGCTGGCGCCTCGCGGATGACTTCGACGATCCCGACCAGCTCGCCGCGGCCCGCGACGGCGTCGTGGCGGAGTGGACCGCCGCGGGCGTCGTGGGAGCCATGCCCAACATCGTGGCGAACCGCCTGAACAGTCAATTCGATCTGCGTGGACCCAGTTACACGGTGTCGCGAGAACAGCTCTCGGGCACCACAGCCCTCGAGATGGCAGCGCGGGCGTTGCGCCGGGGAGAGATCGACGCAGCCGTGGTCGGGGCGGTGGACCTGAGCTGCGAACCGGTTCATCAGGCGGCGGCGCGGGCGTTGCTGCACGCCGACGAGCAGACCCCCGCGGACGCTGCCGTCGTTCTCGTGCTCAAGCGTGCCGCCGACGCGCACCGCGACGGCGACCCGGTATACGCGACCCTGCTGCCCGAGCAGCAGGTGGACGCCGAGTGTCTGCACCTGGGCACCGTTGCGGGGGCGGTGAACCTCTCGACGCTGTTGGGTCACGCGCACGCCGCCTCGGGACTGCTGCATGTGGCCGCCGGCGTGCTTTACGGAGCCCTCGGGGTATGGCCCGACGGCGAGCCCTGGACGTCCGAGCAGCGGCGCGTCGACGTCGAACTCACCGGTATGGCCGGCCAGCGGCAACACGTCACGCTGGTGTCGTCGGCCGGCGGGTCGGTGGCCGCGGCACTGACCGCGCCGGCAGGAGCCACCACCACCGGGAAACCCATCCGGCTCAACTTCCCCGCCCACCTGCCCGCGGTTGCGCTGCCACCCCGCGTCGCGGCGCCAGGAACGAACCCCCCTCATCACCTGGAGCAACACATGCCAACACAACTCCCGATGCCTCCGGTTCTGGCAACGGTCGCGGAGTCGCTGGCCCGGCTGCCGCTGGGTGTAGCCGCGCCGGCACCCGCGCAACCGGAGCCGCGGCCCGCCGCAACCCCCGCTGCCCCGGCGACCCCCGCCGCCACGGCGTTGCCCGCTGGGGCAAGCCGGGCTGTCCAGCCCGTCAAGCCGGCCGACAAGGTGGTCCCCACCCCGACGGTCAAGCGTGAACCGGTGGGTCTGCAGCTCGACAAGGACGGCCTGCGAGTGCACGCCTCGGGGAACATCTCCGAGATCTTCGGTCCGGCGTTCGCCGAGCAGGACCAATACCTGCGACAGGTCCGGATGCCCGAACCGCCGCTGCTGCTGGCGGATCGACTGCTGGGCATCGACGCCGAGCCGGCCCGCCTCGGCACCGGAACGCTGTGGACCGAAACCGATGTCACCGCCGACTCCTGGTGGCTCCAGCAGGGTCGGATGCCTGCCGGCATCATGATCGAAAGCGGACAGGCCGACCTGATGCTCATCTCCTGGATGGGCGCCGATCTGCTCAACAAGGGCGAGCGGGTCTACCGGCTGCTCGGCTGCGAGGTGACCTACCTGGGTGGCCTGCCCGAGATCGGCGACACCCTGCGCTTCGACATCCATGTGGACGGTCACGCCCGGCAAGGCGATGTGCGACTGTTCTTCTTCCACTACGACTGCACGATCGACGGCGTCGAGCGGATGTCGATGCGCAACGGCCAGGCCGGTTTCTTCACCGATGAGGAGCTGGCCGCATCCGGCGGGATCCTGTGGCGCCCTGAGCAACAGACCGTCAGCGGCCCGATGGACCCGACGCCGGTGCAGACGACACGCACCTCGCTGCAGCGCGCCGACCTGGAGGCGATGGCTTCCGGCGACATCTGGCAGACGTTCGGTGAGGGATTCGAACGGGCGGCCAGCCACACGCGCACTCCCCGCATCCACGCCGGCGACATGCTCTTCGTCGACGAGGTCACGGATCTGGACCTCACCGGTGGGCCGTGGGGCCGCGGCTACCTGCGGGCGGTCGCACCCGTGACGCCGGAGAACTGCTTCTTCGCAGGGCATTTCAAGAACGACCCGTGCATGCCGGGAACGCTGATGTACGAGGCGAACATGCAGACCATGGCGATCTACATGACCGCTCTGGGCATGACGATCGACTGTGACGGCTGGCGCTTCGAGCCGGTGCCCTTCGAGACCTACAAGTTGCGCTGCCGGGGCCAGGTCACCCCAGAGTCGCGCGAGGTGGTCTATGAGGTGTTCGTTCGCGAGGTCATCGCCGGACCCGAGCCGACGCTGTTCGCCGACCTGCTCTGCACCGTCGACGGCCTGCCGGCGTTCCACTGCGAGCGGATGGGCCTGAAGCTGTCACCGGGATGGCCGATGGACACCGGCGCCAAAGAGCTCGAAGGCTACGTCGAGCCCAAACCGGTCGCCGAGGTCAACGGGTTCCGCTACGACTACCAGGCGATGCTGGCCAGCGCGATCGCCAAGCCGTCCATGGCGTTCGGGCCGCTGTTCGAGAAGTTCGACTCCCACCGCAAGGCGGCGCGGTTGCCCGGCCCGCCGTATCACTTCATGTCCCGGGTCGCCGAGCTGTCCGGTGAGACCGGTGTGATGAAGGCCGGCGCCGAGGTGGTCGTGGAATACGACGTCCCCTCCGACGCCTGGTATTTCGCCGAGAACGGTGCCGCCAACGGCAATGAGACCATGCCCAACGCGGTGCTCATGGAAGTCGCGCTGCAGCCCTGCGGCTGGCTGGCCAGTTACGTCGGTTGCCCGCTGGACGGCGAGGCGGACCTGTTCTTCCGCAACCTGGACGGGACCGGCACTCAACACCGTGAGGTGACCCCGGCGACGGGAACGCTGCGGATCAAGGTGAAGCTGAAGAGCCTGGCCAAGGCCGCCGGCACCATCATCGTCGGCTTCGACGGGGAGATCACCGCCGACGACGGACCGGTCTACACCTTTGACACCGTATTCGGCTACTTCAAACGCGAAGCGCTGCAGAACCAGGTGGGTCTGCCCGTCAGCGACGAACAGCGTGCCGCACTGGCGCAGCCCTGCGAGGCTCCGGTGGTCGACCTGACCACCCAGCCCGCCGAGTTCTTCGGCGCCGGAGCGCGGTTGGCGGACCCGATGCTGCTGATGGTGGATCGGGTGACCGGCCGCTGGGCGACCGGCGGCGCCGCCGGACTGGGGCAGTGGCGCGGCGTCAAAGACGTCAACCCCGCCGAGTGGTACTTCAAGGCGCACTTCTTCCAGGATCCGGTCCAACCGGGTTCTTTGGGCATCGAGATGTTGTTGCAGATACTGCAGTTCGGGATGCTGGACCTCGGACTCGGCAAAGAGGCCGGCCCGGCGGCCCGCTTCGAGCCGGCCGCCCTGCACGACGCCATGACGTGGCGGTACCGCGGCCAGATCATCCCCACCAACAAGCAGATCGTCGGGCAGGTGGAGATCACCCGGATCGTTCGCGAAGACGCCGGGATCCTCGCGGTGGCCGAGGCATCGCTGTGGGTGGACAACAAGCGCATCTATTCCGCCAGCAACCTGGGCATGCGCATCGTCGCCGGCACCGGGGAGCAGTTGTCCCCGGCCGATGCCGGTGTCAGCACGACGCCCGCGACGGCCCCCGCGCCCGCGGCGATCTCAGCCCCTGCGGGTCAGACCACGACGATGGAGGTCACCCTCGATCCGGCCAAGGACGCCTGGATCGTCGATCACTGCCCGACCTATGTCATCCCCTCGCTGCCGATGATGTCGGTGATGGACCTGTTCGCCCAGGCGGCGGTCCGGGCTTCCGGGGGAGCCAAGGTGGTCGAGATCACCGATGTCCAGATGGTCCGGTGGGTCGTGGTCGACTCCCCGAAGCAGCTGCGGGTGGTTCTGGAGCAGACGCAGGCCGGTCAGTTCCAGGGCCGGCTCGAGGTGTGGCGCGATGCCCCACGAGCGGAGTTGTCCCGCTGGGAGATTCACGCTCACGCCGTGGTGTTCACCGCAGTCGACTACGCCGGTGAACCCGAACCGCCCGCCCCCTTGGACGGTGCGGTGCCCTACGCCGACCCCTATGACGGAACGGTGTTTCACGGTCCGGCATTCGCGACCCTGACCGACGGCGCCCAGATCGGCCGCAACGGCTCCACCGGAACGCTTGCCATCGACCGCTGTGGCGTTCCGGTCGGCGAACTGCAGCCGGGACTGCTGGACGGCGCGTTGCACGTCGTGCCGCACACCGCGATGAGCGTGTGGACCTCCGCCACCGCCGATCCCGCGTCGTACGCCGATGCCCGCGACCCCGACGTCGGGTTCCCGCGCCGCATCCTCTCGGCCCGGTTCTACTCCGACACACCCGTGACGGGGACCGTGGACGTGGACGCGCGATTCGTGGGTTTCGACGACGACGAAGGGCGGATGCCGACCTTCGACCTGTGGCTCAGCGTTGCCGGAAAGCCATGGGCGCGCATCCGCATGGCCGAATTTCTGTTGAGCAAGGGACCGTTGGCCGAGGTCGGCGGTCCCGAACGACGCGCATTCATGGGCCGCCGCCAGGCGGTTCCGGGACTGTCACTGAGCGAGCGGCTCGGGCGCGGTGTCCTCGAGCTCGACACGGCGCGGATGGCGACCCTCGACTGGTTCAAGGGCACTCTGCAGGCCGTGTACGGCACGGACAGCCAAGGCGATTCGCTGATGGTCGACATCGTGACCAAGGAAGCGGTCGCCGACGCCGTGCACAACGCCATCCACCCCGAGCGGGTCCAGATCGTCGACGGTCAGGTGAGCTGCCCGGCGCTGCCGCTGGAGCGCATCACCGTCGACGTGGAGAAGCTGGGGCCGGGAGCGTGCCGCGCGAGCGCGGCATCGGTGACCGACTGGGAGCCGGTTCGGGCCTGGTGGACTCAGAGCGCGGGCATGCCGGACGGGTGGTTCGGCGAGCTGGCCCTGGGCGCGGTGCTGTCGCGCTACGTACGCCACGTCGTGGTCACCGATCCGGCCGCGATTGCGGCTGTGCACGGCCGGCCGGTGATGCTGCTGGCCAATCATCAGGTGCAGATCGAATCGCTGCTGGGCACCACCGTCGGATCGTGGCTGACCGGTACGAAGGTTGTCACCATCGGGCATGCCAAACACGAAAAGGGCTGGGTCGGAAATCTTCTGCGGATGATCGATACCGCGGCGGGCAAACAACTGGGCCATCTGCGCTACTTCGACCAGCGGCAACCCCAGGAGTTCTTCGGTCTGATCGATGAGCTCAAGCGCGAGGTTGCGGCCGGCGGCGTCTCGGTCATGGTGCACGCCGACGGCACCCGCAGCGTGAGTTCGGCCCAGCGGGTCGAGCGGCTGACGTCGACACTGCTGGACATGGCGATCGAGATGTCGATGCCGATCGTGCCGGTGTACTTCGCCGGTGGCCTGCCCGAGGAGTCGCTGCCGCACAAGCTCGAAGTGCCCTACGGCCATGCCGCACAGGACTACATCTTCGGCAGGCCGATCCTGCCCGAGGAGCTGCGCGACCGCCCCTACGCGGACCTGCGGCGGTACGTGATGGATGCGATCAATGCGCTCGCACCGTTCAGCAACGCACCGCACGCCCCGAACTATGACGTGGAGAGCCGGATCGCGGCCGCCGCCCCGGGCGCCTCGCCGCTGGAGTCGGTGTGGCTGTGCATCGAGGACGCGCTGGACTCCCTGCCGGTCGACTGGCGAGGCCTGATCGCCGACGAGGAATGGGAGACGGTCAAGGCGGCGGAATTCAGTTCGTCCTGACAGGGCGGCCTCGGCGGGAGTCTTGTTTGACGACGGTCGAGGTGGACGGCTAGCTTAATGGCGATCGCGGCACGGCCGTCCAGCTACGCAGCTGCTGTAGATCGGCCTTCAACGAACCGACCAACAGTCTTCGCAGACAGGAGCCCACTCATGGCGTCAGCATCTCTGGGCGTCTACACGAGCCTCGCGTGTGTCGTGCTGCTTACCCTGGCACTCTTCTTCGCCAGCAAGTCCTGATCGGTTCGCGACCTTAGGGATGTAGATTCCACTGGCCGCAGTCCTGGGCCAGGACGTCGTTGACGTCGACCTCGATGCCGCCGACGATCGGGCCCGGCGTCGAGGCGGTACTCACAATCCGCTGGTAGAGCACCGCCGCGGGGTCGATCTGGCCCCGCGACCAGGATCGCGTCTGCCAAGCCCACCGCTTGCCGGGTGTGCGGGATACCCCGATGACACCGTCGGCGGCCGCCCACTGGCACACGTTGATGCCCCCGTAGACCCCGGTGCGCTGCACTCCCAGCACGGAGTTGATCCCGCGAAACCAGGGCAGTGCCACGGTGTTCCAGGTGTTGCGGTCGATGTCGTCGTCGACGCTGAAGAAGATCGGCGCACTCTGGCCGCCGCCGGCCGCGGAGTGCAGTTGCCAGGCGGTGCGCGCATCGGCGACTCCTCCGGGGTATCCCCGGGTGAAGTCCGACGGCGCCGTACCGCCGGGCTTGCCGTACTGGTAATTGCTCACGATCACCAGCCCCGCGGCGGTCAGCGACTCGGCATAGGGCCGGGTGATCGGCTTAGCCCCGAAGTTGGAACCGGGCCGCGACGTCGAGACGTAATTGATCACGCCGGCATGGCCGGCGGCCCGGATATCCTGCGCCGGAATCTGGCGCATGGCGTAATCGATGAGCGTGGGGCCTGCGGCCGATGCCGTCGGTGCGCCGGCGGTGGCTGCGCCCAGCCCGAGGGCCGCCGCGGATGCGTAGCGCAGCGCGTCACGTCGGGAGACGTGGTGGCGAGGGCGGGGAGACCGCGCAGAGTCTGACACGGCCCGATGTTAACAATGTGACTGCTGTTAACGGTGTTACCCGCGCCGGGAACCGGACAATGCGGGGGAGTTTGACCTGAGTCGTTCGCCTTTACTTAAATGGGCTAGCAGTTATTCACCCGTGTCGGCAGTCCGCCGCGGACGGGCCAGCGGGTGAGGAGGAAGTTGTGCAGACGTCGGCGTCCGAGGTCGCCTTACCCGACTACGTCGGCCCCCTGCTCGGGTCCGGAAGCCGACTGGAACGCGCCACGCTCGACGCGCTGGACACGCTTGAGCAGGTATTGACGCTGCACCCGCTGGGCGACGACCGCTTTCGGGCGGGCAATGAGGCCGGCCGGTTCGGCAGGATCTTCGGAGGCCAGCTGATCGGCCAGGCGATGACCGCGGCCGCCGCGACGGTGCCCGAGCTCACGGCGCATTCGATCCACGCGTCGTTCCTGCGCCCCGGTGACTCAGCCGTACCGCTGGAGATCGCCGTCGACCGCACCCGCGACGGACGCACCATGTCGGCCCGGCAGGTCACCGTGCAACAGGGCGGGCGCACCCTCATGATGGCGACGGTGTCCTTCGACACCAGCCCCGACAGCGCCGACGGCGTTCCCGTGCCGCTGCCGGGACCTGAGCCCGAAGCCCTTCCCCTGCTGCAGCACTGGGTGCAACACGCCCCGGCGCACCTGGCCGGGCGGGGCAACACCTGGATCGAACGACCCCCGCCGCTGGAAGTCCGCACCGCCGAAGCGCCTGTCTTCCTCGGTGGCGCACAGGCGTCGGGCCCACGTGCCCATTGGATGCGGTTGCCGCGCGGGGTGGACGGCGACTCGCAGCTGCACGCGGTGCTGCTGGCCTACGCCAGCGACTATCTGCTGGTGGACACCGCCTTTCGTGCCCACCCGGAGCCCATCGACCATGCCACGCACGTCGGACTGACCCTGGACCACAGCGTGTGGCTGCACCGCCCGGTCCACTTCGATCGGTGGCACCTTTACACCCAGCAGACCGTTGCCACCGCCGGACACCGTGCTCTGGTGCACGGCACCCTGGTCGATGCCACCGGTCGCCATGTGGCCAGCACCGCGCAAGAAGTCCTGGTCCGGCCGATAGCCGAGCCGCTCGCGGGACCGAAGTCCGAGGATCGGTAGTGGTACTGCGGCGAGCGGCGGCGACACTCGATGGACGCGTCGCCGTCATCACCGGGGGCGGTTCGGGGATCGGCCGCGGTATCGCCGAGAGCTTCGCGGAGTTCGGCGCTCGGGTGGTGATCTGGGAACGTGACACCGAAGCTGCCCGAGCGACCGCGAAGTTGGTCGGCGGCCACGCCTGCGCAATCGACGTTCGCGACTCTGATCAGGTCGATGCGGCACTGGCCGAAACCCTTGCCGTGGCGGGCGTACCGACGGTGCTGGTCAACAATGCCGGCGGAGTGTTCTTCTCCCCGTTGCTGGACACCGCACCCAAAGGGTGGGACACCCTGATCCGCTCCAACCTCACCCACGTCCTGCTCTGTACGCAGCGCGTCGCGCAAACGCTGGTCCAACGCGGAGCGGCGGGCAGCATCATCAATGTCGCCAGCATCGAGGGCACCCGTGCCGCGCCCGGCTACGCGGCTTACGCAGCGGCGAAGGCGGGCGTCATCAACCTCACCAAGACTGCGGCTCTGGAGTTGGCACCGCACGGCATCCGGGTCAACTGTCTGGCCCCGGACCTCACGCTCACCGAAGGTATCGAGCGCGTCGGCTCGGCCGGGATGCTGGCCAACGCCGCCCACATGATCCCTATGGGTCGGACCGGGCACGTCGACGAAATGGCGGGCGCTGCCGTATTTCTGGCCAGTGACCTGAGTTCCTACGTGACGGGTCAGACGCTGCATGTCGACGGTGGAACGCACGCCGCGGGCGGCTGGTACCACCACCCCGACAGTGGCGATTACATTCTCGGGCCCTCTCGGCCGACGACCGCTTAGCAACTCCAGCCGAAGGGGAGCCGCATGCGATTCGCGTTCACCTATCCAATCATCACCCATCCGTGCGATCCCGAGCTCGCCTCTGCGCACGGGGTGGCCACCGTTGCACGGGCCGCCGAAGCCGCCGGGTTTGACGCCATGGGCTTCACAGACCATCCGGCGCCCACCCAGCGCTGGCTCGACGCCGGCGGCCACGACAGCCTCGACCCGTTTGTGGCAATGGGATTCGCCGCTGCGCATACCGAAAAGATCCGGTTCATACCGAATGTGGTCGTCTTGCCCTACCGCAACCCGTTCGTGGTGGCGAAATCGGGCGCAACACTGGATCTCCTGTCGGGGGGAAGGTTCACCCTGGCCGTCGGCGTGGGATACCTCAAGGGCGAATTCGCGGCCTTGGGGGTGGACTTCGATGAGCGCACGGCCTTGGTCGAAGAGAGCCTGGACGTCATCCGGGCCATCTGGACCGGTGATGACATCTCGTTCGAGGGCCGGCACTTCCGGGCCCGGGGAATCACCGCTCATCCACGTCCCACCAGCAGCCCGCATCCGCCGATCTGGATCGGCGGGAACACCGGGAACGCGCGCCGGCGCGTCGCGGCCCGCGGTGATGGCTGGGTGCCGTTCGCGGCGCCGGCGGGTCTGGCCAGCGCAGCCCGCACCGCCGAGCTCAGTTCGATCGAAGCGCTGGCATCCGGGATCGACGACCTGAAGCGCCGCTGCGACGAGGCCGGCCGGGACTGGTCGACCATCGACGTCTGCTTCTCCAACCTCGCCGGCGGCCGGCTCGGCCACGACGACTTCGATCCCGGCGCCTACCTGGACGGCCTGGGCCGCCTCGCCGAAGTCGGGGTGACCTGGGTGCAGGTCGCGGTTCCCGGCGACAGTCTCGGCCACGCGGTGGAGGCCATCGGCCACTTCGGTGAATCCGTGATCAGCACCTTCTGCCGAAGTTCCGGCCGGTACCCTTCCTAGTTGTGACGCGTTCGGCTTCGCGGCGCGACATGCTCAGGTACGCCGCGTTACTCGGTCCGGCGCTGGCCCTGCCCGGCGCCCTCGGGGCGACGGCCGGCGTGCCGCGGGCCGGCGCGAACGGGCTGCAGGTCATCGATTTCGCCCACCGGCTGGTGCCGCCCGAACAGATCAAGGCTGCCGGATTCGACGGGGCGTTGGTCTATGTGTCCGAGCTTCGGCCCGGCGCCACCTTCGATTTCAAGCCCGTCACCCGTGAGTACGCGGACGGGCTGCGCGCGGTCGGCCTGCAGGTCGCCAGCTGCTACCAGTTCGGCAAGCCGGGTTGGACGCAGTCGCCGTCGGACTTCACTCGGGGTTTTGACGGCGGCGTGGCCGATGCGCAGACGGCGTTGCGGCTGCATGCCGCGGCCGGGGGACCGCCGTCAGCGCCGATCTTCTTCAGCGTCGACGAGGACATCGACGCCGCCACCTGGAAGAACGTGGCAGTCAAATGGTTTCGCGGGATCAACTCCGTTCTGGGCGTTGACCGGACCGGAATCTACGGCGGGGCCCGCCAATGCACCTGGGCGATCAGCGACGGTGTGATCGGACAGTCGACCAGCCCGGGCCACCGGTGGGCATGGCAGACCCGGGCGTGGTCGCACGGAGACCGCGAACCGGCAGCCGTACTCTTCCAGCGAGAAATCGTCACCGAGACCGAGCCGGGTTTCGTCATCGACGGCGCGCATGTGGATGTCAACGACGTCCTGGCCGCGGACTTCGGTCAGTGGGACCTCGCCCGAGGAGCGGGGGAACGTTCGTGATCGGCGCGTCCTGGGACGCGCCGCGAGTGGCCCGGTGGTCGGGCATCGCCGGTGTCAGCCTGCCCGCGACCACGCTGCTGATCTGTCCGATCTGGTCGTTCCCGGGCACCACAACGCAGCCGATCGAGGTGGCGCGGTGGGCCGCGGCCCACCACGACCGGCTGGTCCTGACGATGGCGCTCAACACCGTCGGCGTCACGCTGTGGTTCGTCTTCGGTGCCGCGGTGTGGACCTACCTGCGGGATCGCGTTCCCATCAAATCGGTCATTCCGACCTGCTTCGCCGCGGGCCTCATCGGCTGCCTGACTCTGCTGCTGAGCGGATTCACCGCCTTTGATCTGCTGCTGTACCGGCGCCGCAGTGCCGACGCGGCAGCACTGCTCTACGACCTGACGTTCGGACTGCTGGCCATGTCGGGGCTGCCCCTGGTGGTCGCGCTGGGCGCATTCGTGACCGCGGTCTACTCGCGCCGCACGTTGCCGGCCTACACGGGTCACCTGGCCCTTGCCGCCGCAGCGGTACATCCGGTGCTGCTGCTGACGTTCGTCTTCCCAAGCGGCCCGCTGTCGCTCGAGGGTTACGCCATCACCGTCATGCCGGCGTTCTTGTTCGCCTGGATCCTAGGGACAGCGCTGGCGATGCCGACCTCCAGCGGTGGCGTTGTGGCGGTGTCAGCGCAGCGCCGCGCGGCCGGCGTGCGTATCACCTCGCCAGGGCGCTAGCAGCAGCTCGCAGGCGCGGCGCATGTCGCGTTCGGCCTGGGCGGGGGTCGTCTCACCCATCACCGCCCAGGACAAGATCCCGTAGGCGCACTGCTCCACCAGCAGGGCCAGCTGGGTGTCCCGCGGCGAGGGCCGGGTGATCCCGGCGGCGGACAAGATGGTGGCGCGCAGGGCGAAATCTCCGGTCGCCGTCGACTCGGATCGGCGGGCATTGACGGAGGTGATCATGGCGCGAGCCAGGCGAGGCCGCGCGAGCATCGATCGGCAGATGCCGACCATGAGCTCGGTGACATCGTCTGCCGGACAGCCCGTCGGCGGGCGCGACGAACCGGCGGTCTGGGTGTAGTGCAACAGCAAGGCGCTGAACAGGTGATGTTTGGTGGGGTAGTAGCGGTAGAGGGTTGCGATCGACACCCCTGACTGATCGGCAACGTCCTGCATCCGGACGGCCTCCAGCCCGTCGCGGGCACCGAGGCGGGCCGCAGTGGAGAGGATGCGTCCGCAGCGATGCCGCTGCGCGGGCGTGCTGGGGGTGGCGGCCTCGCGTTCAATCGGCGGGCGGGGCATCGGCGGCTCGGGGGGCCGTTGCGAGCAGCTTCTGCATCATCCGATGCGAGGCGAGCACGGCCGCGGCTCGATCTGTGGTGGCGCGCAGGGCGGGACTGCCGGCGTGGGCGGAGATGACGTGCACCGGCCCCCGGGCGAGCTGTTCAAGGCCTTCGCGGGCGACCTCGGCCGGATCGGAAATCACCAGCCCCGGCACGTCGAAGTTGAGGCCGGCCCGCGCCATGGCGGGCGTGCTGGTCACGCCGAGCACCAATTCCAGGACGTGAACGTTGTAGTCGCGCAACTCCAGCCAGAGGCCCTCGGCGTAGATCCGGGTGAACGCCTTGGCGCCCCCGTACACGGTCTGCCGCGCCGATCCGAGATACCCGGTCAGCGAGCCCACCAGCAGCAGGCCGCCGCGCCGCCGGACGCGCATCGGCCTGCCGAAATGGTGGATCAACGCCAGCGGCGTCCGTACGTTCAGGTCGAGCACGCGCTCGAAGGCCGCCGGATCGCCGTCGAGGAACTCCGCGCTGTGGGTGTTGGCCCCCGCGTTGTAGATCAGCAGTCCGACCTCGATGTCCGACGTCGCCTCGGCGATCCGCGTCACCGCATCCGCGGCGGTCAGATCAACGGCCAGTTCACGGACGCGCACACCGCGTGCCCGGCACTGATCGGCGGTGTCGCGCAGCGGCTCGGGCTTGCGGGCGATCAGGACCAGATCGATACCGGCCTCGGCCAGTTGGAACGCGAACTCCGCACCCACGCCTTCCGAGCCGCCGGCGACCACAGCCCAGGGGCCGTACTGCTGGGCCCACTGCGCACCGCTGGACAACAGACGCCTCCATAACTAAAATTCATTCTAGTTTCACCATCGAGGTTACCTCAGATCCGAGGCGCAACGAAAGGCGCAGAGCCCTTGCGGTACAACGGTCCCCGGATTCGGTCCTGCTGATGCGGCTCGGCTTGGCGACGCCGGTCGTCATCCAGGTCCCCGGTACGGCGTCGAGCTGGGAAGCCGAGGGCGGTGTCGAGGACATCAGCAGGATCGCCTCGGCCGCCGACGAACTCGGGTTCGCCTACCTCACCTGCTCGGAACATGTCGCGGTTCCCGCCGACGCCGCGGCCGGCCGCGGCACGACCTACTGGGATCCGCTGGCCACGCTGTCATTTCTCGCCGCCCGCACCCAAGCGATCCAATTGGTGACATCGGTTGTGGTGCTCGGTTATCACCACCCCTTGGAGCTCGCCAAACGCTATGGAACCCTCGACCGGCTCAGCGGCGGCCGGTTGATTCTCGGCGTCGGGGTCGGGTCGCTGCGAGAGGAGTTCGACCTGCTCGGCTGTGCGTGGGAGGACCGCGGCGCCCGGGCCGACGACGCGATGAAGGCGCTGCGGGCGTCGCTGTCGACCACCAACCCCGCCTACCACGGCGCCTTCTACCGATTCGACTCAATGATCGTGCAGCCGTGCGCCGTACAACAGCGGGTGCCGATCTGGGTGGGTGGACGTACCCGCCGCTCACTACGCCGGGCGGTGGAGTTGGGTGACGGTTGGACACCGTTCGGCCTCACCAGGGAAGAGCTGACCAAACATCTTGGCTCCGTGGACCTCCCGGACGAATTCGCGGTGGTGTTGTCGACGCCGCCCCTGGACCCGATCGGCGCCCCGCAGCAGGCCCTCGATCGGATCGGCCGGCTGGCTGACATCGGTGCCACCGATGTCAGCTGCGTGATCTCCGCGCGTTCTGCGGCGCACTTCGGCGACCAGCTGGTCGCGCTCGCCGAGCTGGCCGGCCTGCCCCGCCGGGAGCAGCGATGATCGAGCAGCGCCTGGCCGAACTGGAACGGCGTCTGCAGCAGATCGAGGACGAGCGCGCGATCGAGCGGCTGATCGCCTCCTACGGCCCGCTGGTGGATGCCGGTGACGCTGAATCGACCGCAGCGCTGTGGCGGCCCGACGGCGTCTACGACGTCGAAAACTGGCTGATGAACGGCCGCGAGGAGATAGCGGCGATGGTGCGCTCCGGCGGCCACCAGGCTCTCATCGCCCGCGGCTGCACGCACTTCCTGGGCCCGGCGGTGGTCACCGTGACCGGTGACGAGGCGGTCGCCGTATGTGAGTCGACTCTGCTGGTCAAACAGGACAACCAGTTTCGGGTCGCGCGCGGCGGCGCCAACTACTTTCACCTCAGGCGGGCGAACTCCCCAGGCGGGTGGCAGATCGTCAAGCGGATCACCCGGATGCTCGACGGCGCCGCGGAGAGCCGCGCACTGCTGGTGGACGGCATCGCCGGGCGCATCCGATAGCCGGAGCCCAGACAGGGGGCCGGGCCGGAAAAAGCGGCCGCTAGACTGCGCGGAAAAGCGTCTATCCGCCGGTACGGCAGGGGAGATTAATGGATCTGCTGTGGTCGGAGGAAGACCGGGCGTTTCAAGCCGAGGTGCGGGAGTTTCTGGACCAGAAGCTGACCCCGGAGCTGCGTCGAGCCGGTCGGCTGATGACCAGCGTCTACGCCGATCACGAGGCCAGCATGGCGTGGCAGGCAATCCTGCACGAGCGGGGCTGGGCGGCGCCCGCGTGGCCGGTGGAGCACGGCGGCTGTGATTGGACCCTGACCCAGCACTACATCTTCAGTCGCGAGTCGACGCTGGCCGGCGCACCCTCGTTGTCGCCGATGGGCATCCGGATGGTGGCGCACGCGATCGTCCGCTACGGGACGGAGGCCCAGAAGGACTACTTCCTGCCCCGGATTCTGACCGGTGAGGTGTTCTTCTGCCAGGGCTACTCCGAGCCGGAGGCCGGGTCGGACCTGGCGGCCCTGTCCATGGCGGCCACCGTCGACGGCGATGACTTGGTCTGCACCGGCAGCAAGATCTGGACCACCCACGCCGGCGAGGCGAACTGGATGTTCGCCCTGGTGCGCACCTCCCGGACCGCCAAGAAGCAGCAGGGCATCACGTTCGTCCTGATCGACATGACCTCGCCCGGTATCGAGATCCGGCCCCTGGTGATGACCTCCGGGGAAGAGATTCAGAACCAGGTGTTCTTCGACGAGGTGCGGGTCCCCAAGACCAACGTCATCGGGGAGATCGACAACGGCTGGACCGTGGCGAAATACCTGCTCGAGTTCGAGCGCGGCGGCGGCGCCGTGGCGCCGGGCCTGCAGGTGATGGCCGAGGAGATCGCCACGGCGGCCATGAGCCAACCGGGTCCAGGCGGTGGAGCGCTCGCCGACGACGACGCGTTCACGCGCAAGCTCGCGGATGCGCGGATTCGCGCAGAGGTGTTGGAAATCCTGGAATATCAGGTGCTCGCCGCCGTTGCCGAGGGCCGCAATCCCGGGGCGTCGTCGTCGATGCTCAAGATCCTGGGCACCGAGCTGAGCCAGGAACTGACCGCACTGGCGTTGGAGGCGGCCGGACCGCGCGGACGCATCTACCAACCGCATGTCACCGCGCCGGGCGGGCCTATTGCCGACTATGAGCCTCCCGCCGACGGATATGCGTCAGGCGAACCGTGGCAGGCGGTGGCACCGCTGCACTACTTCAATGACCGGGCCGGATCGATCTACGCCGGTAGCAACGAAATTCAGCGGAACATTCTGGCCAAGGCGGCATTGGGACTCTAAATGGACTTCAACTTGAACAATGAGCAGCAGATGCTGCGCGACGGCATCACCAAGTTCCTCGCCGCACGCTACGACCTCGAGACCAGCCGTGCCGCGGTCAAGACCGGAGCCGGGTGGCAGCCCGAGATCTGGCGGGCCTTCGCCGGGGAACTGGGCATTCTCGGCGCGACGTTCCCCGAAGAGTTCGACGGAATCGGCGGCGGCGCAGTAGAGCTCATGATCATCACCGAAGCGCTCGGGCATGCCCTGGTGATCGAGCCCTATGTCGACACCGTGGTCGTGGCCGGCGGACTGCTGCACCGCTCCGGCAATCCGGTCGCAGCCGACGTGCTCAAGGACGTGGTGGCCGGCACTGCCGTTGTGGCATTGGCTGCCGCGGAAGAGGATTCGGCTGACCGTTGGCAGGAAGCCCAGACCGTGGCACGCGCCGACGGTGACGGCTGGGTGCTGAACGGCTCGAAGATCGTGGTGGTGGCCGCGCCGCTGGCCACGCATCTGCTGGTGACCGCCCGCATCGAGGGCGAAGACGGAATCTCGTTGTTCCTCACCGAAGCCGACGCCGCCGGCATCACATTGCACCCGTATCGCACCATCGACGACCGCAGCGCCGCTGACGTCACCTTCACCGACCTGCGGCTCGGTGCTGACGCATTGCTCGGTGAGCGGGGCGGGGCGTGGCCGTCATTGGCGCAGGCCCGCGACGAGGGTGCCGCGGCGGTGTGCTCCGAGGCGGTCGGCTGCATGCGGAAAGTCTTGGCGGACACCGTCGAATACTGCAAACAACGCCAGCAGTTCGGGCAGCCGATCGGCAGTTTCCAGGTTCTGCAGCACCGCATGGTCGACATGTTCATGGAGGTCGAGCAGTCGGCCGCCGCGGTAATCCTGGCAATGCTCAATCTCGAGGCGGATGAGGCGACCCGCGCCCGCGCGGTGTCGGCCGGCAAGGCGACGATCGGCCGGGCGGCCCGATTCGTCGGCCAACAGGCGGTGCAACTGCACGGCGGCATGGGCATGACCGAAGAGTTGGCGATCGGTCACTACTTCAAGCGCCTCACCGCAATTCAATACGAGTTCGGAACCACCGACTCCCATGTCGCCCGTTACGCAGCGCTGACAAAGGCCTAGCCGCTACTTGTGCAGGTGCTGCGGGCAGTACGCACTGGCGGCGGCTGCCGCGAACTGCGCGGCGCCGTCCATGGTCAGCCCCGGGTTGTCATCGGTGAGCCGTTTGACGACCTGCAATCCCGTCTCGCCGCTGTCAGCCATGGTGCAGATGGCGCGGCCGGCCGCAATGGCCTGATCGCTGCTGCTGAAGGCGAGCCCGGAGGCCTTCAAGGAATTCAGGAAGGCGGCGTCGCTGGCATCGGGGTCGGCGTACGCCGGCGCGGCACACCCGATGACGGCGGCAATGCCCACGATGGATAACAGGCTGCTGCGCATAGCGTTCCTCCTCCCTTTACTGCGCCGTGATGAGACGGGCGAACTCAATGTAGAGCGGAATGCCGATTGTGACGTTGTAGGCGAACGTCAGACCCAGCGATGCCGCCAGGGGCAGGCTGGGACTGGCTTCCGGAATCGCCAGCCGCTGGATAGCCGGCACGGCGATGTAGGAGGCCGCGGCGCACAACACAGCGAACAGGACGTAGGTGCCCAGCTGGAAGTGAACTCCGGTCAGCTGCGAATAGGTGTGCGCCACAAACATTCCCAGCGCTGCGAAGACGTTGGGCGCCAGCAGACCGAAGAGGATGAAGCCACGGCCGGCGGCCTTCAGGTCCCTCAGCTTGCGTGCCGCGGTCAGGCCCATCTCGAGTAGGAAGAGGCACAGGACGCCCTGGAACGCGGTGACGAAGACGGGGTCGTCGACGCCGGTGACCTTGGACCCCTGCAGCCCGCTGATGAACCCGATCGCGATGCCGCCGAGCAGCAGGCAGATGCCCGGGTTGAGGAAGACCTCCCGCACCAGCTCGCGGTTGATCAGGCGCCCGTTCGAGGTCGCTACGACGTCCGGGCGCTCGGGGTTCCTTCCGACGGCCAGGCCGCCCGCGGGGTCGCCGGCCTGTGCGGCTGCGGTTGCCGGAACCGAACCGGCCGGCACCGTGTAGCCCGACTCGTGGGGCATGTTTCCGGAGGCGTCCAAGCCCCGGTGGCGCAGCCGGGCGACCAGGAACAGCGCCACCAGGCAGCCGGGGATTTCCATGATGGCCAGCATCACGGGCATGTAGGCGTCGAAAGCCATGCCGACGGTGGCCAGCACCCCCATACAGGTGGCGAACGTGCCGGCCGAGTCGGAGCCGTAGTACCCGGCTACCGTCGCCCGGTCGATGTCGCGCATCTTCGTCAGATACTTCAGCAAGACGTAGGCGAGCATGCCGATCAGGAAGTTCAGCAGAAATCCGACGATGACGAAGCCGAGGATTCCACCGATCTGCGAGAGGTCGATGCCGGCGAGTTCCTCACCGCCGTGCCAGCCGATGGCCAGCAACAGATACATCGTCAGGCCCTGATACACCGCGTTCGGGAATTCGAAGGGCACCTTGGCCAGTGCGAGCAGGAAGCCGAAGTAGAAGAACAACAACAGTGGCTTGAACAGGTTGTGGGTGAAGTTCTGCCAGAACTCGAGGAGCATGTGTCTCTCTTTCGCAGGAGGTAGCGCCGCACAGGGGCGTCAGGTGACGGGGCGCGTTGCCTTCTTGGCGCCTTTGAGGTGCACCGCGTGCACGCCGGGCTTGCGGGACAGTTCCTCAAGCAGTTCGTCGAGTCCGGCTTGGTCGACGTTCCAGTGCTGGACCGCTTCGGGCTGGCTCTGCAGCTTGGCGATCACCGCGTCGAGCTTGACCGGAGTCTTGGCCTTGCCGCCCTGAATCCGGATCCGCCCACTGGGCACGGGGCGGGGGGTTGCGCTGCCCAGGGCGCCGCCGGCCATGGCGCCCAGCGCCGCCTGGTTGAGCAGGCCACCGCCGATACCCGAGGCGGGTGCGGCAGCCAGGCCTGCGGCCGGAGCGCCGGTGGCCGCCAGCCGGATCGCGGGACTGGCCGAGGCCCAGCTCGGCGGAACGGACAGGTTGCCCACCAGGTTTGCCTCCGACATGGTTGCCGACACCGCTGAGGTCAGGCCGGCGGGGCCCACCACGCGAAGTCCGGCGCCCAGCCCGGTGGCCGGGAGGCCGCCGACGCCTTCGAAGGCCCGGCCGGCCGGGGTTCCGAACTTGAGGAAGTTCTGGATGGGGAAGTTCACCAGCAGCGATACGTCGTTGAACGGCGTGGTCAGGCCCGCCGGACCCTTCAGCGAAGAGAACACCGCCGCGAAGTTGGCCGGAGCATCCGGATTGCCGGTGAGCTGGATGAGGAGGTTGTTGACGAAGTTGTTGTACTGGGTCGCCAGCTCGGCCAGGAAATCGATGACCGGGTTGCCCGAGGCGGCCGCCGCCCCCGCGTTGGCCGCCGACGTGGCCGCGGCAGTCCCGGTGGTGGTCTGCGGCGGCTCGGTGAACGCGGTGATCTTGGTGGCCGCGGCAGCCGAAGCGGCGTAGGTCTGCATGGCGGCGGCGTCCTGCGCCCACATCTCCAGGTACTGGGCTTCGTTGGCCGCGATGGCCGCCAGGTTCTGGCCGAGGAAGTTCGTGGCGTACAGCATCTGGTTCTGGGCGCGGTTGGCCTCGACGACTTCCGGTGGGACGGTCGCCGCGCGCGCCGTTTCGTAGGCGGTGGCAGCGGCCTGCGCCTGTGCGGCCGCCTGAGCTGCGGTGGCCGCGGTGGTCGACATCCAGGCGATGAATGGCTGGGCGGCGGCCGTCATCGCCGCCGCGGACGGGCCGGTCCATGATTCATCGGTGAGCGAGGTGATCACCGCTTCGTATTCGGATGCGGCGGAGCTCAATTCGCCGGCCAGACGTTCCCAGGCCGTGGCGGCGGCAATCAGCGACGCGGAACCGGGGCCGGTGTACATGTTGGCCGAGATGATCTCCGGCGGGAGCAAAGAGAAGTACATTTCGACTCCCTTATCTGGTCGGGTGCGACCGGGTCAGCGGGAAGGGGCCATGTTTGGTCATCGCCGGCTCACTCATCCGGTGCCGGAATGACGATGATGGTTGCGGCGGCGGGGTCGGCCTCACCGGGAGGAATCGGACCGAAGGCATCAGGGCCGCCGCTGTTGCGCAGCGGACGGGTTCCCGCGCCCACGGTTTGGGCCGCGGTGCCGCCGATGCCGCGGCCCAGCAGGCTGGCCAGTGCCATCTCGCCGAACATGGCGTCCTGACCGGCGATCGATGCCAGCGGAGCGGCCTCCAGCGTTGCGGGCAAGGACGACGCCATGCTGACCAGCTTGGTGGCCGGCGCCGCGACCGCCCAGGACGCCGGAACCGACAACTTGCCGACCGTTGCGGCGTTGCCCAGGACACCGGTGGCACTGCTGAGGCCGGCGACCGGCAGCATGGCCGGTGCCAGGGGTGCAAGTGGTGCGAGCGCTCCGGTGATGGCCTTCGGGCCGGCGAAGAAGGCCTCCGCGGCCATCGTGTTCATGATCCAGGAGTAGATCTGCCCGAACGCCAGCCAATAGCCACCGGGGATGGTCGACCAGCCGAGCGGGGTTGTGGGCCCGGTCAGTGTGGCGAAGATCAGGTTCCAGTTTTCCAGCAGGGAACTCGCCGCCGCCGTCCCCACGGGATTGGCGGACAGCGACTGCAGCGCCTGGGGCATCGCAGTCAGCAGCTGGGAGACCTCCTGCGCGATGTTGGACGCCGCCGAATTTCCGGTCGCCTCCGCCACTGCGGCGGCCTGATTGACCGCCCCGGCCGGGTTGGTGGTCTCCGGGGGCTCCGTGAACGGGCTGAGCTGAGTTGCCGCCGCGGCCGCTGCGGCGTAGCCGTACATCGCCGCGGCATCCTGCGCCCACATCTCCGCGTAGTGAATCTCGGTGGCCGCGATCACCGGAGTGTTCTGTCCCAGGAAGTTCGTTGCGATCAGGGTTGCCAGCTGGGTCCGGTTTGCCGCGATGACCGGCGGTGGCACGGTGGCCGCGAAGGCGGCCTCGTAGGCTGCCGCTGCAGCGCGGGCCTGGTTTGCCGACAGTTCGGCCTGTGCGGCGGTGGTGGCCATCCACGCCACGTACGGCTCGGCTGCGGTGGCCATCGAGGCGGACGACGGGCCGGACCATTCCTCGGCGAGGCTCGTCACCACGGACTCGTAGGACGACGCCGCCGAACTCAATTCCGCAGCCAGCGCGTCCCAAGCCGAAGCGGCGGCCAGCAGGGGGCCGGAGCCCGCACCTGCATACATTCGGCCGGAGTTGATCTCCGGTGGCAAGGCAGCAAAATCCATCTCGGGTGACTCCTTACGTCACGCGTTCTGACTGCCGACGCTCGGAACTCGCCGTCGAAGCCCAAACCCTAGACGGCCGTGGTCTATTGAAGGCTCTTGCGATGTAAAAAGCGTGCGACTTTTTTCAGTTGACAGTGGTACCAGTACATCTTCGAAAGTTGTTGTGAGGCAGCTGTCACCAGGCTATCTGCAGCTATTCCCCGATTACATATTTTCTTAATAGCCCCATCGCCATTAATTCCAAACCAGAAATCGCGGCCGATTCGAGTTATCCGGTTATGTCCTCAACCGGGTGAATCCGGTCCACGCCTCTGCGTCTGGGAGAGGTTTCTCTTCACAAGCGTCATCTCAGGGGACTGATACTACGCACGATTCACTGGAAACTACCTGTCAGCGGACTGGATTTTCACTGTTGCTGTGCTGCAGGCAGCCTGTCAGACCTGCGCTCGCCTGTAGTCGGGCGAGAGTCAGCGGAAGCGGACGTTCATGGTCGCGAGGCCGAAGATCTTCCGGTTCTCGGACTTCGCGGCGATCAGGATGATACCGCTGCGGGTCTCCGGATCCAATGACTTGATCTTGCCGCTGAACTCGATGTCGGCGCCTTCCTTGGCCGACACGATCGCCGGTGCGGACAGTCGCACCGCGTACCGGGTGACCGCCCCCGGATCACCGGTCCAGGCGGAGGCGAAACCCGCACCCAGACCCATGGTGAGCATGCCGTGCGCAATCACGTCGGGCAGGCCTGCCAGCTTGGCGATGTCCTCGTCCCAGTGAATGGGGTTGGCGTCACCGGCCACACCGGCGTAGTTCACCAGGTCGCCGCGCGCCAGCCGGGTGTGGCGCGTGGGCAGCTCGTCGCCGACCTTGACGTCTTCGAAGGACGGCGTCGCGGGGGTGCGGGTCAGACCGCCCTGGGAGATCCGAACCTCCCCTTCGGGCCGCACTGTCTTCTGGTAGGCGGCGTCGGATTCGCCGACCTCGAGAATGTTGACGTCGTGCATCATCGCGTTGTGCACCGCCGTCTTGACGGTCGGATCGATGTCCTCGGCGGTCACCCCCACGACGGTGGTGTGCAACGTGTGCACCCGCTCGCCGGCGGTGTCGGTGAAGGTGTTGGTCACCGTGATCAGGTCGCGGCCGGCGATGCGGCGCACCGAGGTCAGCTCCACATCGATGTGCAGTTCGTCGCCGTCGACGATCGGCCGGTGCTGCTCGAAGACCTCTTCGGTCTGCATGTAGGTGTCGTAGCCGACGACCACCGACTCGAACATGCGGCGATTGCAGTTCATGCCCGGGACCGAGGTGAACGTCAGGGGCGCCACCAGCCCCGAGTAGCCCATTTCGGCGGCGGCCGCGACATCCCAGTGTGCGGGGTGGTAGTCCTGCACGGCCCGCGCGTACTCGCGGACCTTCTCGCGGCCCACCAGGTAGGTGCCGTCCATTTGGTAGTAGTGGCCGACCCGCGATTCCAGCGCCGACGTCTCTGCTGTGGTCATGAGTTGACTCAACCGTTCTGCCGGCTGGTTCAGGGAAGCCGACAGATGCACCCTAGCGGGGATCGCGAGCACGGCGAAGCCGGGCGCTGCGGGTCGCCGCCGTCGGGTCAGCGGGAATCGCGAGCGTTGCGAAGCCGGGCGCTGCGGTGCCGTCCGGCAGCTGGTGGGTGGCGAGGACGACCGTCCGATCGGCCCCGAACAGGCCGGGCACGGCCAAGATATCGCGCAGGAGCTGGTCCGCACCGTCGGCGTCGAGGTGCTCGGTGGGTTCGTCGAGCAGCACGATCCGGGCCGGCGAGACCACGGCGCGGGCCAGCAGCAGGCGCCGTCGCTGACCTGCCGAGAGCGCTTCGGCGCCGCCGGCCAGCACCGTCGCCAGACCGTCGGGAAGGCCGTCGAGCCACGGTCCCAGCCCCACCCGGCTCAACGCCACCCGCAGTTCGTCGTCGCGGCAGTCCCCGCGCGCCACCAGCAGGTTGTCCCGGACTGTGGTCGCGAAGATGTGCGCGTCCTCGGCAAAGAAGCTGACAGCCCGTCGAAGGTCGGCTTCGGAAAGCTCCCGCACCGGAGTCCCGCTGAGCCAGACGCCGCCGGTCTGCGGCGTGAGCAGGCCGGCCAGGGTCATCAGCAGCGTGGTCTTGCCGGCCCCGCTGGGTCCGGTGATCGCCAGCCGATCCCCGGGAGCCAGGTCGAGCCGCACCGGAACGGACTGATCCGCCCGATATCCAGATCGCAGGTCGGCGTGCAGGACGGGCGTCTGGGCCGCCGCCTCCGGCAGCACCGCCGGCGCGTCGGCCACCGGGGGTTCCACCGGGGCCAGCTCGAGTATGCGCCGCGCCGCGATCCGCGAGCGGGTCAGCGCCACGGCCGCCCCCGGCAGCGCGGTGGTCGCCTCAAACGCTGACAGCGGCAACAACATCAGAATCGCCAGGGTGGTGGGTGCCACGGCGTCGGCCAGGCCGATGCCTGCCACCACCGCGCCCAGCACACTGACCCCGACAGCGGCGGTGGGCAGAGCAGCGGCGATCGCGGCCGGCTGGGCGGCCCCATCCAGGGCTGCGGCCCACGCCCGCTGGCGGCGCTGGGACTCCGCGATGACGGCGGGCAGCAGTCCGGCGATCCGCAGTTCGGGGCCGTTCTCCAGCGCCTGCATCGCTGCGACGTCACGCTCGGCGAGGTGCTCGCGGGCGGTGCGTTCCTGCGCCGCCGCGGCCCGCGCGGCCAGCCACGGAGCCACCCCACCGGCGACCAGCAGACAGACGGCCAGCACCACCGCTGCCGCCGGCGCGATCACCGCGATCACCGCGGTGGCGACCACGCCCAGCACCCCCGCGACCGTAATCGGCAGCAAGGCACGCACCAGGAGGTCGGCCAGCTCGTCGACATCGGTGCCCACCCGCGCCACCAGCTCACCACTGGGCAACCGCACCGCGGTCTCGGCCGGGCCGTGAGCCAGCCGCCGGTAGAGCTGCCCGCGGGCACTGCCGGCGGCCCGCAGTGCCGCATCGTGGCTCACCAGCCGCTCGCAGTAACGCAGCACCCCGCGCGAGATCGCCAACGCCCGCACCGCCACCACGGCTATCGACAGGTCCAGCACCGGCGGCATCTGCCAGGCCCGAGTGATCAGCCATGCCGAGACAGCGGCCAAGGCGAGCGCGCTGCACAGCGACAACGTCCCCAGCAGGCCGGCCAGCACCAGTCGGGGCAGGCGCGGGCGCAGCAGCCCCACGGCGGCCGGCAGCGGATCAGGCTGTCGCATGATCTGCGGCCAATTCGCTGTGCACGGTCACGACCCGGTCCCCGGCCGCCAGCACCGGCGGGCGGTGGCCCACCACCACCACCGTCGCCCCGGCGCGAGCCCGTCGCACCAGGGCCGCCAACACCCGCTGCTCGGTGGCGGCATCGAGATGAGCCGTCGGCTCGTCGAGCAACAGCACCGGGGCCGTGGACCCCAGCGCTCGCGCCAATCCCAGCCGCTGTCGCTGCCCCAAGGACAAGCCGACGCCGCCGCGACCCAACGCGGTGTGCACCCCGTCGGGCAGTTGCGCGAGCACGTCGTCGAATCCGGCGTCGGCGCAGGCCGCTTCGACGTCGGCGAGGTCGCCGAACAACGCCAGGTTCTCCGCCACCGTGCCCGCAATCAGCGCCGGACGCTGTGGCAGCCAGAACAGCTGGGCCCACCAGGCGGGCGGGTCCAGATCGGCGATGTCGACGCCGGCCACCGTGATGCGCCCTGAGCTGGGTTCGGTGAGGCCGGCGATCGCCGCCAGCGTGGTGCTCTTGCCGGCCCCGTTCGCACCGGTCAGCACGGTGACCTGGCCGGGTTCGATCAGCGCGGTGAGGCCGGCCGGCGCATCGCCGTCTCGGCCGGCCACACTGAGCGATGCGAGGTCGATCACTGCACTTCGCGCCGCCACCGTGCGACTGCCCGGCGCCCGGCGAGGGGGTTCATCGATCAGCGCAAAGGCCTTCTCCGCGGCGGCGCGACCGTCCTGCGCGGCGTGAAACTCCACCCCGATCCGGCGCAGCGGCCAATACACGTCGGGCACCAGCAGCAACACCGTCAGCCCGGCCGTCAGGCCCATCTCGCCGAACACCAGTCGCAGGCCGATGCTGACGGCCACCACGGCCACGCTCAGCGTCGCCAGCAGCTCGAGCACCAGCGCCGAGAGGAACGCGATCCGCAGGGTGGCCATCGTCGACCGCCGCTGCGCGTCGGACAGTTCGGCGATCCGGCGCTCCGGTCCGGTCGCCCGCCCGAGGGCGCGCAGCGTCGGGATGCCGGCGATCAGATCCAGCAGCCGCGCCTGCAGTGTCGTCATGGCCGCCAGGGCCGCCGCCGAGCGATCCGCGGTGGCCAGGCCGATCAGCACCATGAACACCGGAATCAGCGGCAGCGTGATCATGACGAGAACCGCCGCGCGACGGTCGTAGCAGGCGATCACCAGCACGGTGGCCGGGGTCAGGATCGCGGCCAGCAACAGTGCGGGCAGGTAGGCGGTGAAGTAGGGGCGCAGGCCGTCCAATCCGCGGGTGACCACGGTGGCGGCATCGTCCCGTTGGGTGGCCAGGCGGCGGGGGGAGCGTGCGGTGACCGCGGTCAGCACTTGCCCGCTCAGGTCGGCGATCACCGCGCTGGCTCCGCGTTGGCCCAGTCGTGCCTGCAGCCAGTGCGCCAGGGTGCGCACCGCCCACACCAGCGCGAGGGCTGCCAGCAGCGGTGACCAGTGCGCGACGCTTCGTGTCGACGGATCGGCGATCACGTGAGACACGATGTCGGCCAAGATGATCGCGGATCCCACGGCGCATGCCGAGATCACCACTCCGCAGCCCACCATGGCCAGCAGGTATCGGCGCATCGCCGTCGATGCGCGCCACAGCCGGGGGTCCAGCGGTGCCCGAGATGCCGGGGCGCTCAGGAGGGCTGCCTCGCGAGCCCGATGGACGGCGGAATGTGGTCGGCCGAGATCCGTTGGCGGAACACCCAGTACGTCCAGCCCTGGTAGACCATTGTCAGCGGGGCGAAGATCACCGCGGCCCAGGTCATGATCTTCAACGTGTACGGGGTCGATGAGGCGTTGTAGATCGTCAGGCTCCACTGTGGATCCAAGGTGGAGGGCAGCAGGGCCGGATACAGGGCGCCGAACAACAAGACGACCACCGCTGCGACGACGACTGCGGTGCAGAAGAAGGCCCAGCCGTCGGAGGCCCGTCGCCACACCAGCGTCACCGCGGTCAGCTGGGCGGCCACCGCGACGCCCAGCACCAGCCACGTCCACCCGGTGCCGTAGGCGAGCTGCGTCCACACCCCGAACCCGCCCACCAGCGCGGTCGCCGGCAGCGCCAGCCGGGTGGCGAACCGGTGCGCGTCGTCCCTAACCGCCCCGGCAGTTTTCAGCGCGGTGAACACCGCACCGTAGAACAGGAACAGACCGCCGGTGGCCAGGCCGCCCAGCAGGGTGTAGGCGTTGATCACGTCGGTGAATGCCAGGCGGACGTGGTGATCGGCGTCTACGGGCAGGCCACGGACCAGGACGGCGAACGCCACACCCCACAGAATCGCCGGCAGCCAGGAACCGGCGGCTATCCCGAGGTCTGCCCAGGCTCGCCACTTCGGGTCGTCGACCTTGCCGCGCCACTCGATGGCCACGGATCGCACGATCATGCCGAACAGAATGGCCAGCAGCGGTAGGTACAGCGTCGAGAACACCGTGGCATACCAGCCCGGGAACGCGGCGAACATCGCCCCGCCAGCGGTGAGCAGCCAGACCTCGTTGCCGTCCCAGACCGGTCCGATGGTGTTCAGCGCGGCCCGCCGGTGCGCTTCCCCGCTACCGGCACCGGCGCGGCCGAAAGGTGCCATCAGCATCCCCACGCCGAAGTCGAAGCCCTCCAAGATGAAGAACCCGAGAAACAGCACCGCGACCAGTACGAACCAGACCTGGTTTAGGTCCATCGCGATGACCTCCTTCTACCTCAGTAGGCGAACGACAGTGGCGCCACGTCGTTTTCGGCGGGTGGTGCCGGCGGCGCGGGTTCGGCGTCGTGTTCCAGTGGGCCCTCGGCCACATAGCGCCTGATCAACCAGAACCAGATCACCGCGAGGGCCGCATAAACCAGGGTGAACATCACCAGCGAGGTGACCACCATTCCCACACTGTGCCCCGACACGCCTTCGGCGACGGTCAGCCGTACATTCGGGTCGCCGGTCGGATTCGGGACGACAACCCAAGGCTGCCGGCCCATCTCGGTGAAGACCCAGCCGGCGCTGTTGGCCAGGAACGGGGTGGGGATGGTCAGCAGCGCCAACCAGGAGAACCAGCGCTGCCGGGGGATCTGTCCGCGGCGTGTCAGCCACAACGCGACCATCGCGAACAGCACCGGAAACAGAAGCAGGCCGATCATCACGCGGAACGACCAGTACGTCACGAACAGGTTCGGCCGGTAGTCGCCGGGGCCGAACTTCTGCTCGAACTGCTGCTGGATGTCGCGGACCCCGTCGAGCCGAACACCACTGACGCGGCCCTCGGCCAGGAACGGCAGCACATAGGGCACCTCGATCACCCGGGTCAGGTGGTCGCAGTTGTTCTGCCGTCCGACGGTCAAAACCGAGAAGTTGGGGTCGGTCGCGGTGTCGCACAACGATTCCGCCGACGCCATCTTCATCGGCTGCTGAACGAACATCAGCTTGCCCTGCACGTCACCGGTGAAGAACAGGCCGACCGCGGCAACCAGTGCGACCCAACACCCGAGAATGGTCGCCGGCCGGTACAGGGTGGCCGCGTCACTGTCGGCTGTCTGCGGGGCGCCGGCGGTGCCCGACCGGACCATCCACCAGGCGCTCACCGCGGCGACGAACGTCCCGGCGGTCAAGAACGCGCCGGCGACCGCGTGCGACAGGGCGGCCTGCGCGGTGTTGTTGGTGAACAGCGCCACGATGCTGTCCAATTCGGCACGTCCGGTCTCCGGATTGAAGTGAGCGCCGACCGGGTGCTGCATGAACGAGTTGGCGGCGATGATGAAGAACGCCGACAGGTTGGTGGCGATGGCGACCACCCAGATACTCAGCAGGTGCACCACCCGGGGCAGTCGGCCCCAGCCGAAGATCCACAGCCCGAGGAAGGTGGACTCCAAGAAGAACGCGGCCAGGCCCTCCATCGCCAGCGGTGCCCCGAACACGTCGCCGACGAACCGCGAGTACTCGCTCCAGTTCATTCCGAACTGGAATTCCTGCACGATCCCGGTGGCAACTCCCAGAGCGAAGTTGATCAGGAACAGCTTGCCGAAGAACTTCGTCAGCCGATACCAGGCGACATTGTCGGTGAGCACCCACATCGTCTGCATGAGCGCGACCAAGGGAGCCAAACCGATGGTCAGCGGCACGAATATGAAGTGATAGACCGTGGTGATCCCGAACTGCCACCGCGATATGTCGACAACATCCATGGGCAATCTCCCGGAGCCACTGAGCCGAATCTACGACTGAGTGTAGTAGTTGTGTCGCCGCGGCACCAGATAATTGTTTGACCAGCCGTATTCGCGTTGGCGGTGGCGCAGGCTATGCGAGGATGGCGGCGAGGGCGTGCCAGCGGCGGTGTCGATGAGCAAACATCAGCCGGACGAACGCGCGGGTGCCCCAGCCCCGGATGCCGTCATCGGTCTCGATCTCGTCGGTGTAGCGGCAGCGATGCTCGTCCAGGGCAGTGAAAGTCAGCCGATGGTTCCAGGTGCGCACCGGCCCGCCGTGCTCGTGCGTGTAGATCATCAGATCGTCGAGCTCTTTGATTTCGATGTGATGAGTCCACGCGGGGACGACCCCGAACCACCACAGCCGCGCTGACGCGGTGGTGCCCACCTCGAAATGTTCAGGGGTGGGCAGGGCGGGCAGCTTGAGCACAGGGGCCAGCACGAACTGCATCAACGCGGGCTTGCGCGCCAAGGCCGCGGCGCGTTGCGCAGAGATCGGCAGTTCGGTGCTCAGGGCTACGGTGCTCACGCTGACTTCTCCACGGCGCTCTCCATAGGTTGTCCCGCGACTTGCCGCCAGACTAGCCACGCTCGCGCGCGGGTGATGGTTCACGCGAAGCTCGCGCGCCGCACAACCTTCCGTGCCAGGTCGGCGGTGCGGTACAGTCCGTTGCGGTCCACGCGGAACTCGGGTTCCGCCGGCGTTTTTATGCGGCGCGATGGCCCTATCCCGGTGGTGGGCAAGGCAAGGAGATGGTGGGTGCTCGCTCGGCTCAAGAAGGCGTGGATACCCCTGCTTCTTGTCGTAGTGATCGCGCTGGGCGCCTATGTGGTGGTCCGCGTTCGCAACAGCTTCGGTGCGGGTGCGCGGACGGCGAGTTCCGAGGCGAACGCCGACGAGACGAAACCGTTCAACCCCAAACACATCACCTATGAACTGACGGCACCCTCGGGCGGCACCGTCAGCGTCAACTTCCTCGACGAGAACGGGCAGCCGCACCTCGTCGAAGACGCCCCCCTGCCTTGGTCGCACACCATCGTCACCACCCTGCCGTCGATGTCGGCCAACATCGTCGCTCAGGGAAACACCGCCATGGAGCATCTGCGCTGCCGGATCATCGTCGACGACAACGTCCGTGACGATCGCAGCATCGACGAGTACAAGCCCTTTATCTACTGCTTGGTGAAGTCGGTATGAGCAACCACCTGTCGCACCCGCCGCGGTCGCGCATCGCCCGGCTGCTCTGGGTCATGGCGGTGCCCATCATCGTCTTCTGGTTGCTGATCGCAGTCGGCACCACGGTGTTCACTCCCAAACTCGGGGTGGTGGCGGGCAAGCACTCGGTGCCGATGGCGCCGCTGGACGCGCCCGCCTACCAGGACATGATGACCATCGGTCACAAGTTCGAGGAGTTCGACACCGACTCCACGGCGATGGTCGTCCTCGAAGGCGACGACAAGCTCGGCGACAGCGCGCACGAGTACTACAACGAGATCGTCGCCCGACTCAAAGCCGACAAGCACGTGCAGAACGTGCAGGACTTCTGGAGCGATCCGCTGACCGCCGCCGGATCCCAGAGCCCGGACGGCAAAGCGGCCTACGTGCAGGTCTTCCTCGACGGCGCCCAGGGCACTACGCCCAGCCATGCGTCGGTGGCCGCGGTGCGCAAGATCGTCGAAGGGGTCCCGGCACCGCCGGGGGTGCAGGCCCACGTGGCCGGCAACACGGTGCTCAACACCGACACCCTGATCGCGGCCCACAACAGCATGGAACTGATGACGGCGGTCACCATCGGCGTCATCTTCGTGATGCTGTTGGTCATCTACCGTTCGCTGCGATCGGCGATCGTCGCGCTGATCCTGGTGCGGTTCGAGCTGTACGCGGCCGAGGGAATTGTGGCCACGGCCGGCAATCTCGACATCATCGGCCTGACCCCCTACGCGGTCAGCATGGTCACGATGCTGACCATCGCCGCGGGCACCGACTACTTCATCTTTCTGCTTGGCCGCTATCACGAAGCCAGATCCCGCGGCCAGGATCGCGAAGAGGCGTTCCACACCGCCTACAACGGCGTGGTGCACGTGATCGTGGGCTCGGGCCTGACCATCGTGGGGGCCACCCTGTGTCTGACCGCGACCAAGCTGCCGTACTTCCAGACCATGGGCGTGCCCTGCGCCATCGCCTTGGTGGCCACCATGGTGGCCGGCCTCACCCTGGCCCCGGCGGTGCTGGTGGTCGCGTCCAAGTTCGGCATCTTCGATCCCAAACGGGAAGTCTCCGAACGTGGTTGGCGTCGCATCGGCACCCTGGTGACGAGGTGGCCCAAGCCGATCATCGTGGTGACGACGTTCATCGCGGCGATCGGATTCCTGGCCCTGGCCACCTACGTGCCCAACTACAACGACCGGCACTTCACCCCGGAGACCATCGCCGCCAACGTGGCCCAAACAGCGGCCGAGCGGCACTTCTCCCAAGCCCGCATGAACCCCGAGCTGCTGATGGTGGATGCCGGCCATGATGTGCGCAACCCGGCGGACATGCTGGTGATCGACCGGATCGCCAAGAGCGTGTTCCACGAGCGGGGCATCGGACGGGTGCAGACCATCACGCGTCCGCTCGGCGCTCCGATCGAGCACAGTTCCATCCCGTTCCAGATCGCCATGCAGGCTTCCGGTCAGCTGCAGACCGCGAAGTTCATGAACGATTCCATGGCCTCGATGCTGGAGCAGGCCGACGAGATGGGCCGGACCGTGGCCACCATGGAGCACATGTACTCGATCATGTCGCAGGTCGTCGACAACACCCATGAGATGACCCTCCACATGCACGAGCTGCAGAGCGACATCGAGACCGTCCGCGAGCACGTCTCCGACTTCGACGACTTCTTCCGGCCACTGCGCAGCTACTTCTATTGGGAACCGCACTGTTTCGATATCCCCATCTGCGCCTCGACCCGGTCGATGTTCGACATGCTCGACGACGTCGACACGATGACCGATGACATGGGCACCACCATCAAAGACGTCGACCGGCTTGACGTTCTGATGCCGCAGATGCTCGAAGACCTGCCCAAGACCATCGACTCGATGAAGAAGATGCGCGGCTTCATGCTCGCGACCTACAGCTCGATGTCGGGGATCCAGCACCATCTGCAGGAGAACGCCGAAGGCTCAACCCTGATGGGCAAGTTCTTCGACGAGGCCAAAAACGACGACTCCTTTTATCTGCCACCGGAAGTCTTCGACAACCCCGACTTCATCCGGGGCCTGAAGATGTTCGTCTCACCGGACGGCCACGCCGTGCGATTCATCATCACCCACCAGGGCGACCCCGCTTCGGTGGAGGGGATCAAACACGTCCAGGGCATCCGGGAAGCCGTCGCAGACGCGGTGAAGGGAACGCCGCTGGAGGGCTCGAAGGTGTCGCTGGCCGGCACCGCCTCGATGTACAGCGACATGCAGGACGGCGTGAAGATCGACCTGATGATCGCCGGCCTGTCCACGCTGATCCTGATCTTCGCGATCATGCTGCTGATCACCCGCAGCCTGGTGGCGTCGCTGGTGATCGTGGGCACGGTGTTGGCGTCGCTGGGCACGGCGTGCGGGCTGTCCGTGCTGCTGTGGCAGGACATCCTGGGGCTGGGACTGCAGTGGATCGTGCTGCCGCTGACGGTGATCATCCTGCTGGCCGTCGGATCGGACTACAACCTGCTGCTGGTATCGCGACTCAAAGAGGAGATCGGGGCCGGCCTCAACACCGGAATCATCCGCGGTATGGGCGCTTCGGGTCGGGTGGTCACGGCGGCCGGCCTGGTGTTCGCGGCGACCATGGCCTCGATGATGGTCAGTGATCTGCGGGTGATCGGGCAGTTGGGCACCGCGATCGCGCTGGGACTGCTGGTCGACACGTTCATCGTGCGGGCTTTCATGACTCCGTCGATCGCCGCGGCGCTGGGCCGGTGGTTCTGGTGGCCGCTGAACACTTTCGCCATGCGCGACCGGCCGGCCCCTGAGCCGGCCGCCGACACCGCGCCGATCCCGCAGTCGACGACTGTGTGACGCCATGGAGTCCAGACTGCGGCATCGCACCGACGGGCGCCTGGACCGATCCCGAGACCCGGCGATCTTGGATGCCGCCCTGGCAGTGGTGTCGGAAAACGGTTACGACGCAGCCAATATGAACGACATCGCGGCTCGCGCAGGGGTGGGGAAGGCGGCCATCTACCGTCGCTGGTCCTCCAAAGCAGCCCTGGTCACCGACGCACTCATCTATTGGCGGCCCGACCTGCTCACCAGGGACACCCCCGACACCGGCAGTCTGGACGGCGACCTCGACGCCCTCGTCGAGCGGGTCGGGCGTAACGACGACGAGCCCTTTCCCAACGATCTGGTGTTGCGCGTCGCCCTGGAGGCGGCACACGATCCGGACCTGGCCGCTGCGGTCGACGATTTGGTGTTGGTCAAGGGCAAGGGCCTGCTCGCCAAGATCATTGCCCAGGCCGCGGCACGCGGAGAGATTGATCCCCAGCGGGATTGGTCACTGGTCGCCGACGCCCTCTTGGCGATGGGGCTGTTGCAGGTGGTCCGCGGCCAGCGGATCGACGCCTCCTTCGTCCGTCAGGTCATCGACACGCTGGTCCTGCCGGCGCTGCAGACCCCGCCCGGGGATTGAGGCCACCGGCTAGGGAGTCAGCGTCACGCCGCGTTCAAAGATCCGAGTCAGTGTCGGCACGATGCTGTGGCGCGGGACCGTCCCGCGTGCTGCCTCGCTGCATGCCTTGACCAACAGCCCGAACAGTGCGATCCGAATCCATTCCGCGCTGATGTCGGGGTCGAAGACGCCTTCTCGTTGTCCGCGGGTGATGAGGTCGAGGATCGGCGCGGAGTTCGGCCGGTCCTCAGCGGCGATGTCGCGCAGTACCGCGGGGTCGGCGAACAGGAACACGATCCGATCGCCTTCCGGTGCGAGCGCGGTGATGACGCGGCGCATCGCGTCGATCGCCGGACCCTCGGCAGTCGCCGCGGCGGCGAGGATGTCGCCGATGACCCGGATCGAATCCAGGGTGGCCGCGTAGATCAACCGCTCCCGGTCGGCGAAATAGCGGTGCAGGGTGGACCGGCCGACCTGCGCGGCGGCGGCGATCTCCGGCAGTGTGGCGGTACGGTCTCGGGCCAGCACCGATGCCGTCGCCTCCAGGATGGCTGCCCGGGTGCGGGCTTGCGCGCCGGTGAGTTCCGGGCCCTGCTCATTCACGATTCCCATGATAGCCACAGCATAGTCCCATAATGAGATGTTGACGTCTCATTACGGGACGAATAGCATTCCAAACCAGCTGCCGGGTCCGCCGGGGCCCGGCGGCTGCGAGCGACGGACGGGGGCTGGCTCGGCATGAACTGGAATATGTTCGGCACGAACTGGCGCCTGTTCGGCGATCTGGCCGCGGTCGCCTGCATCGCGCTGCTGGTCTCCGGCACCGGCCTGCTCCTCTACATCCGGCAACTGCGAAGCCGGCCTCCGCTGCCGATCAGTGAGGGAATCGGCGCCCGCCGGGCGGTGTTCACCAAACTTCGCACCCGCCAGCACCTGTCGCCCGACGAGTTGGAGTTCGCCACCCGTGCCGTCACCGAGCTGCGTTCCCCGCTGGCCTTCACCATTCCCGCCGCCATCTTCTCGCTGGGCTGCCTGTACGTGCTGGGCAGCCTGGAACAACTCCACGGCGCCACGCCCTCGGAACGGACATTCATCGGGGTGATTCCCATGTTCGGCGCGCTCAACACGACTGCCCAGATCCTGCGGGTCAGAAGGCTCAACAAGCTGCTCCCGGCGCCGTCGAAAGCGCAAGCCGAGTGAGGCCGCGGCCCACGCGCAGGTCGCTGCTGGCGCGCGCCTGGATGCCACTGGCCGCCGTCGTCGCGCTGAGCCTGGGCGGGCTGTCGATGTGGAAGGTCCACCAACTGTCCGCTCCGGGGCCGGTTCTGACCGTCAACCCGCCCCAAGCACCCGAACAGTTCACCCCCAAGAAGCTCACCTATGAGGTTTTCGGCGCCGCGGGCGACGGCGCACTGCTGTCTTACGTCGATATCGATGGCCATCCCCACACGGTCGGGTTGAATGCCCTGCCCTGGACCCATGAGGAGACGACGATGCTGAGCGTGGTGTCCGGCAGCCTCTCGGTACAGGTGCGCGGCGACTACGTCGGTTGCCGGATCCTGGTCGACGGCGTGATTCGAGACGAGCACACCAACAACCGTGAGAACGCCGACATCACCTGCCGAGTGAAGTCCGCATGAGTGAACATCGCCAGAAGCGGCCTCTGGTAGCGCGTGTGGTCCGCGCGCTGGCGATACCGATCGTCGTGTTCTGGGGTCTGCTGGCCATGGCCACGAACACCTTTGTGCCGCAGGTGGAGAGGGTCGCCGAGGAGCTCGCCGGGCCGATGGTGCCGACGTATGCGCCCTCGCAGGCCGCGATGCTGGCGATCGGCGAGAAGTTCGAAGAGTCCGACAGCACCAGCATGACCATGCTGGTGCTGGAAGCCGACCGCCCGCTGGCCGCCGAAGACCACCGCTACTACGACGAACTGGTGCGCACACTGCGCGCCGACACCGACCACGTCCAGTACGTCATGGACACCTGGGGCAAACCGATCACCGCAGCCGGCGCCCAGAGCCTCGACGGCAAGGCCGCGTACGTGTTGCTGCGCCTGGCCGGCGACATCGGCCAGATGCAGGCCAACGACTCCGTAGCCGCCGTGCGGCACACCGTCGCGACATCGGATCCACCGGCGGGCCTGAAGGTCTATGTCAGCGGTGCGGCACCGCTGGCCGCCGACACAGTGGCGACGGCGAATTCGAGCCTGAACAACATCACGATCGCCACGATCTTCCTGATCATCTTCATGCTGCTGCTGGTGTACCGCTCCTTCACCACCATGCTGGTGCCGCTGTTCGGGGTGCTGATCCTGATGCTGGCCGCCAAGGGGGTGATCGCGACTCTGGGGCACCTCGGCTTCATCGAGCTGTCGTCGTTTGCGGTGAACATGGTCGTCTCACTGACGCTGGGTGCGGGCACCGACTACGGCATCTTCCTGATGGGCCGCTACCACGAGGCGCGACTGAACGGCGAAAGCCGAGAAGACGCGTATTACACGGCCTATCGGGGCGTTTCGCACGTGATCCTGGGCTCCGGCCTGACGATCGCCGGTGCGGCCTTCTGTCTGAGCTTCGCGCGGTTGAACTACTTCAACACGATGGGGCCGGCGGTGGCCATCAGCATGGTGTTGACGGTCGTGGGCGCATTGACGCTCGCCCCGGCGATCCTGAGCGTGGGCAGCCTGTTCGGCCTGTTCGATCCGAGGCGCACCGCCAAGGCGCGGCTGTATCGCCGGATTGCGACCAGCGTGGTGCGCTGGCCCAAGCCGATCCTCACCGCCAGTGCCGCGGCGGTGACGGCCGGCGCGGTGTTTGCGCCGACCTACCAGGTCAGCTTCGACGATCGCACCTATCAGCCGCACAACTCCGCTGCCAACCTGGGATTCGCCGCCGCCGACCGGCATTTCGCCAAGAGCAAGCTGTTCTCCGAGATGCTGATGGTCGAGTCTGATCACGACATGCGCAACTCGGCGGACTTCATCTCGCTGGACCGGGTGGCCAAGGCGCTGATCCGCCTACCCGGGGTCGCGATGGTGCAGAGCATCACCAGGCCGATGGGACGCCCCCTCGAGCACGCCTCGCTGCCCTACCTGTTCACCATGCAGGGCAGCGCCAACGGCCAGCAACTGCCGTTCACCCGGGAACAGAACGCCAACACCGACAAGCAGGCCCAGATCATGGGGCACACCGTCGAGGTGCTGCAGACCACGATCGCGTTGACCCAGAGGCTGGCCGACGAAATGCATGCCACGGTGTTGACCATGGAGGAGATGCAGTCCCTCACCGAGCAGATGGATGAGGAGCTGTCCAACCTGGACGACTTCATGAGGCCGATCCGCAGCTATTTCTATTGGGAGCCACACTGTTACGACATCCCGGTCTGCTGGGCGTTCCGGTCGTTGTGGGACATGATGGACAGCGTCGACAAGCTGGCGGAGAACATCAGGGATGCCGTGACATCGCTGGAAGTCGTCGACTCACTGCTCCCGCAGATGGTCGCGCAACTGAACATCATGGCCGACGATCAGATCGCCCTGCGGTCGCTGATCGTCAACACCTACGGCCCCTCCAGTATTCAGGCCGAGAACACCGACCAGACGTTCGACGACATGATCAATGTGGGCAATGACTTCGACGCCTCTCGCAGCGACGACTTCTTCTACATACCCCGACCGGCCTTCGACAACGAGGACATCAAGACCGGCATGCAGCTGATGATGTCGCCCGACGGCAAGGCCGCGCGATTCATCGTCACCCATGAGGGCAACGCGATGGGGCCCGAGGGCATCGAACATGTCGAGAAGTTTCCCGACGCCATCAAGATCGCGCTGAAGGAGACCTCGCTGGCCGGTGCGAAGATCTACATCGGCGGATCCGGGTCCAACAACAAAGACATTCAGCAGTACTCACGATCGGATCTGCTGATCGCCGCGATCGCCGCCTTCGTGCTGATCTTTCTGATCATGTTGGTGATCACGCGGAGCCTGGTGGCTGCGTTGGTGATTCCGGGAACGGTGGCGTTCTCCTATGCCGGGGCCTTCGGGCTGTCGGTGTTGATCTGGCAGCATCTGATCGGGCTGCATCTGCACTGGCTGATCCTGCCGTTGACGTTCATCATCCTGGTGGCGGTCGGTTCGGACTACAACCTGTTGTTGATCGCGCGGCTGAAAGAGGAACTTCCGGCCGGGTTGAACACCGGGCTGATCCGGGCGCTGGGCAGCACCGGCGGGGTGGTGACCTCGGCGGGGCTGGTGTTCGCCTTCACCATGCTGGCCATGCTCGCCAGCGATCTGCGCACCATCGGCCAGGTCGGCTCCACGGTCTGTATCGGCCTGTTGCTCGACACCCTGATCGTGCGGTCGTTCATCGTGCCGTCGCTGGTGCGCATCTACGGGCCGTGGTTCTGGTGGCCGACGATCGTGCGGCAACGGCCACTGCGGGCGCGGCCAGAAGCGGTCACTGCGGTCGCATCGCGCTGACGGCCGGAGTACAAATTGATCAACCCGCTGAGTGCGCGGACCGCCTCGTAGGCCATGGAAAGGAACGGCAATTGTCTCGGATGCATCCGTGTGAGCGGGTCGGTCTCGATTTCCTCGAGCGCGCACCGCAGCGATTCAGCAACAGCGTTGATCTGGCGGTGACCCCCGACGAGATCTGGGAGGTGCTGGCCGACGCCGAAGCCTGGCCGCACTGGGCCAGCGTCATCACCAACGTGACCTGGACCAGCCCCGAACCGCACGGAATCGGCACCACCCGCACCGTCGACATGCGGGGAGGCATCGTCGGAGACGAAGAATTTCTGGCCTGGGAACCGGGACGGCACATGGCCTTTCGATTCAACGCCGCTTCGACCTCGGCGCTGGCGGTGTTCGTCGAGGACTACCTCATCGAACCCACGCCGCAGGGTTGCCGGCTCACCTGGACCCTGGCGAATCGGTTGACCGGCCCGGCCGGCTGGGCGGCTCCGGTCAGCGGACCACTGATGAACCTGGCGTTCCGCCGCTTCCTGTCCAACCTGCGGCGCTACACCGACCAGCGTTTCGCGACGGCGGGCCGCGGCTGAGGCGGCCGGCCCAGATGGGTGCGGCGCACTGGACGCTGCAGCAGGGTTCACCCCAGACCGGACGGACGGCGGTCGTGACCGGTGCCAACACCGGGGTGGGCCTCGAGGTCGCGCGGGGACTGGCGGCCCTGGGTGCCACGGTCGTGCTGGCCTGCCGCAACACCGCCGCGGCAGACGCCGCCCGGGCCGACATTCTGCGATCGGCTCCGGGCGCGCGCATCGACGTGGTCCACCTCGACGTCAGTGACCTGGCGTCGGTACGGGCGTGCGCGGATGAGCTGCGGGCCCGCTACCCCGTCATCGACATCCTGGTCAACAACGCCGGTGTCATGCACCAGCGGCGGCAGCTGACTGTCGACGGCTTCGAGGGTGACTTCGGCACGAACTTCCTTGGGCCCTTTGCCCTGACGGGTCTGCTGCTCGATCGCGTGCTGGCCGCTGAGGCCGGACGGATCATCGCGGTGAGCAGCAAGACCCACCGCAGCGGCCGGATCGCGTTCGACGATCTGCAGTTGGCGGTGTCGTTCACGCCGGCGGTGGCCTACACCCAGTCCAAGCTCGCCCAGTTGATGGCCACCTACGAATTGCAGCGACGGTTGGAGGCGGCCGGCAGTCGGGCGATCGCGTTGGCGGCCCACCCCGGTGGCACCCGCACCTCGATCCTGCGCGAGCAGTCCAGGGCGGTCCGGTGGGTGTTCAACAGCCGGTCGCGTTTTGTGACGGGCTGGTTCACGCAGGGTCCTGCCGAGGGGGCGCTGCCGATGTTGCGGGCCGCGACGGACCCCACCGCCGCCGGGGGTCAGTTCTACGGCCCCGGTGGGCGTTTCGAGCAGATCGGCCCTCCGGTGATGGTGCGGGCCGCCGGCCGGGCCTGTGACGTCGACGCGCAGCAGCGGCTGTGGACGGTCGCCGAAGAGCTGACCGGCGTCACCTACCACTGTTGACCGCCGCGCGTCGCAGATGCTAAGCAGGTGCACAGCATCAGCCGTCGTGACCAAAGGACCCGCCAAATGACAGTGCAGTCGGTGATCGAAGATCTCTCCAAGCGCCCCGGTACCGGTGACGTCATCCCCGTGATAGACCCGGCCACCGAAGAGCAGATCACCGAGTTCCGCGACGCCGGCGCCGAAGCCGTCGATGAAGCAGTCGCCCGCGCCAAAGCGGCCTACCAGTCCGGTGTGTGGACCGACCTCCCGGCCCGCCAGCGCGCCAAGGTGCTGTGGCGGCTCGCTGATCTGATGGATGAGCACGCGGCGGAGTTCGCCGAGCTGGAGTCCCTGGACGCCGGCATGCCGCCGGTCCAGGCCGAGATGATCGTGTCCACCTGCGCAGAGTTCTTCCGCTACTACGCGGGCTGGTGTACCAAGCTCAACGGCAGCAGCTACCAGGTTCAGATGGAGGGCGGGGTCAACAGCACGCACGCCAATTTCCACGCCTACACCCACAAGGAGCCGTACGGCGTCGTCGGCCTGATCTACCCGTGGAACGGCCCGCTGTTCAACGCCTGCGCCAAGGTCGCTCCGGCGCTGGCGGCCGGCTGCAGCAGCGTCGTCAAGCCGGCCGAGGAGACACCGCTGACCGCGGTGCTGCTGGAGCGGCTGATCGCACAGGCCGGGGTTCCCGACGGTGTCACCAACTTCGTCCACGGCTACGGCGCCACCGCCGGCGCGGCGATCACCGCCCACCCCGATGTCGAGAAGGTCGCCTTCACCGGCTCGACGGAGGTCGGCAAGGAGATCATGCGCAACGCCGCGGACAGCCTGAAGAAGGTCACCCTCGAGCTGGGCGGCAAGTCGCCGGTGCTGATCTACGAGGACGCCGATCTGGACATGGCGATCATGATGGCCTCGATGGGCATCTTCGTGCACTCCGGCCAGGGCTGTGTGTGCGGTTCGCGAGTCTTCGTGCAGCGCAGCGTCTATGAGCGCGTGGTGGCCGGCATCGCGATGATCGGAGACAACCTGGTGCTGGGCGGTCCCAAGGACGAAGGCGCCATGATCAGCCCGCTGGTCAGCCAGCGGCAGCTCGACCGCGTCCTGGGCTACATCGACCAGGGCCGCAAGGACGGTGTGGAGATCGTCAGCGGCGGTTACCGACTCGACCGCAAGGGCTACTTCATCAAGCCCACCGTGGTCACCGGTGTCGACCCGGCCACTTCCCGGTTGTACCGGGAGGAGATCTTCGGCCCGGTCGTGACGATCCTGCCGTTCGACGACGACGACGAGGCCATCGCGATGGCCAACGACACGAACTACGGCCTGGCGGCCACCGTGTGGACCACCAACCTGGCCCGCGCCCACAATCTGGGCAAGCGGCTGCAGGCGGGCATGGTGGGGCTGAACTGCCAGCTGACCTTCGACCACAACGTGCCCTTCGGCGGCTACAAGCAGTCCGGCCTCGGCAAGGAGTTCGGCTACGAGGGCATCGACGGCTATCTCAAGACGAAGTCGATCTGGGCGGCACTGTAGATCTCAGCGCGGCGGCGTCGGCCACCAGACCCGATCGCCGATCAGCGCGAACAGCGCGGGAATCACCAGGGTGCGAACGACGAACGTGTCCAACAGAATTCCCAGGCCGACGATGATGCCCAGCTGGGTCAACACGATCAACGGCAGCACTCCGAGCACGCAGAACACCGCTGCCAACACGATGCCCGCACTGGTGATGACTGCGCCGGTGGCCGACACCGCGCGCACCATGCCGTCGCGGGTGCCGTGCGCGGGAGTCTCCTCGCGGGCGCGGGTCACCAGGAAAATGGTGTAGTCCACGCCCAGCGCCACCAGAAACAGGAACGCGAACAGGGGAGTGCTGTAGTCCAGCGCCGGGAATCCGAACAGGTGCAGGCTGGCCCAGCCCCCCAGCCCGAGGGCCGCGAGCGCGCTGAGCACCGTCGCCGCCACCAGAACCGGCGGCGCCAGCACCGCCCGAAGCAGCAGGAACAACACGGCCAGCACCACCAACAGGATCAGCGGGATCAGCACCGTGCGGTCACGCACCGCCGCGTCGCGCACATCGAGGGCCTGCGCGTCGGCGCCGCCCACCAACGTGCGGGAATCCACCGCACCCACGGAATCACGCAGTCCGGCAACGGCATCAAAAGCCGCATCAGTCCCCGGTGCGGCGTCGAGCACCACCGACCACATGGTCCGCCCGGTCTCGGACACACCCGTCTCGGTCACCGAGACGACGCCCGGGACGGCGGTGATCGCCTGCTTGAGTTGGGCAGACCGGACGGTGGGGCCGATCACGATGGCCGGACTGGCCGCCCCTTCGGGAAAGTGCGCCGCCAGCGTGTCGAATCCGGTCACCGAGTCGGCCTGTACCCGGAACTGCTCGGTCTGCGACAACCCGATTCCGGTGCCCAGCAGCCCGGTGGCCGACACCGCCAAGACGGCGACCGCCGCCGTGCACACCAGTGCCGGGCGGCGCGAGACGGCGGCGGCCACGCGGTGCCACGCTCCGGTGGGCGTGCTCGCCTCGGCCGTGGCCCGGGGAATGAACGGCCAGAACACCTTCCGGCCGGCCAACGCCAGCAGCGGGGGCAGGAGCAGCAGCACGAATACCGCGGCCACCAACAGCCCGCAGCTGGCGCAGATCCCGAGACTGCGGGTGCTCGGGGTGACCGCCAAGACCAACGTCAGCAGCGCGAGGACCACGGTGGCGTTGCTGGCCAGGATCGCCGGGGCGGCCGCGGCCACCGCACGGGCCAGTGCGGTGCGGTGTTCGGGTTCGGCGCGCAGTTCTTCGCGATAGCGCGAGATCAGCAGCAGCGCATAGTTGGTCCCGGCCCCGAAGACCAGGACGCTGGTGATGCCCGCGGTGGAGCCGTCCAGTGTCACGCCCGCGGCGCGCGCGACCTCAGAGCCCACCACGGTGGCCACCCGGTCGGCGAACCCGATCACCATCAACGGTATGAGCCACAGCACGGGCGAGCGGTAGGTGACGATCAGCAGCAGCGCCACCACCAATGCGGTGACCGCCAACAAGGTGATGTTGGCGCCGGTGAACGCGTCGGCGATGTCGGCGCCGAACGCCGGACCGCCGGTGACGTGGGTCGACAGCGTCGGCGGCAACCCGTCGGCGGCGGCCGCGCGCAGGGCTTTGACCACATCGGTGAGCTCGAAACCGGACAACTCGGCATTCAGCGGCACCGTGGCCAGCGCCGCCTGGCCGTCGGTGGACGGCACTACCGGCGGACCCGGGCCGGCGAGCACATCGGGCACCTGCGCCATACGGTCTCGGGCAGCGTTCACGGCCACCAGATCGGCCGGAGTCAGTGGCGCGCCGTCGGTGCGGGTGGCGACCAGCAGCACGGTCGCCTGCTCGCCCCCGGCGAAGGTGGACAGCGCCGCGGCCGCGCGAGCCGATTCCGCGCTGGCCGGCAGTGACTGGGGCGACTGAGTCGCGTCGTCATTGCCGTTGCTCAGTGCCATCAGCGCGCCGGCGATCAGGAGTGGAACCAGCGCGACGAGCCAGGAACGGCGGCCGGTGACTACGGCGGACAAGCGCTTCCACAGCATTCGGGGAGCATGGCATCCAAACACCGACCGAACAACCGAAAGCGCCCTGATCGCCTACTGTGAGGCACGTGACCGGCAGTGCGAAGACGGCGATCTCACGCCGCATCTTCCTGCGTGGGGCCGCCTGGTCGGTGCCGGTCTTCGGCGCGGCGTTGGCCGGCCCGCGTGCGCTGGCCGCGCCGGCCGGCTCACCCGCGTGCGGCGATCCATACGCGGCGATCGACAACTGCGGTGTGGAATTGCCGGAGGAATTCAGCTGGACCAGCTTCTCCACCACCAGGGCGATCGGCGGTGGCACCAACTATTCCATTCAGTTCACCACCAGGATTCAGCCCGGCCCGCCGGTACCGGCCGAAGCCACCGGCTACCGCATCGACAGCCTCAGTGTCGCCGGCACCAGGCCCGACGGTTCCCCGTTTTCGGTGGTGCCGTCGATCGGGGAGACCGGCGAGCGGGCCATCTGGATCAGGACTCTTGACTCTTCGCTCGGTTTCGTGCTGGACGTGCCCTGGGATGCCAAGCAGTTGGTCCGCACGTTCGCCTACACCTTCAACGTGGTCTACCTCAATTTATCCACCGAGATTCAAACCTGTACCTACGTGACGACGATGCAACTCGCCAACAACGGAGCCGTCAACGGCGGGGTCGGATCGGTGGCATTCTCGCCGCCGCGGCTGACCTCCTGCGGAGTCTGAGGTCAGCGGGGCGGGATCGGCTGATCGTCGTCGCGGTGGCCGAAAACGCCGAAGCCGTCGACCAGTCGCGCCGACGGGGCAGGGGACCAGTCCCAGTCCGCGATCTGACGACGGGAGCGGCGGCTGAACAGGCCGCGCAGCAGCTCATAACCGTCGGCCCGCAGCTCGGTGACGGATTCGCCCGAACCGCAACGCCATTGCTGCCCCAGCTCATCGGTGATCACCAGGGCGTCGGTGTCGGGCAGGTGCCGGCCGGGTGTACGAGCCAGGGCGTCGAGGAACAGCTGCCAGTGCTCGCGGTCAATGCGCGTCAGGCCCAGTGCCTCGCGCAGGTCCGCCTCATGGCAGATCGCGTCGGCGGCGAGGTTGGGTCCGGCGAACCGCTCCGGCAGGCTCGCCTCGACTGCCGGGGAGGCGCGCTCCCACTCCTCGAGCAGGGCGTGGACCGGACGGTCGCGACGTTCGGCGACGTGCCGTGCGGTCCAGGACTGTCCCGGCGCGCCGTCGAGTCGCTGCGCCACCGGTGAGGTGGGCCAGGACCTCGCGCACCGACCATTCCGGGGTCGCCGGAACCACGAGGTTCAACTGGTCCTCACTGAGTCCGGCGGCCAGGGCGCTGACCCTGCCGCGGGCGGCCCGGTAGACGGCGTCAAGCAAGGGAGCCTCCTGTGGGTGTCGGGAACCAGTGCGCATCCGACGATACAGCGGAGTTAAGAAAAATAAGAGTATCTTGGCGTAACAGTAAGACTGTCGGGCCCGCTCAGCGCGGGAGCAACGGCGACACCGCTCAAGTCGGTTAGCTGTACGGCTGTAAACATACGTATGTAACGCTAAAAATGCCAGGTCATCTTGCGCGCAAGATGTTTGCAGAACACGAGTGGGGACAACTAACACACCGTTAGGATCACCGCGTGCCCACTCACCCCCGTCGGCGCAATCTGCGCGGCCGCGGCGCGCTGCTGCGCGACGAGATCCTGGCTGCCGCGGTGCGGGTCATCGACAGCGCCGAGAGTGAGGCGGAGGTTTCGCTGCGTCGCATCGCCAGGGAGGCCGGCATAGCCGCCCCCTCGGTGTACGCACACTTCGACGACTTGGAGCGGGTGCTCGAGGCCGTCGCCGAGTCCAGCTGGGATCAGGTCTCCGATGAGATCGCCGAATACATCCAGCGGGCCACTGACCCGCGGGAACGCCTGCTCATCGGGTGCCGCGTCTATGTGTCGTTCGCCGAGCGCCACCCCCTGCGCTACGCCCTGATGACCCAGGACGGTCACGCTCCGCCGGCGGCTCGGCGAGCACTGGCCGCGGTCACCAGAGGGTTGCTGGCGTGCCGCGGGGAGACGCCGGAGTCGGCGTCGGATCCCGATTCCGACCGGATCGCGGCGGCGTTGTCGGTGGCGCTGCACGGCGTCGCGATGCTGCATCGCACCGACACCCCGAACCTGTGGCTCAGCGATTTCAGCACCGACGAGGTGATCGGAACGCTCGTCGACGGCGCAACATTGCTGCTCGCCGAGGCCGAACGAGTCTGAGCGGGCTAGCCGCCGGGGGCCGGGGCCGGCGGCCGCGCCTGGGGCACGAAGCCCTTCAGCACATCGGGCAGGCCCACCGACTGCTGCGGTACCGGCGCGCAGGTGGGCGGGCATTGGGCCAGTTGCCAGGTCTGGCAGCGGTCGGTCCGGAACGCGGTGTCGCTCGCCTCGATCAGCACGACCTGTGGCTTCTTGGTCATCGCACTGTCGAGCGTCTTGTCGCCGCCGATGCGGCGCCAATAGCAGGCGGCGCCGTCCCGGGGCCCGTCGGAGCGGTAGGTGCCCGGCACGATGTCCTTACCGACCGCGAAGGTGCCGTCGCCGTCGATCACCTGCTTGGGTGCGGGCGGGGGAGGAGGGGCCGGATCAGCCCCGGCGACACCGGAGGCACCCAACCAGGTCACCAGCGCGATCGCCGTCGTCCCGGCCAGCTTCATCGATCTCATACCTAACGAAGGTACCGCGCAGGGTCAACCGCGGCTGGGCCGTCGCCGGCGACTTACGGTTTGACGCCGACCGTGATCAGATCCGACACGACCAGCGTCCAGGCCGGCCGCGCCACGCGATGCTGATCGGCAACGGTGAAACCGGCGTCGGTGAACAGGGCGCGCATCTCGCGGGGCGTCGGCTGCCGCGCCGGATTCCAGCGGATCCCGGTCAGCTCCTTGAGCGGGTCGGACAGCCGGGGGCTCATCCCCGTGACCGCTGCCATCCCGCCCGGCGCCAACACCCGGTAGAACTCGCGCACCGCGGCCGGCTGATTGAAGAAGTGAAACGCCGAGCTGGTGACCACCGCGTCAAGCGCGCCGTCTTCGAAGGGCAGCTGTTCGGCGGGCCCGGTCAGCCACTGCACGCGCGACGAGCGCTCCCGCGCCTCATTGAGCATGCCGTCGGACATGTCCACCCCGAAGACCGCCTCGGGAGACAGCTCACGTTCGATGCGGTCAGCCAGGATGCCGGTGCCGCAGGCGATGTCGGCGACCCGGGCCGGCCGGTGCGACCGGAGCGCGGCAATCAGCTCGTCCTGAGCCGGCCGATAGACCCAACGCTGCAGAAACCGGGCGTCATAGGCCGGAGCGGCGAAGCTCCAAAACCGGGTGACGGTGTCATTGAACGCCTGGCGCGGAGCTTGCGACGACATGGTGTGAAATCTACCGGCAGCGTTCGGGAAATCGCGCTCTGAGAAGGTATAGCCATGACCGTCTGCTACCGGCATCCCGACCGGGCCACCGCCCTGAGTTGTACCCGCTGTGGGCGCTATATCTGCGGCGACTGCATGCGAGCCGCCGCCGTCGGCCAGCATTGCGTGGACTGCTCCCAGGCCGGTGGCGCGCCGGTGCGGCGCCGGGCTACCGCCCCGATGTCCCGCGTCATGAGCCACACGCCGGTGGTCACCTACGGCCTGATCGCGTTGAGCGTGCTGGCGTTCGTCGGCCAGCTGTCCTCGCACGAGCTGCAGGCCGCGTTGGTGCTCTGGCCGCCGGCGGTGGCTGACGGCCAGGTCTATCGACTGATCACCTCGGCGTTCCTGCACTACGGCGCCTTGCATCTGCTGCTCAACATGTGGGCGCTCTACGTGGTGGGGCCCGCGCTGGAAAGCCGGCTCGGCCGACCGCGCTATATCGCGCTGTACCTGTTCAGTGCACTCGGCGGTTCGGTCACCGTCTATCTGCTGGCGCCCCTGACCACCGCCACGGCCGGTGCCTCGGGTGCCATTTTCGGGCTGTTCGGCGCCGCCCTGATCATCGGCCGACGGCTGAACGTCGACGTGGGGTGGATCGCGGCCCTGATCGTCATCAACCTGGTCTTCACCTTCGCCGTGCCGAACATCAGCTGGCAGGGCCACGTCGGCGGCCTGATCACCGGGGTGGTGATCGCGTGCGCCTACGCCTACCCGCCACTGGGCGACCGGGACCGGCTCCAGGCCGCCGCCGGCGTGCTGCTCCTGGCGCTGTTCATCGCGCTGATCTGGTGGCGCACTGCCGAATTGGTCTACTGATCGCGAGCGTGTCATCCGGTCCAGAAGCCTGATCGCCCCCTAAGCTTTCGTTGGTCCACCAGCGAGAGGATCGACCAATCGGCGCCTACGGCGACCATCATGTGAGTCAGCCGGCCGGGAGTCGGACTCGCGGGGCCACCTCGATGCGCACCTCGGGCAAAACCCGCTGGGTTGCGCCGGCCCCCCGTCCCGCCCGGTTGGCCACTGCGCGTGCCGCGGACCGCATGCGACGCGAGCGGCGACGTCCGGGCATCCACGCTCTCGACGGTCTGCGCGCGCTGGCCGTCATGTTGGTGTTGGCCGACCACGGTGGCATCCCCGGGTTGTCGGGTGGGTTCCTGGGTGTCGACCTGTTCTTCGTGCTCAGCGGATTCCTGATCACCTCCCTGCTCATCGACGAGCTGGGCCGGACCGGGCGGATCGACCTGGCCGGATTCTGGATCCGTCGCATCCGCCGTCTGTTGCCGGCTCTGGTGCTCATGGTGGTGACCGTCGCGATAGCCCACGAGCTGCTGCCGTCGGAGGCGGTGGTGGGCCTGCGCGAGGATGCCATCGCGGCCTTCTTCTGGGTGGCCAACTGGCGCTTCGTCGCGCAGCACACCGACTACTTCACCGAGGCCGGCACGCCGTCACCGCTGCAGCACACCTGGTCGCTGGGCGTGGAGGAGCAGTACTACTTCGCCTGGCCGCTGCTGCTGATCGCGATCGCCCTGCTGCTGGGAGCCCGCGCCCGGCGCCGCGGCGGGTGGGCCACGGTCGGCGGGGTGCGGCTCACGGTGTTCCTGTTGGCCAGCGCCGGGGCGGCCGCGTCGGCGACTGCCGCGGAGATGCTGGCTTCGGACGCCGCCCGCGATCGCGTCTATTTCGGCACCGACACGCGCGCGCAGGCTCTGCTGATCGGTGCCGCGGCGGCTGCCCTGCTGGTGGGGGACTGGCCGGCGTTGACCGCCGGCTGGTCGGTGGTGCGGACCCGCCGCGCGCTGTGGGTCGCCCGGCTGCTGCCACTGGGTGGGCTGGCCGTACTGGCGATGGCGGCCCACCGCGCGACCGGCTCGGCCACGGAGTTCCGTGGTGGCCTGCTGACCCTGGTGGCGGTCGCCGCGATCGCAGTGATCGCTCCGGTCGCCCTGCACCAGAGCGGCCTGATCGCCCGTGGGCTGGCGTGGTCTCCGCTGGTGTGGCTGGGGACCATCTCTTACGGCGTGTACCTGTGGCACTGGCCGGTTTTCCTGGTCCTCAACGGGCAGCGCACCGGGTGGTCGGGGTGGGCGCTGTTCGGGGTGCGATGCGCCGCCACCGTGTTGCTGGCCGCGGTGTCATGGTGGGTCATCGAGGAGCCCATCCGCCGATGGCGGCCGGCGCGGGTGTCGGTGCTGCCGCTGGGGGCGGCCGTCAGCGGCACCGCGGTGGCGGTCACGTTGCTGGTGGTCCCGGTCGTCGAGCGGCCCACGGCCGAGAACGGCGTGACCCCGGATGTGGCCGCGGCCGCGGCGGTGTCCCCGTCACCCCCGCCGCGGCTTTCAGATCCCAAGACTCCGCGGCCGCAGCCGGTGCGGCGCGACCCGAATCGGCCGCGCACCGTGTCGGTGTTCGGGGATTCGATCGGCTGGACCCTGATGCACTATCTGCCGGAAACCCCCGGCTATGACTTCATCGACCACACTGTCGTCGGTTGCAGCATCGTGCGAGCCGGCCCGTATCGCTGGGCCGGCAAGACCATCGATCAGGGCAAGGAGTGCGACGGATGGCCGGCGCGCTGGACCCGGCAGGTCAAGGCCGACCAGCCCGATGTCGTGCTGTTGTTCGTCGGCCGATGGGAGACCGTGGACCGAGTCAACGAGGGCCAGTGGTCGCATATCGGCGACCCGACGTTCGACGCCTATCTGACCGCGGAGCTGCGTCGCGCGCTCGACGTGCTGGAGTCCGCCGGCAGCCGGGTTGTGGTGACGACCGTGCCCTACAGCCGATACGGCGAGCGGCCCGACGGCACGCTGTGGCCGGAGGACCAACCGGAGCGCGTCGACCGCTGGAACGCGCTGCTGCGCCGAGAGGTCGCCGGACGCAGCTCCGTCACGGTGATGGACCTGAACAAAAAGCTGGGGCCGAATGGCACCTACACCGCCAAAGTCGACGGCATCAAAGTCCGCAGCGACGGGATCCACCTGACTCCCGAAGGGGTGAAGTGGCTGCTCCCGTGGCTGGAGGAATCACTGAGCTGACACGCCGGCAAACGTTCTGGTGAGTGCAACGTCACACCCGTTCAGGGGTCCCAGATTAAGTTAGTTTTGCTAACGTAGTTACATCGGCGCAGACCGTGCCCTTAAAAATCGCTTTCGCGAGATATTCATCAGAGGTTTGACTATGTCCACTGTCACGTCCACCGCAGACGAGGAGCAACTCGCCCGCCGCATCACCGAATTAGTCGCCACCGACCCGCAGTTCGCCGCTGCCCGGCCCGACCCGGCCGTCACCGCCGCCGTCGAAAGCCAGTCGCGACTTGCGCAGATCGCCCGGACCATCTTCGAGGGCTACGCGCAGCGGCCCGCGCTCGGTCAGCGCGCCGTCGAGTACGTCACCGATCCGGCCACCGGCCGCACCACCGCCGCACTGCTGCCGCGCTTTGAGACCATCACCTACGCCGAGCTGGGGGAGCGCGTCCGTGCCGCGGCCGCCGCCCTGTCCGCCGGCGCGGTGCGGCCCGGGGACCGGGTTGCGCTGCTGGGCTTCACCAGCGTCGACTACACCGTCCTCGACGTGGCGCTGGGCCAGATCGGCGCGGTTTCCGTGCCGCTGCAGACCTCCGCGGCGATCAGCGCATTGGCGCCGATCGTCGCCGAGACCGAACCCCGGGTCATCGCCGCCGGCGTCGACTCGCTGTCCGACGCCGTCGAATTGGTGCTGACCGGGCCGGCCCCCACCCGCCTGGTGGTCTTCGACTACCACGAGCAGGTCGACGACCACCGCGAGGCGCTTGCCGACGCTCGGGCGAGGCTGGCCGGCGTCGAGGTGGTCGTCGAGCCGCTCGCCGACCTGCTCACCCGCGGCCACGTCCTGTCGCTGCCGGTCCAGGCGGACGCCGGCGACGACTCCAACCCGCTGGCACTGCTGGTCTACACCTCGGGCAGCACCGGCGCCCCCAAGGGCGCGATGTACCCGGAGAGCAACGTGGCCCGGATGTGGGTGCGGTCGGCCAAGAACTGGTTCGGCCCGACCGCTGTCTCGATCACGCTGAACTTCATGCCGATGAGCCACATCATGGGCCGTGGGATCCTGTACGGCACGCTCGGCAACGGCGGCACCGCCTACTTCAGCGCCCGCAGCGACCTGTCGACCTTCCTCGAAGACCTCGCGCTGGTTCGCCCGACCGAACTGAACTTCGTCCCCCGGATCTGGGAGATGCTCTACCAGCACTTCCGCAGCGAAGTCGACGGTGTCAGCGGAGACCGGGCCGCCGCCGAGGCGCAGGTCCTGGCGCAGATGCGCGCCGAGCTCCTCGGTGGGCGGTGCGTGTTCGCGATGACCGGTTCGGCCCCGATCTCCGACGAGTTGCGGGCGTGGATCGATCAGCTCACCGAGCAGCATGTGCTCAACGGCTACGGCTCCACCGAGGCGGGCATGGTGCTCTTCGACGGCGAAGTGCAGCGGCCGCCGGTTATGGACTACAAGCTGGTCGACGTGCCGGATCTGGGCTACTTCAGCACCGACACACCGCACCCGCGCGGTGAGCTGCTGATCAAGACCGAGAACCTGTTCCCCGGCTACTACAAGCGCCCCGAGGTGACCGCCGAGGTGTTCGACACCGACGGGTATTACCGGACGGGCGACGTGGTGGCCGAGATCGCGCCGGACCACCTGGTCTACGTCGACCGGCGCAACAACGTGCTCAAGCTGGCCCAGGGCGAGTTCGTCACGCTGGCCAAGCTGGAGGCGGTGTTCGGCAACAGCCCGCTGGTGCGACAGATCTATGTCTACGGCAACAGTGCGCAGCCCTACCTGCTGGCTGTGGTGGTTCCGACTCCGGAAGCGCTGGCGCGCTTCGACTCAGAGGCCGCCCTCAAAGCCGGCATCGCCGAGTCGCTGCAGCAGGCGGCCAAGGACGCCGACCTGCAGTCCTACGAGGTTCCGCGCGACTTCATCGTCGAGACCGAACCGTTCACACTGGAGAACGGGCTGCTGACCGGCATCCGTAAGCTGGCCTGGCCGAAGCTCAAGGCGCACTACGGCGATCGCCTCGAGCGTCGCTACGCCGAGCTGGCGCAGGGGCAGGCCAGTGAGTTGAGCGAGCTGCGTCAGAACGGAGCGCAGCGTCCGGTTCTGGAGACCGTCAGTCGCGCCGCCGCGGCGCTGCTGGGCGCCTCGGCCGGCGACCTGGCCCCCGATGCCCACTTCACCGACCTGGGCGGCGACTCCCTGTCCGCGCTGACCTTCGGCAATCTGCTGCGCGACATCTTCGACGTCGACGTGCCGGTGGGCGTGATCGTCAGTCCGGCAAACGATCTGGCGGCGATCGCCGACTACATCACCGCCGAGCGCAACGGCTCCAAGCGGCCGACCTTCGCCTCGGTGCACGGCCGTGACGCGGTCGAAGTGGCGGCGGCCGACCTGACCCTGGACAAGTTCCTCGACGAGGCGACCCTGGCCGCGGCTCCGTCGCTGCCCGGTCCGTCGGAGCAGGTGCGCACCGTGCTGCTGACCGGGGCGACCGGCTTCCTGGGCCGCTACCTGGCGCTGGAGTGGCTGCAGCGACTGGCGCCGGTGGACGGAAAACTGATCTGCCTGGTGCGTGCCAAGTCCGACGAGGACGCCCGCCGGCGGCTCGACGGGGTCTTCGACAGCGGAGACGCGCAGCTGCTGGCCCGCTACACCGAACTGGCCGCCAAGCACCTCGAGGTGATCGCCGGTGACAAGGGTGAGGCGAATCTCGGTCTGGACCAAGAGGTTTGGCAGCGGTTGGCGGACACCGTCGACGTGATCGTCGACCCGGCGGCGCTGGTCAACCACGTGTTGCCCTACAGCGAGCTGTTCGGCCCGAACGCACTCGGCACCGCCGAGCTGATCCGGATCGCGCTCACCAGCAAGATCAAGCCGTTCACCTACTTCTCCACCATCGGTGTCGGTGACCAGATCCCGGTGGGCAAGTTCACCGAGGACGCCGACGTCCGGGTGATGAGCGCCGTCCGGGCGATCAACGACGGCTACGCCAACGGGTACGGCACCAGCAAGTGGGCCGGCGAGGTGCTGTTGCGTGAGGCCAACGACCTGTGCGGCCTGCCGGTGGCGGTGTTCCGCTGCGACATGATCCTGGCCGACACCAGCTACGCCGGGCAGCTGAACCTGCCCGACATGTTCACCCGGATGATGTTCAGCCTGGTGGCGACCGGCGTGGCACCCGGTTCGTTCTACGAACTGAGCGACGACGGTCAGCGGCAACGCGCCCACTACGACGGACTGCCGGTGGAGTTCGTCGCCGAGGCCGCCACCGCGCTGGGGTCCTTCGCGAGCGGGGGGTTCACCACCTACCACGTGATGAACCCGTACGACGACGGTCTGGGGATGGACGAGTTCGTCGACTGGCTGATCGAGGCCGGTTACCCGATCCGGCGGATAGCCGACTACGGCGACTGGTTGCAGCGGTTCGAGACCACGCTTCGGGCGTTGCCGGAACACCAGCGCCAGGCGTCGCTGCTGCCGCTGCTGCACAACTACCAGAAGCCGCAGCCGCCGATCTGCGGGTCGATCGCAACGACGGACCGGTTCCGTGCCGCGGTGCAGTCGGCCGGGATCGGGCCTGACCCCGAGCATCCCGACATTCCGCATGTCACGCCGGCGGTCATCGTCAAGTACGTCACCGATCTGCAACTGCTCGGGCTGCTCTGAGCCGGACGTCCAATAGCGTTTTCCGCGAACGGGTTTCGGGAAGGTACCGGTCGCCGTCGGTTCGGCGGCCGGCACCACCGGAGCCCGTTTGCGGTTGACGACCTGGTATTTCGATGGGACCATGGTGGAAATTACCACGACATGCCCGTGTGTCCCGGCCGGAAGGAGGTGAGGGCGACGTGAGTTCCAGTGACGGTCCGCATCCGTATCCGAGTTGCACGATCGATTTGTTCCTCACCGGTTCCGGCGCCTCCGCCGCGGACTGAAGAACCAGTTCCGCCGACCCATGGTTGTCGGCCGGTGAGTTTCCCGGCAGGAGAAAAATCATGGCATTCATCAGCATCCGTGCTCTGCACGGCTCGACGAATCACCGCACCGGCATGAACCGGCTGCGTAACCGCCTGGCCGCCGGCTGCAAACTGCCTGGCGACCAGCGCGCTGAGCGCTACGTGGCGAACATGCCCACGGCAGTCCTCGGCGCCTGCTGACGCGGTGCGTCCCGTCCGAGGCCAAGGCGATCGTAAGCGCGGCGGCCCGTCGCCGCGTTTACGATCGCCTTAGGCCTGCACGATGATTGGGTCGCCCAGGTGCACCGAGTTGAAGTACCACGCGGCGTCTTCGGGGCTCAGATTGATGCAGCCGTGGCTGACGTTCGAGTAACCCTGTGAGCCCACCGACCAGGGTGCGGAGTGTACGTAGACGCCGCTCCAGGTGACCCGAACGGCATACTCACCATTGATCAGGTAGCCCTCCGGGTCGCTGAGCGGAATCCCGATGGTGCGCGAGTCGAACTTGATGGTGCGTTCTTTCGACAGCGCGGTGAAAGAGCCGACTGGCGTGGGGCGCTTGGGTTTACCCATGGAAGCCGCCATGATCCGCTGGATCTCGCCGTTGACGCTGACGGTGAAGGTGTGATCGGAGATGTCGGCGATCCCCACCACCGCGTCGCCGGTCTCGAAACCTGTTGTCATGCCGTGGGCGTCGACATCGATCTTGCTGTGCGGTGACCAGTAGCCGTCCGGGACCCACTGCACCACATCGCTGCTCGTCCACTCGAAGTGGCCGGCATTGTTGCCCGTGGAGTTGATGTGGATTCCTCGTTCGGCGGCCGCCCGGTCCCCGACCGGGGCGGTGAAGGTCACGATCACCGGGTAAGCCACCCCCACGACCGAGCCGGCGGCCGGCTCGATCGCCGCGACGGCCAACCCCCGTGCCGGCGATGTCTGGGCCGCGGTACTGATCCCGGCCGACGCTCCCACCGACACGACAGCCAGGGCCATCGACCCGGCGATCGCCACAATTCCCCGCCTCACGTTGCGCATGGCGTCCATTGTGCCAACAGCTACGCCATCAGCGCAGGGTTAGTCGCCGTCTGCCTCGGTGAGCAGGTCTCCCCAGGCCGCCTCGGTCCCGGTCGACCCGATGGTGTGGATCGCGAACATCGATCCACCGGCCAGTGCGATCACCACGGTGACGATCCCCAGTCGCAGCAGTGCGCTGACTCTGCGGCCTCGTGAGAGCGCCACGTGCAGCCCCGCCAGCAGTACCGCGGCGGCCGCCAGGCCCAGTGCCATGTAGAGGCCGTACTCGCCGGCGGCCATGTGCGCGTCCAGCTTGGGAGAGGGCGCGAACTTGCCGGTGTCGGCCAGCCACTCGCCGGCGGTGACCGTGAGCGGTGTCACCAGCAGCGTGACGGCGGAAAACGCCACCAGCAGCCAGACCAACCGCCGGCGGGCCGCCGGCCACAGCGCGCACACCACCAGCAGGAGCGCGGTCACGGGGACCAGCGAGACCACCACGTGCAGCAACACCACGTGCGCAGGCAGCCCGGCGATTGTCGACATTGGCGTCCTCTCGGTGTTCTCTGTGGGGATCAGGCGATGCCGGCGGCGTGTACGGCCGCCGACTCCGGCAGCGGTTCGTAGCGGGCGAAGCCGCGGGTGAACGAACCGGCGCCGTGCGTCAACGATCGCAGGTCGACGGCGTAGCGGATGAGCTCGGTCTGCGGTACTTCGGCTTTGACGCAGGTGTGGCCGGCGCCGGCCTGCTCGGTGCCCAGCACCCGGGCGCGGCGGGCGGACAGATCGCCCATCACCGCACCGACCAGTTCGTCGGGTATCAGCACGGTGACCTCGTCGATCGGCTCGAGCAGTCGCACGGTCCCGTTGGTCGCGGCATCACGGAGCGCGGCGGCGCCGGCCATCTGGAAGGCGAAGTCCGAGGAGTCGACGCTGTGCGCCTTGCCGTCGATCAGGGTGACCCGGATGTCGACCACCGGATAGCCGCCGGCGTCGCCGGTCAGCCCGCGCTCCATCTGGGCGCGAACCCCCTTCTCCACGCTGGGGATGAACTGGCGTGGCACGGCCCCGCCGACCACGCGGTCGATGAACTCGAAGCCCGCACCCTGACCGGCCGGCTCCACCTCGATGTCGCAGACCGCGTACTGGCCGTGGCCGCCGGACTGCTTGACATGACGACCGTGGCCTTTGGCCTTGGTGGCGAACGTCTCTCGCAGTGCCACCCGCAGCCCGACGGTGTCCACCGACACCGCATAGCGGTGTGCCAGTGCGTCCAGCACGATGCCGGAGTGTGCTTCGCCCATGCACCACAGCACGGTCTGGTGGGTTTCCGGATTCCGCTCGATGCGCAGGCTGGGATCCTCGGCGGCCAGCCGGGCCAGCCCCACCGCGAGCTTGTCCTCGTCGGTCTTGGCGTGCGGAATGACCGCCACGGGCAGCAGCGGATCCGGCATCGACCACGGTTTGCAGACCAGGGGTTCGTCCTTGCCGGACAGGGTGTCTCCGGTCTCGGCGTGGCTGAGGCGGCCGACCGTGCAGATGTCCCCGGCCATCACGACGGTGGCCGGGCGCTGTTGCCTGCCGAACGGAAACGCCAGGGTCCCGATCCGGTCGTCCTCATCGTGGTCGCAGCGTCCGGTGCCGTCGCCGAAGAATCCCGTGCAGTGACCGCTGACGTGAATTGCGCTGTCGGATTTGATGGTTCCGGAGAACACCCGCACCAGGTTGACCCGGCCGAGGTAGGGGTCCGACGTGGTTCGGACGACTTCGGCCAGCAGCGGCCCGTCCGGGTCGCAGCTGAGCCCGGTGCGCGCCACACCGTCCGGGCGGAACACCTCCGGCAGCAGATGTTCCGGCGGAGCGGGAAAACCGGTCGAGATGACCTTGAGCAACTCGGCAATGCCGGTGCCGGTGACGCTGCAAGCCGGAATGACCGGGAAGAAACTACCGCGCGCCACGGCCCGCTCCAGATCAGCGGTGAGCACCGCCGGATCGATCTGCTCGCCGCCCAGGTAGCGGTCCAGCAGCGACTCGTCCTCGGATTCCTCGATGATCGCCTCGATCAGCGCGCTGCGCTGTGACTCGGCGCCGGGCAGTTCGAAGGATTCGGCCGCCAAAAGGTCGATCAGTCCGGAGGCCTCGGGCGGCGCGAAGAGATACAGCGGCAGCACAGTGTCGCCGAAAGCCTCCTGGGCGGCGGCGAGCCGGGCCGGAAAATCGGCCCGCGCGTGATCCAGCTTGGTGATCACGACGGCGCGCGGCATGGCGACTCGACTGCACTCCTGCCACAGTGCGGCAGTCGCGTCGTCGACGTCCTCGTTGGCCGCGATAACGAACAGGGCGCTGTCGGCGGCCCGCAGCCCGGCACGCAGTTCGCCGACGAAGTCGGCGTAGCCGGGGGTGTCGATCAGGTTGACCTTGACACCGTCGTACGCCAGCGAGGCGCACGCGACGCCGACCGAACGTTGCTGGCGGAGTTCCGCCTCGTCGTAGTCGCAGACCGTGCTGCCGTCGGCGACGCACCCTGCCCGGGGCAAGACCCCGGCGGTCACCAGCATCGCCTCGACCAGGGTGGTTTTTCCCGAGCCGGGTGGACCGACCAGAGCGACATTGCGAATGGCGGCCGGGGTGGCCGCGGTGGCGGCCGTGCCGCCCCGTGAAGTTCCGGTCTTGTCTGCCATGGCAGCCTCCTCGCCGAATTCAGCCTTCCCTCCACGGGCGCTGAGCACAAGAGTTGCGCCCGGCGGCGTCTGCGCTGCGGTGCGTACAGCGTTTGCTAGCCGAATTCGCGGTTCCGGTAAGCTGGGGATTCTTGTTTCGCGAGTTCAGCGTCGGGACGTCCCGGGGTGCGCCGGGTCCAGGCGGCTGGCCGCGCCCGACTGCAGGAGGTAGGACGTATGAGCAGAGCGCATCGCCCCGGCCAGAGGCGGCTGCTCAGCGTGATGACCGCGGCGATCGCCACTGCGGGATTGGTGGCGGCCCCGGCTCAGGCATCGCCCACTCTGCCCCTCATTCCGCTCGACCATGCGGCCGTGGTCGCCCAGGTCAGCCCGGCGGTGGTCAACATCGACGCCCAGATGGACTACCAGAGTGCGGTCGGCGCCGGGACCGGCATCGTGCTGGACCCCAGCGGCGTGGTGCTGACCAACAACCACGTCGTCGCCGGCGCCACCGGGCTCACCGCGGTCTCGGTCGCCAACGGCCAGAGTTACGCGGTCGACGTGCTCGGGTTCGACCGCAGCCACGACGTCGCGGTGCTGCAGTTGCGCGGCGCCCAGGGGTTGCCGGCGGCCATCATCGGCGACTCCTCTCAGGTGGCAATCGGTGATCCGGTGGTCGCGATGGGCAACGCCGGCGGCCACGGCGGAATGCCCAGTGTGGCGCCCGGGCGCGTCATCGGACTGAACCAGACCGTGTCAGCAGCCGACGAGCTGACTGGCAGCACCGAGACCCTGACCAACATGATCAAGGCCGACACCGCGATCCGTCCCGGCGACTCCGGCGGTCCGATGGTGAACGCCGCCGGACAGGTGATCGGGATGAACACCGCCGCTTCCGACAGCTACAAGTTCGCCCAGCCCGGCGGCGAGGGCTATGCGATCCCGATCAACCGGGCGATGGCCATTGCCGACCAGATCCGGTCCGGCATCCCGTCGCCCACCGTGCACATCGGTGAGACGGCATTCCTGGGTGTCGGTGTCGTCGACAGCAACGGCACCGCGCGGGTCGCACAGGTGCTCGACGGCACCCCGGCCGCCGCCACCGGTATCGCCCGGGACGACATCATCACTTCGGTCAACGGCCTGCCGGTGAATTCGGCCACCGACCTGACCGGTGAACTCGACCAGCACCACCCGGGCGACGAGGTCACCCTGACGTGGCGCAACCCGGGTGGCGGCGAGCAGACCGCGACCGTGACCCTCGTTCCGGGTCCGGTCGGCTGACACACATAGGCGCGAGTGCTGGCTAACCGCTACGGCAGTGAGATACGACTGTCGTGGGTTCTCGCTGGGCTGGCCGGGGTGCTGGCCGCCACGGCTTTCACCCATTCCGAGGGTTACTTCGTCACCTTTATGACCGGCAACGCCGGGCGCGCGGTACTGGGCCTGTTCACCGAAAGCCAGTGGATGTCGATTTCCGCCGCGGCGTTGCTGGTGTCGTTCATCTCCGGTGTGGTGATCGCCTCGCTGTGCCACCGCCACGTGTGGCGCAGCCGGCCGCACGGGGCGTTGCGGTTGACCGCCGCGTCGCTGTTGGCCGCAACCGTCACCGACTGGATCGAGGGCGGGCCCGCGCTGCCGGTGCCGCTGCTGCCGATCCTGCTGGTCGCGTTCGGGGTCGGCGCACTGAACACCACGTTCGTCCGCAATGGTGAGGTCTCGATTCCCCTGAGCTATGTGACCGGCACGGTGGTGAAGCTGGGGCAGGGCATCGAGCGCCACATCAGCGGCGGGACGATTCACGATTGGCTCGGAAATTTCATGCTGCTCAGCGGGTACATCTTGGGCGCAGCGGTGGGTGGCGTCATCGGCATCTTCGTGGGCGGTACCTGGATGCTGGCCACCGCAACGGTCATCTGCCTGTTGGCCACCTGGTACAGCCATCGCTATGTCGACCGTCGCGGGTTGTGGCGCTGACCCGCGTTACGGCCGAATGGTTTTCCATCCCATAAACACGTCGGCGGCAGTGCTGGACTGCACTGCCGCCGACGTGTTGGGGGGCCTTATCAGGTCGGGTCGATTCCCACACCCAGAGTGCGCAGGATGTCGGGCTTCATCGCGACCAGCTGCTCGTTCCAGTACGGCCAGTCGTGCGTACCGTTGGCCGGGAAGTTGAACACGCCGTTGTTGCCGCCGGCCGCCGCGTAGTTCTGCTGGAACTGCTGGTTGGTGCGCAGCGTCAGGCTCTCCAGGAACTTGGCGGGCAGGTTGTTGCCGCCGAGCTCGCTGGGCGTGCCGTTGCCGCAGTAGACCCAGATCCGGGTGCGGTTGGCCACCAGCCGCGGGATCTGCACCATCGCGTCGTTACGCCGCCAGGCCGGGTCGGACGACGGCCCCCACATGCTGTTGGCGTTGTAACCACCGGCGTCGTTCATGGCCAGCCCGATCAGCGTCGGCCACCAGCCCTCTGACGGGTTCAGGAAGCCCGAAAGTGCTGCTGCGTACGGGAACTGCTGCGGGTAGTAGGCCGCCAGGATCAGCGCCGAACCGCCTGCCATCGACAGGCCGACCACCGCGTTGCCGTAGGGCGACACACCCTTGTTGGTCTCCAGCCAGGTGGGCAGCTCCCGGGTCAGGAAGGTCTCCCACTTGTAGGTGTAGTTCTGGCCGTTGCCCTGCGAGGGCTGGTACCAGTCGGAGTAGAAGCTGGACTGCCCGCCCACCGGCATGATCACCGACAACCCGGACTGGTAGTACTCCTCGAACGCCGGGGTGTTGATGTCCCAGCCGTTGTAGTCGTCCTGGGCGCGCAGCCCGTCGAGCAGGTACACCGCGTGGGCGCCGCCCGGCTGGAACTGCACCTTGATGTCGCGGCCCATCGAGACCGAGGGCACCTGCAGGTACTCCACCGGCAGGCCCGGGCGGGAGAACGCCGAGGCGTTACCCGCACCACCGACAGCCCCGACCAGGCCGCTCAGCAGCGCGGCCCCCACCGCAGCGACCGTCAGCCGGCGCGGTAGCCGACTCGCCGCCTTACGCAACTTCTCAACGCTCTTCATGCTCTTGTCCCATCCCAAATGTCGTGCGGTCAAGCCCTTCGCAACGGAGTCAAACACGATTCGCGGCCGTGACCTGTTCGCCGCCACGGGTTTTCATATCGCGGTTCGGCAACGATTGAGATTCGGCACGGACTCACCGCCGGCCGGGCCGGGCGTTTTGGTAGGCATATAGTCGAGGCAGTCATCGACGAAGGGCAGGTCATGCAGGCGAGCGCTCCGGTCTTGGGGACCGCTGGGGCCCCGTTGGCCGGGGTACGCGTCATCGAGATCGCCAGCTTCGTCGCCGTCCCGCTGGCCGGAATGACCCTGGCGCAACTGGGCTGCGACGTAGTGCGTGTCGACCCGATCGGCGGAGCGGCGGACTACCGGCGCTGGCCCGTCACCGATGACGGCACCTCGATCTACTGGACCGGCCTCAACAAGGGCAAGCGCTCGGTGGTCGCTGACCTGCGCGCGCCCGAGGGTCAGCGCGTGGTGCAGGAACTGATTGCCGAGAGCGGCGTGTTGCTGACGAATATGGCTGGCCGGCAGTGGCTTTCCTATGAAGCGCTGGCAGGGCGGCGTCCCGATCTGATCCATCTCGAGGTGCTCGGACGTGCCGACGGCTCCACCGCCGTGGATTACACGGTCAACGCCGGTGTCGGCTTTCCGCTGATAACCGGGCCCAGCGATTACGCCGCCCCGATCAATCACGTGCTGCCGGCCTGGGATATCGCCTGTGGACTGCACGCCGCGCTGGCGGTCTCCGCCGCGCTGCGCCGCCGCGACCAGACCGGTGCGGGCGCCCAGATCCGACTGGCGCTGGAGGATGTGGCGCTGGGCACCGCCAGTGCCCTGGGTTTCCTCACCGAGGCCATGGTGAACGGCGATCGGCGAGAACGCATCGGCAATGCGATCTACGGACAGTACGGACAGAGCTTCGCCAGCGGCGACGGCGCGGCGTTCATGGTCGTCACGCTGACCGACCGGCACTTCCGTGACCTGGCCGAGCTGACCGGCTCCACGAAAGTCCTTGCGGCCCTGTCGCAGGCGCGCGGCATCGATTTCGGTGACGAAGGAGAGCGCTATCGTCACCGCGACCTTCTGACCGGACTGTTCAGCGGCTGGTTCGCCGAGCGGTCGGCGGCAGAGATCGAAACCGCCTTGGCGGGGACGTCGCTGCTGTGGGACCGGTACCGCAGTTTTGCCGAGGTGGCCGCCGGCGAGCGCGTGCACGACAACCCGATGTTCACGCCGCTGCATCAGCCCCGGGTGGGGGAGTACTTGGCTGCCGGGCTGCCGGCGTCGATCGACGGCGCACACCCGCCTGCGGTCGCGGCACCGGCGTTGGGCGCCGACACCGAGCAGGTGCTGGCCGCTCGGCTGGGCATGACCACCGAAGAGATCAACCAGCTGCGCCAAAGCGGCGCGGTGGCAACGGATTAGCAAAGGAGCTTCACCCACGTGCGTACCTTCGGATCAATCGATGAACTTGCCGCATGCCAGGGTGAGGTGATCGGACACAGCGACTGGGTGACCATCACCCAGGACGCCGTCAACCTGTTCGCCGACGCGACCGGTGACCATCAGTGGATTCACGTCGACCCCGAGCGTGCGGCCACCGGGCCGTTCGGCACCACGATCGCCCACGGATATATGACCCTGGCCATGCTGCCGCAGCTGATGGCGCAGATCAGCCGCCTCGACGGGGTCAAGTTGGCGATCAACTACGGGCTGAACAAGGTGCGCTTTCCGGCGCCGGTACCGGTCGGCTCCAAGATCCGTGCGGAGACCTCCGTGGTGGAGGTCGCCGATGTGGGCGGCGGCGCCCACCAGGTGACCTACTCGACCACGGTGTCCATCGACGGCCAGGCCAAGCCGGCCTGCGTCGCTGAGAGCGTCGTGCGCTACGTGCTGTGAGCAGTGCCCGGCCTCGCGTCGCGGCCCCGGGGCCGTGACGCGAAGTAATGCGCCACGATCGCGGCGATCTGCAGAAAACGTCGGCGGGTCGCCGGCGCCATCTCGTGCATCACGTCGATCACCCCACCCGGACGCAGGTGCGGGTCGAACGGCACCTCGACCACTGCCTGCCCGTGCTGCAGGAACTGCGCCGTCAGTGCCGAGCGGGTGCGCCGGTCGGAATGGCCGTCGGAGTCGTTGAGCACCACGACGGTGCGCTGCAGCAGCCCGCCCTGGCCGCGGTCGGCCAGCCACTCCATGGTCTTAGCGGCCGCACCGGCGCCGTCTGCCCACGGCGAAGAGACCACGATCAGAGCGTCGAGGTCACGCAGGGCCTCCTGGGTCACCGGCGAGTCCATCGTCGAACCGCAGTCGATGATCGAGATGGTGAAGTGCCGGTCCAGGCGCAACGCGGCCTCCCGGTACAACGCCGCGTCCAGGGTCCGCCGGCGCCCAGCTGCCGGCTCGCCGACCAGCACGTACAGTCCGGCCGCGTTGGCGCCCACCCGGCTGCGGATGTCGGAGAACGACTGCACACTCTGATCGGCGGCCAGATCCCAGTAGGAGCTGGTGGCATGCGGGTCGATCCGGCTGCCGAGCCGGCCGAACGCGGTGTCGGCGTCGAGCGCCACCACGTGGTCGGCCCGGCGAAGTGCGGCGAACACCGACCCCACGCTGGCCGCCACCGTCGTCTTGCCGACACCGCCCTTACCGAGCACACCCACCTTGTAGCTGCCATTCGGCAGTGACCGGATGGCAGCGTGGTACGCCATTTCTTCCCGCTCGGCGGGCGATGGGCCCAGATTGACCAGTCCCAGCGTCGCGGAAAGGACCACTTTCCGCCAGCCCCGGGAAGGTTGGGGCCGCGACATCCGGACCGGCGGCGGGAATTGCATCTGCAGCGGCGGTGGCTGCTGCGGAGGCGGCGTCCAGCGCCCCGGCGGCTGCTGCGGCGGCATCCGCTGCCGCAGAAAGTCGTCGTCTGCGTTCATCGGCTCCTCGAGACATACGGCAGCGGCATGGCCAGGCGGCCCAATACCACCGCAGCTTAATCGCGGAGGTGCCCCGCACCAGTGAGCCCAGCCCGCGACGTGCAGTGCGGGCTGGGCTCAACCGGTCAGCAGTCGTAGTAGAGCGCGAATTCGTAGGGGTGGGGGCGCAGGTTGACCGGGGTGATTTCGTTGTCGCGTTTGT
>NZ_LQPI01000043.1 GCF_002101775.1 Mycolicibacter nonchromogenicus | reverse complement strand
TTGCCGCCGGATCCGCCGGCACCACCAGCACCACCGAGACCCTGCAGGCCCGCCGTCGACCCCGAACCCCCGAGACCACCGGCACCACCATTGCCACCATTGGTGCCCGACTCACCAGCCCCACCAGCAGCACCGGCGACCACCGCATCCACGCCAGCCTGACCGTTGTAGCCGGCGCCGCCCTTACCGCCGTCACCACCAGCACCACCAACACCATCGGTGGCCTTGGAACCACCCACGTTGAGACCACCAGCGCCACCGTTACCACCGGCACCACCAGCACCACCATTGCCGCCGGACACCCCGGCGCTGGTGGAGTTCGCCCCGTCGAAGCCCTTACCACCAGCACCACCGTTGCCGCCGACACCGGCGGTGCCATTGGCACCGTTGGCCGCCGCACCGGTACGGCCCCCCCCGCCGGTGCCCCCGGCACCGGCGTTACCCCCGGCGCCACCGGCGCCACCGGCCTGACCATCCACCTGAACAGCGGTGCCGTCAGCACCCGTGGCGCCGGCACCGCCCTTGCCGCCGGAACCGCCGGCACCACCAGCACCACCGAGACCCTGCAGGCCCGCCGTCGACCCCGAACCCCCGAGACCACCGGCACCACCATTGCCACCATTGGTGCCCGACTCACCAGCCCCACCAGCAGCACCGGCGACCACCGCATCCACGCCAGCCTGACCGTTGTAACCGGCGCCGCCCTTACCGCCGTCACCACCAGCACCACCAACGCCGGCAGTGGCCTTACCGCCACCGACGTTGAGACCACCAGCGCCACCGTTACCACCGGCACCACCAGCACCACCATTGCCGCCGGACACCCCGGCGCTGGTGGAGTTCGCCCCGTCGAAGCCCTTACCACCAGCACCACCGTTGCCGCCGACACCCGCGGTGCCATTGGCACCGTTGGCCGCCGCACCGGTACGACCCACCCCGCCGGTGCCCCCGGCTCCGGCGTTACCGCCGGCGCCACCGGCGCCACCGGCCTGACCATCCACCTGAACAGCGGTGCCGTCAGCACCCGTGGCGCCGGCACCACCCTTGCCGCCGGAACCGCCGGCACCACCGGCACCACCGAGACCCTGCAGGCCCGCCGTCGACCCCGAACCCCCGGCGCCGCCGGCACCACCATTGCCACCATTGGTGCCCGACTCACCAGCCCCACCAGCAGCCCCGGCGACCACCGCATCCGCACCAGCCTGACCGTTGTAACCGGCGCCGCCCTTACCGCCGTCACCACCAGCACCACCAACGCCGTCGACAGCACGAGTGATGCCGTCGACCTGCAGGCCGCCCAGGCCACCATTACCACCGGCACCACCGGCACCACCATTGCCGCCAGAAACCCCGGCAGTGCTGGAGTTCGCCCCGTCGAAGCCCTTACCACCGGCACCACCGGCGCCACCGACACCGGCGAGTCCGTCGACGCCGTCGGCGGCCTGCACGCCAGCGCCGCTCAGACCACCCACACCGGCCTTGCCGGCGTTACCACCGGCACCACCGTTGCCACCGGCCGTGCCATCGACATGGCCGGCCGTGCCATCGACTCCGGCCGCACCCGCAGCGCCGGCACCACCATTGCCGCCATCGCCGCCGACACCACCGTCACCGGCGGCACCATTGACGGTGCCCTTACCACCGGCACCACCAGCACCACCATTGCCGCCGGAACCACCATGGGTGCCCGCCGCACCCGGGGTCGCCCCGTTCACCCCGTGGAAGCCGTCACCGCCACTACCACCAGCGCCACCAGCACCACCATTGCCCTGAAGAGCGCGGGTGATGCCGTCGGCCTGCAGACCACCCAAACCACCATTGCCACCAGCACCACCAGCACCACCATTGGTGCCGTCGACATGACCGAGCGTGCCATCGACCCCGTCGAAGCCCGCACCGCCGGCGCCGCCCTTACCCCCGGCACCGGCGATGCCGTGGGCACCATTGGCCGCGTGGTTACCGCCGCCACTGTCACCACCGGCACCACCCCTACCGGCGTTACCACCGGCACCACCGGCCTGACCAGCCTCACCATCGACATGGCCGGCCGTGCCCGCCGCACCATCCGCACCCGCAGCGCCGGCACCACCCCAACCGCCGTTACCCCCGACCCCACCAACACCGTGGGCACCGGCCACCGAACCGGTACCGCCGACACCACCATCACCACCGGCACCACCATTGCCGCCGTTCTCCCCGGCCGCACCCGCCGTGGCCCCCGCCAAACCGTTGTAGCCCGCACCGCCCTTACCACCGGCGCCACCATCACCACCAGCACCGGAGGCGGCCCGCGTCAGGCCGTCGGCCTGCACACCACCCACACCACCGTTACCGCCGGCGCCACCGGCCTGACCCGCCTTGCCATCAGGGCTGGCCTGGGTGCCGTCCGCACCATTGGCGCCGTGCTTGCCGCCACCACCGTCACCACCCACACCAGCGACACCCGAAGTCGCCCGGCTGATGCCATCGGCCTGCACACCACCCAAGCCCGCATTACCGCCAACACCACCATTGCCGCCCGCAGTACCGGTCGCCGCGCCCGCATCCGAAGCCGCGTCATACCCAGCCCCACCAGCACCACCACTGCCGCCCTTACCGGCCACCCCACTGGTCCCGCTGGCAGCCCACCCAGCCGGGCCGTGCCCACCAGCACCACCCAAACCGGCATTACCACCATTGCCACCGGCCTGACCCGCACCACCATCAGGATCACCGGCGGTCCCAGCCACCCCATCAACACCATCAGCGCCGGCACCACCATTGCCGCCGTTACCACCGGCACCGCCGGAATCCTGCGAACCAGCCGCCCCGTCCGCGGCCTTGCCCATAAACCAGCCACCCGCACCACCGGCACCAGCCTGACCGGCCGCACCACCGTTACCGCCTACACCACCATTGCCACCGCTGACGCCATGCGCACCCGGCGCCGCACCATCCGCACCATCAGCGCCGTCACCACCCGCGCCGCCCTTACCCCCATCACCGGCCGCACCACCCTTACCGCCGGCACCGAACAAATACGCCCCCCGGCCACCGGCACCACCATTGCCACCATTACCACCATCACCACCATCACCACCATTGCCATCACCACCATTAGCGAAACTGCCCGCCGCGCCGGCGGCACCGGCAAAGCCATCCGCGCCGGCGCCGCCGGCACCGGCGGTGCTGAACACACCCCACAGGGCCGCGTCGCCACCATTGCCGCCATTACCACCAGCAGTGCCCAGATCAACGGCGGTGCCGCCGTTACCACCAGCACCACCGGCACTGAACCAGGAGAACAGGCCGGCACTACCGCCGTTGCCGCCATTGCCGCCGTCATTGCCGTCACCGCCGGCCCCACCGTTGCTCCACCAGCCGAACAGGCTGCCGCCGCCACCGTTACCGCCGTCAATGCCGTCGCCACCATCGCCGGCATCGGCCAGTGCGGAGAACCAGCCGACGCTGCCGCCATCACCACCGCGACCGCCGGCGCTGTCACCACCAGCCCCGGCCTTGCTGAACCAGGAGAACGACCCAACACTGCCGCCGTTACCGCCGGCCCCGCCGCCCACAAAGACGTCACCACCATCACCGGCGTCGCTGAACCACGCGAACAGGGCACCGTCGCCACCATCACCGCCGAAACCACCATCACCGCCGCCGGCGCCACCGTCACCGGCCTGGCTGAACAATGCGAACCAACCGACCGCACCGCCATCACCACCGTCACCGGCGCCGAACCCGTCACCCCCGGCACCACCGTCACCGCCGAACAGACCACCCTGACCGCCGGCGCCACCGTCGATGAGCCCGTCGACACCGTCGGCGTCCCAGCCCGCACCACCGGACCCATAGATCCAGCCACCGGCGAAGCCGTCCGGATGCTCCGCCGTGCCATCCGCACCATTGCCGAACGGCATCAACCAGTTGACGGCACTCCAGTCAAACGACGCCCCCGCCGAACCCGGCAGATCCAGCGACTGAGCCCCGATACCCGACAGGCTCAGATCAGCCAGGATCGTGTCCCAGGCCCCGTCCCAGGTGGACAGATCACCCCACGACTCGAAGACCCCGTCCCAGCTCGACGAGTCCAACAGCACCGACCAGGCAGCCTGATCCCCCCAATTTGCCCCCAGATCCGCAACCGCCCCACCCAG
>NZ_LQPI01000042.1 GCF_002101775.1 Mycolicibacter nonchromogenicus | reverse complement strand
ACCTTCAATCACTCGGCTACGACACGCCGGCACCGCTGATCAGGTCCGACTCGTACACCACTCTGCTGGACGCAACCCCCCGCCCGCGCTGGGGGATCATGTCCCATCGTCCTCCCGACGGCACCAGACCCGGACGTCCTGTCGATTCCTGCGAGGGCTATACCGCTGATTCCTATGATCTGGATGACCTGATCAATGACGACCCCGCCTGGCTCGAGCGGATGATCTCGTGCCGTGGAGCGCGAGGGGAGGAAACTGTTGACCGCAGAGAGGCCTCGGCAACAACCGCCGTCCCGCAGGGTTTGCTGTGCCGTATGGCATGGCGGTCCGAAATATTTGTCGAGCCGAAATAGGACATCCGCGAACGACTTCTACGTCAAGTCGTCGATTCCTGGGCCACACGAGATCAGGTCGCCGACTCTCCTGGCGGGTTCGCATGCGAAGTGAACCGTCGGACATCAAGGTTGTCACCGACCCGTTGCTCCTGGGTCAGCGCGTGGTCGCGATCCTTGAGACAGGACAACGCGACGCCACCTACAAGCTGGCCACACTGATGGCCCTGATAGACCACTGCATCGAGAATCTGCCGGACCATCCCGAAGATATTCTGCGCGTACCTCTCCCGGACCTGGCACATCGCGTCCTAGCTCTCTATTGGCCGCAGGTTCGGCCCTTCGAAGGCCAAGAACTGCGGCAACGCCGGACTGGATCCATTGCCCGTATTCCTGACGCCGCGAAGTCGCTGCGAGAAGCCGCCCAATCGGGAAACAGCGGGCTGTCGTTGGACATCGCCAAGATCCGCGCGCCCAAGCAGTATCAGGCAGCCATCGCCAAGATTGTTGTGGCGCTGGCCAAACAGCCGCTGCCAAGGCTCCAAAAACTTCCCGGCTCGCCAGTAAGCGATCCCTTCTTGTACGACGACTCCTTCCTTGGGGAGGGTGTGTCAATGCGCCAGCTCGCGGCGCACGGCAACGCCATCACCTTGAAGCCCGGTGTCGCGTTCGGCCTTGCCCGTCTGGCCGGATTGCTCAAGCCGGCTCTGGAGATCATGTGGGTTGACGACATTCGTCAGATGAACAAATTCCTCGACGCGGAGGTCCCCGACGTGGCAGGCCATCTCTTCGGCCGCGAGCGAATCGCCATGACATCGGTTCGTGCGGCATTCACAGAGGCATTCGGTCCGCACTGCTTCTACTGCGGTGTCCACCTGCCGGCCGGGAACCCTGTCGATCACGTGCTTCCGTGGTCGCTGGTGGGGATCGACGGCCTGGCGAACCTGGTGCTTGCGTGTATGAAGTGCAATGGCGACAAGGGCGGCGCACTACCGGCCATCGAGATCGTCGATCGCGTCCTGGAGCGGGATCGGGGCGTGTTGGAGGAAATTGCTCGCTCTATCGAATGGCCTACGCAACGGAACCGTGTGGTCGCCGCAGCTCGCGGAATCTTCCGTGGACAGCCCCCGGGCGTTCCAACTTGGGGCGGCTATCGGCAGACGGTCCGCCTAGATGTCGCCTTCCAACCCGAATGGATGCGGGCGGCTTACGGCTGAGCGCCGCAAGGAAGGCTCAGGCGAAGCGGGCGAGCCCGCGACCAGCTCCTCGAAAATCGCCGACTAGCCGCGGTCACGACACGGCGCCGGAATACGAACCACCTGAGCCAACCCACGGGTGCGGGTATCGCAGATGCACGTCGAACACGTAGATCACAAAAAAGGCTGTCGCAGCTTGCGCTGCGACAGCCTCTTGAAGTCTGCGTGTTCGATCAGAGTGCCGAAACGCCCACAGCCTGTGGACCTTTCGCGCCCTGTTCTACCTCAAACTGAACCCGAGCGTTCTCTTCGAGCGTGCGGAATCCGCGGCCGGAGATCTCGGAGTAGTGAACGAAGACGTCAGGCGCTCCGCCATCCGGGGCGATGAAGCCGAAGCCCTTTTCGCCGTTGAACCATTTCACAGTGCCCTGTGCCATTCTTAACTTCTCTCATTTTTCCAAGCGCATCAAGAAAAGATGCGCGTCTTTGACGGTAGCACGGATTGCCCTGGTTGTGGCCCGGGTTGAACCATCCGGAAAAGTTGACGGGCTTCGATGTCAATGTTGCTGAGATGTTGAATCGGCTTCAGGTGTCGGGATATCAAGGGCTGCAACCGTTTTAATCACATCGAAGGGAAATTGGTGCGCAGCCTGCGGGGGATTCGGCATTCGGAGCGCCTCGGTGGGCGCGCTATCAGCTCGCCCATGTCCGAATCGCAGAGAGATTCGCCGCCGATGCCTTGTCCACCAACTGGCCCCTTTCGGCTGCCGGTGCGGCAGCAGACGGAACATTGTCCAGTTTCGGGGATCCGGCGGCGGCCTGTTCGGCGCAATGCTGCGCAATGCTGATGGTGGGCCTAGGGTTCGTCGGCGGCGGGCTGCCCGTGCGCCGGACTGGCGAAGGTGACCACCTCTCCGCGGTTGATCGACACCCAGTCGCGGGCCTGCAGATAGGGACGGAAAGTCTCGGCGATGCGCTGTGCATCGGCAGGAGTTTTCGGCCGCTGAAGCTCGTAGAGGTGCGGAAACTCGGTCCAGGCGACCACAGCGTCCCATAAGCGCAGGGCGGCGTCGCCGGTGGGCGGATCGATGAGCACCGGCCCGAACAGGCATTGCCCGTCGGGAAAGAACAGCGTCGGAACCCCGTAGCCGCTGGCGGCGACCACCCGCTGATGATCGCTCAACACCTCGTCGCTGGTGGTGGGGTCAGCGATCGCCTGGTCGGCGAGCCTGGGATCGAATCCGAGCTCTTCGAGTAGTTCGCGAGCGACCGCCTTCTCGTGCGGCTTGCGGCCCTCGACGTGCAGCGCGCGGCCGGCACGCTGGTACCAGGCGTCCACGTCGGTCATCGATCGGCGACGCAGCAGTGCTCCGATGCGCATCATCGACCAGCCGTAGGACCACTCGCGTTCCCAGGGATGCTTCTTGCCTTCTTGGCGGTTGATCTCCTCCAGGCTGAAGAAGCGCCAGTTCACGGTGAGGCCGGTGAGGTTTCGGACTTCCCGGATCCACCGCGACGTCTGGTAGGCATACGGGCACATGACGTCGAAGTGGAAGTCGACGAAATCCGGGTGAGTCGTCACATCGTGAACCTCAGGTTGCGGGCGGCACGGTCGCCCAGTTCTTCATCGCCTGTCCAGGTGATGGCGCCGGAGTCGATCTGGGCCTGCGGGTCGATGCGCCCGCACGCCAGCTGGATGAAGGTCGTGGAGTCGGTGACTACCTTCACATCCGGATTATCCAGGTGGTCAACAGTTTTGGCTCGTCCGTCCACGGCGACGTGCAATTGGCGCGTGAGGGGTCCGGTCAGGTCGAAGGTGATGCTCTTGCCATCGGGAAGGCCCACCTTCTTGCCGACGATGTATCCCAGGGATCCGGCCACCTCAGCCAGCGCGATCTGGGCCCCGAGACCGGAGTCATCGGTGGTGCGCCCGAGCGGGGTGGTGATGTCTCGTTCGTGTACCCAGAAGTCGAAGACCCGGATCTCCAGGAATCGGCCGTAATTGGCGGGGCCGACCGGAGTCCACGACGGACGCGTCAGATCTGCGTCGGTCAGCGCGGCCAGGTCGCGCCGACGACCGTCATAGATCGCGCCCACCAGGTCGCGGTAGGTGGCGATGTCGGTGTCGGCGTCGCGCAGAAAGTCCGCGGCCTTGTCGAAAGGCGGCGGAGTGCGGTCGTCGTCGGGCAGCCACCCGGCCATGGCCGCTTCGATGCTGGTGACGTGGTTGATCACGTCGCGGATTGTCCAGTCGGGGCACAGTGACTGAGCCTGCCACTCGGCGTCGCTCAGATCAGCGCAGAGCGCTTCGATGGCGGAATAGCAGTCCTGCAGTGCGGTGGAGATACTGCCGACGCTGCCGGCTTCCGGTGAGTTCAACGCCGTTCTCCTTCGCATGGGGAGGCATCGGTGGTTGTTTCTGCCACGAGCATCCGATAACCCCGGGCAGATATCAAGGAACGCGCAAAGCCGCCGTCGGCACAGCCGTAGAGGGCGGTCCCGGCGCTCAGATGACCCACGGTGCGATCAGTGTCATCGCCCCCAGACACACCAAGCCGATGAGGAACGCCACGATGGTAAAGCCCATCACTTGGCGGACATTGAGTTTGGCGATCGCCAGCAGCGGCAGCAGCCAAAACGGTTGGATCATGTTCGCCACGCCCTCGCCGACGGCGACGGCCATGGACACCAGCCCGAGATAGGCCGGTGACTGCTGCCCGATCGCCAGCGCAGAGTCGACGGCGATCGGCCCTTGCACCGCCCAGTGCCCGCCGCCGGACGGCACGAACAGGCTGATGATCACCGAGCCGATGAAGGTCAGGAACGGCAACGTGTACTCGGTTGCGCCGTTGACCAGCGTCTGGGCCAGTAGCGTCTGCAGCGGCCTGGACCCCTCGGCGCCCTGGTACGCCAGCAGTCCGACCAAGCCCCCGTAGAGCGGATATTGCAGCAGCAGCGGGCCAGAGACCTTCGCGGCACCGGTGAATGCCCGGATGAAGCGAATCGGCGTGCGGTGCAGCAGGGCGGCGGTGATCGTGAAAAGCATGATCATCGACGAGATGTTCAGCGCGAAACCACTGGTCACGAAATACGTGATCCCCGCCGCGAACAGCAGCACGTTGAGGATCCACTGATTCTCCAGCCATTCGGCAAATGTCTTGCCGGTCGGGATCTCAACGGCTGCTGTGTCGTCTTCGAACACCGCGGAATCGGGGGGCAGGCTTTCCGACGGCTCCATCCGCCACACCGCGAGCGCGAGCACCCCCAACACGATGAGCGCCGAGAGCCAGCTGTATGGCTGGAAGATGGTCTGGCTCAGTGGCACAGTGAATCCCGCGATCTTGTGGATCACGTTGATGGGGCTGGCGGCATCGGTGTTCGCCAGCGCGATCGACGACGACAACCCCTGCGTCCAGACGATGAACCCCATGAACGCCGCAGCGATCAGATAGCCGAAATGCGACTCGGGGAAACGTCGCGCAACCTGGCGGGCGACCAGCGCACCGGCCACCAGCCCCAGGCCCCAGTTCAGCAGGGACAGCACGGCACTGACGGTGAAGCAGAGCAGGGCGCCCTGCACTTGGCTGCGCGGCATCGCCGCGACACGAATGATGGCCCGCTTCAGCACGGGCGCCTCGGCCAATGTGTAGCCGGTCACCAGGATCAGCACCATCTGGAAGGCGAACGTGAAGATATTCTGCGGACCCCATACCCCGGCATACCAGGCGGCCAGCATGCCGTCGGCCGACGCTCCGCGCACCAGAGCGGCGACCAGGCCCGCGACGATCAGCGTGAGCAGCACCGCGAACAGGTACGGGTCGGGCATCAGGCGTTCGACGTAGCGGACAGTGAGCCCGGTGAGTGCCTGCATGACGCCTCGGCGTTGGGTGGGCCGCTCGGTCGTCGCGCCATCCGCCCGTAGCTCGGTCATCGGGCCAACCTCTCGTCTGCAACATGGCTCGCACCGCGTTCGCTCGTGCGTTGAGCCACGATATGTGCCGGCACGGCTCGGTCTGGCTGTTTCAGCGCATGGTGGCGTGCAGCGCGTCGGTCATCGCCTCGATGGCGGCCTGCCGTTCCAGCGGCCAGCCGTCGACCAGCCACAGGTGCATGAAGGAATCGACCATGGTGTACATCATCGCGATGGCCAGCCGCAGCTGGGCTTCGGTGGCACCGGGCATGGCATCGGCCTCGATCCACTCGGTGACGTTGTCCTCCATGGTGGCTCGGTGCGCCGCGGCGAATTCCGGGTCGGCCGCACGCGCCTGATGCAGTGCCGTGTAGAGCTGCGGCGCGGAGGTGTAGAAGTCGACGACCTTCTCGAAGAAGGCTCTGATCGAGGGCCGTCCCGCTCTGCCGCCACGGGGGGCGTCCTGCTGGGACCACACAGTCATCCGGGTGTTGCGCAGTTCGCGCAGCACGGCAGCCTTGGAGTCGAAGTGCAGATAGAACGTCGCCCGACCGATCCCGGCCCGCCGCACGATGTCGTCGATGGTCACTGCGACGTAGCCGCGTTCGGCGAAAGCCTCCAGCGCGGCGGCCATGATGTGGTCTCGGGTCATGATGCGGTGCCGGTCGCGCATGGTCAGTCGTGGTGCGGTTTCGCCGGTTTCCCCGGCCAGGGTCGACTCCGTCACTTCAGAATCACCCCCTCCAACTGACCGGTGGAGCGCCAGTCGCTCAGCATCGCGAAGAAGTCGACCGGCTTGCCACCGAAATTGGTGGACAGCATGCCGTGTGGATTCTCCCGATCGCCCTCGGAACTCAGGTAACTCGGCGTGCACTCGGCGTAGAAGGCCTTGGGTTTCTCCGACGCCTCCTCCATCGCGGCCAGCCACTGGTCTTCGGCGGCCTTGGTGGCCTCGATGGTTGCCGCGCCCCGCTCGACGAATGTGCTGACTAGGTAGGCGAAGTGGCGGGCCCGTTCTTCGGCGGTGTGGGTGTAGTTGGGGGAGACCCCGGATTGGGTGTAGCCGAGGAAGAAACAGTTGGGAAAACCGTGGGTCTGCAAGCCGTGCAGCGTGCGCATGCCTTTGGCCCACTTGTCGCTCAGGCGCACGCGGTCGCGCCCGACGATGTCGAAGCCGAGCCGGCGGGTGAACTCGGTGCCCACCTCGAATCCGGTCGCGAAGACCAGCGCGTCGAGTTCGTATTCGACGTCATCGACCACCACGGCGGTCTCAGTGAACCGATCGACGCCGCGCCCGTCGGTGTCGACCAGCGTGACGTTGTCTCGGTTGAAGGTGTCGAGGTACTGGTCGTGGTAGCCGGGGCGCTTGCAGTTCAACCGATACCACGGCTTGAGCGCTTCGGCGGTCCTGCGGTCGCGCACGGTCTCGTCGATCCGCGCACGCAGCCGTTCCATTGCGAAATAGTCGGCGCGGAAAAGAAATTCGGCGATCTCCTCAGGCGTCATCTCGCGACCGAGGCGCTGGTTCTCCCGGAAGATCGCGGGCTCGCTGAGTTCGAGGGCCTTCTGCGTCCAGCCGTCGTTGGTGAGGTCGACGTCCATCTCCACGCCGCAGGTCACCCGGGTGAAGTTTTCCATGCGCTCGCGTTGCCAGCCCGGCTGTAGGCTTGCCGCCCACGCCGGGTCGGTGGGACGGTTGCCACGCACCGAGACGGTGCTCGGGGTGCGCTGGAAGACGTAGAGGTGCTGCGCCCACTCGCCGAGGTGCGGGATGCATTGCAGCCCCGTCGAACCGGTGCCGATGACGCCGACGCGCTTGTCGGACAGTTTCGTCAGCCCACCGGACTCGTCGCCACCGGTGTAGCCGAAGTCCCAGCGGCTGGTGTGGAAGGTGTGGCCGCGGAACTCGTTGATACCGGGGATGCCCGGCAGTTTCGGCCGGGTGAGCGATCCGGGCGAGACCGCGACCAGGGTGGCAGTGAAGGCGTCACCGCGGTCGGTGGTGATCTGCCAGCGTTTGGCGGCGTCGTCCCAGTGCAGGTCGGTGACGGTGGTGCTCAGCAGGGCGTTGTCGTAGAGGCGGTAGTGCTTGGCGATGTTCTGCAGGTGCTCGCGGATCTCCGGGCCGTGCGCGTATCGCTCGGTGGGTATGTAGTTCAGCTCTTCCAGCAGTGGCAGATAGATGTAGGACTCGACATCACATTGCACGCCGGGATAGCGGTTCCAGTACCAGGTGCCGCCGAAGTCGCCGGCGGTGTCGATCATCCTGATGTCGTCGATCCCGGATTCCTGCAGCCGTGCGGCGGCGATCAGGCTGCCCAGTCCCGCGCCGATGATCGCCACCTGGACGTGGTCGTGAACCGGGTCACGCTCGACGCGCTCCGTCCACGGGTCATCGGCGTAGTGCGAGAAATCCGCGGTGACCTCGATGAACTGGCCCACCGCGTCCGGGCGCAGTCGTTTGTCGCGTTCGAGCGCGTACTTGGCGCGCACCCACTGCGGGTCGTACTCCGCCGGCTGCGGTCCCAGGGAACTGACCGTGGATGACATTGCGTTTCCTCGCCTCGGGAAGATTTCACTGTACAGAGTGTCTAGTGACCAGACAGAGTGTTATCTTGCCAGATGCGACGTGTCCCGGCTCAAGGCATCGACGCGCATCGACAAGCGCAGGGACGGCGCCGGACGCATGTGCTACTACTGCCTGGCATCCCCGATGAGAGGTTTCCGCCATGGCCGGTCTGTATCACGCCGCCGTCGTCTTCCTGGTCGTGTTGACTGTGGTCACCTTCGCCAGCAGCTTCTGGTTCACCAACCCCTATGGCCGGTTCGCCAGTCCGGACGACCGCTTCACCCTGCCGGGAAAGATCAGCTGGCTGATGTTCGAATGCCCCCAATGGTGGGCTTTCACCGTCACGTTCTGGCTGGTGGCGCATCAGCATGGGGCGCCGGCGATCGTGTTGTACGCACTGTGGCAGTGCCACTACCTCTACCGCGGCCTGATCTATCCGCTGAGCCGCAGGGGAGACGGCAAGCGTTTCCCCATCTCCGGTATCGCCTTCGGTTTCATCTTCAACGCTGTCAACGGGTTCGCCAACGGGTATGCGGTGGCCCTGGCGCCGCACCTGCAGCAGGAGCGTTGGTTCCTCGACCCCCGCTTCATGGTGGGTCTCGCGGTGGCGCTGATCGGCTGGGGAATCAACTTCCAGGCGGACCGTATCCTGATCGGCCTGCGCGCCGATGGCAGCAGCGGATACCGGATCCCTTACGGCGGGGTGTATCGCTGGGTGTCGTCAGGCAACTATTTCGGTGAGCTCGTCTTGTGGGCGGGCTGGGCGATCATGGCCTGGACCGTTCCGGGCCTGATCTTCCTGCTCTTCTCCATCGCCAACCTGGGGCCCCGGGCGATGGCCACCCACAAGTGGTACCGACAGAAGTTCCCCGACTACCCGCCTGATCGCAAAGCGCTCATTCCGGGCGTGCTGTAGCGAGATCTGGCTCAGATATAGAGCCGCACAGCCGAAATCAAACCCCGGTCAGCGGCGTCTTGCGAGAACTCGAACAGTCCCACGCCCCTGTTGCCGTCCAGATGCACCGTCGCAGTCACGGTATGCCCTGCGGCCAGCAACTTTTCGACCGTCAGATGCTTAGCGGTGGCGACGAATTCGGCAACTGACGTCTGCGATACACCGTCGAGGCTCAATGCGGCGTCGGGGGCCAGATGTTCCGAAAACGCCTCCGCATCACCGTGCGCAAGCGCGCCGACAAGGGCGTCGACCCGACGCTTTCCCCGCTTGCCCACGCCGGAGAGTCCGCGCAGAAAACCGGCGCAGCCAGAAAGCCCTTGATGACGAAGCAGTTGGGGGCCCAGAATCACCGAGGCCAGCAGGCCACGCCCACCTGAGGTCAGTAACTGCCCGACCATCTTCTGCAGCTCCCAGTGGGCGAACAACTTCTGGATCCTCAGCGAGCCGTCCGGCCCCTGCGATACCAGGTCGTAGCGCAGGTGCATGGGGATGTGCATGGTGACACCCGTGGACATCGTGGTGTGCACCGTGAGGTCGCGTATCACCGACATTCCCGCGACAACGTCGTGCTGCACATCAAAGGCGATGGCGTTCGGTGCGATGAAGGTGTCGTAGAACCGCCCGATGGCGGCCGTTCCGACATGCGGAGTCGACCCGACGGGATCATTCACCTGCCCGTCTGCGGCGAAGATTCCGACCCAGGCCGACTTATCGTGTACCGCGACAGCTTTCGGCGACTGTTCGACGGCGTTCAGCAGGGCGCTGGCACTGTGTGGCGAACGCTGGTCCGGCATCGGATTCCTCTCGTTTTCGGCGCCGCAGGGACCTCTTCAGTCGCGCATCCGCAGCACGACCTTGCCCGCCGCGGTGCGGTTCTCCAATGCGGCCAACGCATCAGCGGCGGAGTCGAGGTCGAAGACATCCGGCTGCGGCGGGGCCACCTTCCCGGATGCCAGCAGCGGTTCCAACACCTCCCATTGGTGCTCCAACTCGCCGGGGTGCGACATCACCCATGCCCCCCAGCCGACGCCCACCACGTCGATGTTGTTGAGCAGCAGCCGGTTCACCTTCACCTGCGGGATGTCGCCACCGGTGAATCCCACCACCAACAGCTTTCCGGCGGGTGCCAGCGAGCGCAGCGAGTCGGTGACACGGTCACCACCCACCGGGTCGAGCACCAGGTCCACGCCGCGCCCGCCGGTCAGCTGGGCCACCGCCTCGCGGAACCCGTCGGCGAGCACCGTGTCGGTGGCCCCGGCCCTCCGGGCCACTTCGGCCTTGGCCTCGGTGGAGACCACCGCGATCACCCGTGAGGCCCCCAGCGGGCCGGCCAGTCGCAGCGTGGAGGTACCGATCCCGCCGGCGGCGCCGTGCACCAGCACCGTGGCGCCTTCGGTCATATGGGCGCGCGTGGTCAATGCGAACAGCACCGTCAGGTCGTTGAACAACAGCCCGGCGCCGGCCTCGAACGACACCGTGTCGGGCAGCTTGAACACCTGGCCGGCAGGCACTGCGATCACCTGCGCCATCCCGCCGTTGAGCATGGTCAATACCGCCACCCGGTCACCCGGTCGCACGTGCGCGCCGTCCGGGGCACTGCGCACCACACCAGCGGCCTCGCCGCCGGGCACGAAGGGCGGTTCCGGCTTGTGCTGATAGAGCCCGCGGGACTGCAAGACGTCGGGAAACGCCACCCCGGCGGCGTGCACGTCGATGACGACCAGTCCCTCGCCGGCCGGCTCGTCGAGATCGACGACCTGGGCGGCCGCCGGTCCGCTGAGTTCGGAAATCTGTACCGCGCGCATGGGCGAACCCTCCGTCAATAGTGCTTTCCCGAAAACCTAGTCCACACAGGCGTATGCTCGCGATGCGGCAGCGTTGCCGCATTTTTGATGAGGTGACGATGAGTGCTCAACGGTCCAGCCGACGGCGAAATGTCGGCACGTTTCCCACGGCGTTACCGCCGGCCCGCACCCTGGAGGTTCGGGCAGCGGACGGAACAAAGCTGCACACCCAGGTCTTCGGGCCGCCTGACGGCTACCCGATCGTGCTGGCACACGGGATCACCTGCGCCATCCGGGTGTGGGGACATCAGATTGCCGACCTGAGTGCCGATCACCGGGTGATCGCCTACGACCACCGTGGTCACGGCCGCAGCGGGGTGCCCAAGCGGGGCGGATACAGCCTGACGCACTTGGCATCGGACCTGGACTCGGTGCTGGAGGCCACCCTGGCCCCGGGCGAGCGGGCCGTCATCGCCGGGCATTCGATGGGCGGCATCGCGATCAACGCCTGGTCGGACCGTTTCCGGCATCGGGTGCAGCAGCGCGCCGATGCGGTCGCGCTGATCAACACCACCTCGGGCAACCTGCTTTCCGAGGTCGACCTGCTGCGGGTGCCGGCGCCGGCCCAACGGCTGCGCGAGCAGACCGCGCGGCGAGCGCTGCAGACGTTCGGCAGCGTCCCGATCGCGGGGCCGGCCCACATCGCGATGCGGCGATTCGTGCACATGCTCGCCGTCGGTGCGGAGGCCGACCCGTCGGTCAACGCGTTGATCTGCGACCTGTTCGCCAAGACTCCGGCGGTCGGCCGCGGCCATTGGGTGCGGGTGCTTACCGATTCGCTCGGTCCCGGATCCTTCATCGACCTCGACGGTCTGACCGTGCCCACCCTGGTCATCGGCAGCACCCGCGACCGGTTGTTGCCGATACGGGTGTCCCAGCGGATCGCCGACACCGCGCCGAATCTGGCTCGGTTCATCGAGGTCAGCGGGGGCCACTGCTCGATTCTGGAGCATCCGGGCGTGGTGAACCGCGAGCTTCGCGCCCTGGTGGAGCTGGCCGCCGGCTCCGTCCGCGGCGTGGCCGTCGGGTCCGCCTACACCTCGTAGGGGCCGGAGCTGCGTTGAGAGTCCTCGCTGCCCTCAGCGGGCTGACGGGTGTCGCCGATCAGGCACGCGAGCTGCGTGACGCCGGTGTCAGTGGAGTCTTCACCTTCGAAGGCCCGCACGATGTGTTCGCACCGTTGACACTGGCCGCCGGTGTCGGTGGCCTGGACTTGATGACCAACGTCGCGATCGCGTTCCCACGCAACCCGATCCATTTGGCGCACCAGGCCAACGATCACCAGCTGCTCAGCGGCGGGCGCTTCATATTGGGCCTGGGTACGCAGGTGCGCGCCCAGATCGAGAAGCGGTTCGGCGCCGAATTCGACCGGCCGGTGGACCGCATGGTCGAACTCGTCGCGGCGTTGCGGGCGATTTTCGAATCCTGGAATACCGGGGCTCGCTTGGATTTTCGCGGCGACTACTACCGGCACACCCTGATGACGCCGACGTTCAGCCCCGGACCGAATCCGTATGGACCGCCACCGATCTACGTGGGCGCGCTGGGCCCGCGGCTGACCCGTGCCGCAGCCGCGCACGCCGACGGTTTGCTGGTGATGCCGTTCTCCACCAAGCGATTCCTGCATGAGCACACCATGTCCGCGGTGCGCGCCGGCCTTGCCCAAGGTGGGCGTCGCGCCGAGGATTTCACTGTCGTGCCAGAAGTCATAGTGGCCACCGGCGTCACCGCTGCCGAGCGGGAGTCCGCCGAAGCCGCCGCCCGGAAGCTGCTCGGTTTCTACGCGTCGACTCCGGCATACGTCCCGGTGCTGGCCGCCCACGGTTGGCAGGATTTACAGCCGGAACTCAACGCACTGTCCAAGCAGGGCCAATGGGCGCAGATGGGCGCCCGGATCACCGACGAGATCCTGCATACGATCGTCGCCTGCGGTACACCGGCGCAGGTGGCCGCCCACATCCGCGACCGGGTAGAGGGAATCGCCGACACCGTCTGCGTGTACCAGGCGGCGCCGATCGCCCCGGCGGTCGTGGGGCAGATCGTCAGCGAACTGAGCTAGGGCGCCATGGTGACCCAGTCGGGGAATCCCGTCGGGTCATGGCGGCCCAGCACGCCGTGCTCGTAGAGTCCCCAACCCTCGACCGGTGCGGCGTCGCCGTCGCGGCACACCGCCCGCCCCACGTGGTCGATCATCCCGAAGCTGGTGCGCCCGAGGATGCCCGGATCGGTCATGTCATAGGTCCGGCGCTCGGTGAAATTCTCACCCTTCCACTCACCGTGCAGCCAATCGCTGTCCCCGCCATAGCCGCCGCCGACGTGAATGGGCACCGGCAGTTTGGATTCCACCTCGAGCACCACCGGGGTGCCGTCCGGGCGCGTTGCCTCGATGGTGGCTCCGGTGGCGATGCGGGTGCCGGACCGATAGCGCGTGGAGATCCGTGGCCAGCCCAGCTGTTCGACACGGCCGTCACGCCAGATACGGGTGCAGTCGTTGAGCGAACGGAAACCGTCGGGCTCCTCCTGAATGATCAACACCACCGCGAAATCCTCGAACGCCATCGGCAGATACAGCCACCACATGCCGTCGAACGGCGGGTCGGCGGGCCGGCCCGCCGGTTCGCGTTCGCCGACCGGACGGATGCCCCAGGAACGGTCGCGTGAACCGATCCAGACTGCGGGATCGACGGCGATCTCCACGCCGTCGATCACGATCTGGCCGCTCCAAGAACCCAGCTGAGCGAACCGCTGCGCGTCCAGGGTCACCCGGTTGCCGGTCCGCAGGATGTGCCGCTGCTCCTGCACCGGGGCGAACAGCCCCTCCCAGCGGAGGTCGACTGCGATGCCCTCGGTCTCATCCATGACCAACCGCAAGGACCGCAGCGGATCGGTGACCTCGATGCGGTAGGCCCCGACGCGCTGATTGAGCCGGTCGGAGTCGATGGCATCCGAGAGGTGCACCGCCGTCTGGGTGTCGCCGCGGCGTATCAGCACAAAGGCATCCTTGACGCCGAGGTTGGGGTAGTAGCCGCACCCGGTGATCAGGAAGATGTCGCCGGTGCGGTCATGGGCGTTGAGGTAGCACCGGTCGTAGAAGTTGCGATCCGAGGAGCCCGGCCAGGCAATCGGCTGCGGCAGTTGGTGGACCGGGAATTCGTCGAGTGGCCCCAGCATCAGCTCTGTTCTCCGATCAACCTCTTGAGCAATCCGGCGTGATAGAACAACGATTCGGGGTCTTCGGGCCTTTCCATCTCCCCGAAGTGCACCCGGCGGGCCCCGGTGCGCATGAACACGATTGCCCACATCACGCCCGCGTAGACGTAGAACCAGTGCAGGTCACCGAGTTCGACGCCGGTGAGCTGCTGGTAGGTGGCTCGCACGTCGTCCTCGCGCAGCACCTGCGGAAGACCGGGCAGCCCGGCCAGTCCGGCGAGTTCCTCGAACACCAAGTGCGCGAAGATGATCCAGGACACATCCAGTTCTCGCGGCCCCAGTGCCACCATCTCCCAGTCCAGCACGGCCACCGGCTGGAAGTCGCGGTAGAGCACATTGCCCACCCGCGAGTCGCCCCAGCACAACACCGTCTGCCCGGCGGCCACGTCGGCCGGCCAGTTCTCCTCCAACCAGGCGAAGCTGCGGTCCAGCAGCGGTGAACGTCCTATGTCGGGTACCGCGAACTCGTACCACTGCCGCACTCCGGTGAAGTGACGGTGCAGCGCGGAGTCCCCGGTCGAACCCTCGTTGAGGAAGGTGAACGTCTGCTCGGCATCAGCGATGGCGTGCAGCTTGGCGAGCACTTCGATGGTGGAGTCCTGCAGGGTCCGCTGCTGCTCGGCCGAGGCGTCGGCGAACCAGTTGCCGCCGAAGGTGTAGGGCATGACGTCCGGCGGAACCTTGCCGTCGATGCGGTCCATCAGGAAGAACGGTCGGTCCAGCACGTCACCGGTCGGCTCGATCCACCGGACTTTCGGCACCGGGACATCGGTGAGCTCACCCACCCGCCGCATTACCTCGAACTGGTGGTCCAGCCGGTAGTTCGGGAACACCGGCACGTCTTCGGCGGCGGGTGCCACCCGCATCACCCAGCGCTGCTCGACCGGCGAGCCGTCGACTGCCCAGCGGCCGGTGAGCATGATCGTCTCCGACGACATGCCGTTGGTGTCCACGCCGCTTTCCACGGTGATCTCCGGCGTGGGCGCGCCGGGCAACTGGGTGGCAAGCCAGCGAGACATTACCGTGGGCAGTGTGGTGACGTCGCGGCTGGAACGTTGGAGCCGGCCGACGTCCTTTTCCACAGTCGGTTGGTCGACCACGGTTGTATCCTCCGTCAAGGTAATTACGATACGACAGGTAGCGTTATGAAAGCAGAACCCTCAGCCGTTGACAAGGGGTCCGGCGCGGGCCGTCCCCGCGATCCCCGCATTGACGGTGCCATATTGCAGGCCGCCGCGGAACTGGTTGTCGAAGTCGGATATTCGAATCTGAGCATGGCGGCTGTCGCCGAGCGCGCCGGCACCACCAAAACGGCGCTGTACCGCCGGTGGCCCAGTAAGGCCGAGCTGGTGCACGAGGCAGCATTCGCGGTACCGCCCCAGGCGGTGACTGCGCCACCGGGCGACGTCTCCGGCGACCTGCGGGCCATGATGGCCGGTGCGCGGGACGCCTTCACCAACCCCGTGGTGCGGGCCGCCCTGCCGGGCCTGATCGGTGACATGGCCCGCAACGCCGAGTTGACCGCACGCATCCTGGAACGTTTCCAGGGGCTGTTCGAGGTGATGCGCCATTGGGTGGCCGATTCGGTGAGCCGCGGCGATGCACGAACCGATGTGGACCCCGACCGACTCGTCGAAATAATCGGCGGCGCAACACTGCTGGCCATGATGCTGCGTCCCGACGACGATCTGGGCGATGACTGGGTGCAAGCGATCACCGACATCATCGCCCACGGTGTGATGGCATAGATCCATGGCTGAGCCTGACGCGTCCACCGGGCCGCAGCCCTTCCCGCAGGACTGGGTGTCGCTGCTGGTGTTGGTGCCCCACCCCGACGATCCCGAATACGGGATTGCCGCTGCGGTGGCCAAATGGACTGCCGCCGGCAAGACCGTCCGCTATGCCCTGGCCAGCAGCGGGGAAGCGGGCATCGCCGGCATGGAGCCGGAACGGGCCGGACCGCTGCGCGAGCAGGAGCAGCGGCGCGCGGCGGCCATCGTGGGGGTCGCTGACGTCGACTTCTGGGGCTTCCCGGACAGCAGCATCACCAACACGCCGGAGTTGCGCGCCAAGATTGCCGCGGTGATCGGCGAGGTGCGACCCGATGTGGTGGTGGCGATCTACGGCGGCGCGGAGTTCGGCTCAGGCATGCCCAACCAACGTGACCACATCGAATTCGCCGCCGCGGTCACCGATGCCTGGGACATGTGCGGGGATCCGCCGCGCTGGCTGTTCCAGGGTGGCCCGGGTCCCACCCACGTCGAAGATGTGCAGGACTACCTCGAACTCGCGACGCGGTCCCTGGCCGCCCACGAGGTATATCTGTCGGTTCTCGACCCGGCCACGCCGGTCGACGAGCAGGCGCGCAGGGTCGTCGAGATGACGACCGCAACTCACCGCGGTCGGCGGGTGGCCGGCTTCCGCCTGCTGCGGAGTGCCGTCGCATGACGGCGGTGCTGCGTATCGGTGTGCTGGGAGCGGCGCGCATCACCCCGGACGCACTGCTCAAGCCCGCCGCCGCCGATCCGGAGGTCGTGGTGAGTGCGGTGGCAGCCCGCGACATCGGCCGGGCTCGTGCGTTTGCCGCCAAACATCGCATCGGCCGGGTGCACGACAGCTACGACGCGCTGCTCGCAGACCCCGAGGTCGACGCCATCTACAACCCGCTGCCGAACCACCTGCACGGTATGTGGACACGTGCCGCGTTGGATGCCGGCAAACATGTGCTGTGCGAGAAGCCGTTCACCGCCAACGCCGAGGAGGCCCGGGAGGTCGCCGCGGCGGCTGCGGTCAGCGGCCGAGTGGTCATGGAGGCGTTCCACTACCGCTACCACCCGATGACGGCGCGCATCGAAGAGATCATCGCCTCAGGCGAACTGGGTGAGCTGCGACAGGTTCACGCCGCGCTGAGCTTCCCGCTGCCCCGCTTCTCCGACATCCGCTATCAGTATGAGCTGGCCGGCGGGGCCCTGATGGACGCCGGCTGCTACGCCGTGCACATGGCCCGCACCTTCGGTGGGGCCACCCCGGAAGTGGTTTCCGCGCAGGCGAAGTTGCGTGATCCGCTCGTCGACCGAGCGATGACGGCGCAGCTGCGATTTCCCGCGGGGCACACCGGGACCATCCGTTGCTCGCTGTGGTCATCGAACCTGCTGCAGATCAGCGCCCGGGTGATCGGGGAGCGCGGCGAGCTGCGCGCGCTCAACCCGCTGATGCCGCAATACTTCCACCGGCTGCGAGTCAGCTCGCCCGATGGAAGGCGGGTCGAGCGCTTCACCCACCGGGCGTCCTATGCCTACCAGCTCGACGCGTTCGCCGACGCTGTATTACGCGGCGTTGCGGTGCGCACCACCCCCGAGGACGCGATCGAGAACATGAGCGTCATCGACGCGATCTACCAGGCTGCCGGTCTGCCGCTGCGCCAAGCGGGCTGAGGGCTGCTCGGTACCTCTCGTCAGGCGTCGTGGCCGGGTTCGAGATCAACGACGTCGGACAGCGACAGCAGCGTCGCGTCCTCATGGGCGACATACCCGGCCACGGGTTCCAGCAGGTATCCCATGTGGTCGCCGAGGTTCATCCGACGCAGCGTCTTGCCGACAAACCATGCCGGAGCATCGTCGAGGATCGGCATTCCGGCGGGGCCGCTGTGCCATGAGCAGCGTTCGAATTTGTCGATCTCGTCGCCGGTCTCACTGCCGAAGAGGCGGGCCAGTTCGATGTCGCGGCGCGCCAGCACATGAACGGCCAAGTGTTCGGCCTCGGCTGCCACCTCGAAAGTATGGTTGCGCTTGGACATTGCCACCAGAAACCTCGACGGATCGATGCTGGTCTGGGTGGCGAACCCGACCAGACAGCCGGAGGCGCTTCCGTTGCTCGTCGTGGTCACCACGAACATGGTGTAGTCCAGCATGGACACCAGCTGCTGAAACGACTCGTCGGGCATCCCTACATGATGTACCCGTTGAGCGACGGGCGCGCCGGGATTACTGCGCGAACTGTGTTGCGGCGTCCACCAGGTCCAGCAGAGGCTGCGGCAGCACCCCCAGCAGCACGGTGATCGCGGCGCACAGCGCGATGGCCGCCTTGCTCCATACGCTGGGCAGCACCAGGTGCGGCGGGTCGGCGGGGGAGTCGGTGAAGAACATCAACACGATCACCCGGACGTAGAAGTAGGCGGCCACACCGCTGGCGATCACGCCGACCACCACCAGTGGTGCCGCGCCGCCTTCGGCGGCGGCCTTGAACACCGCGAACTTGCTGATGAACCCACTGGTCAGCGGAATGCCGGCGAAAGCCAGCAGGAACATCGAAAACAGCAGGCCCACAACGGGGTAACGCCGCCCCAACCCGGCCCACCGGGACATGTCGAGTTCCTCTTCACCACCGGCACTTCGGATCAGGTTCACCACGGCGAAGGCGCCCACGGTGGAGAAGCTGTAGGCGACCAGATAGAACAGCGTCGCCGAGATCCCCGCCGGGATCGCAGAGAGCACACCGGTCAGCACAAAGCCCGCGTGGGCGATCGAGGAGTAGGCCAGCATCCGCTTGATCTCGTTCTGCGTGATGGCCGCGATAGTGGCGACCACCATGGTCAGTACCGCGATCAGCCACAGCAGCGGACGCCAGTGGTCGTGCAGGGCAGGCAGCGCGACGTAGAGGATCCGTAGCATCGCCCCGAAGGCGGCGACCTTGGTGGCGGCCGCCATGAAACCGGTGATCGGCGTCGGCGCCCCGACATAGACGTCGGGAACCCACGAATGGAACGGCACCGCGCCGACTTTGAAGAATAGGCCCACCAGCAGAAGGACGGCGCCGATCAGCGCCAGCGGGTCGCTGCTGTGGGCGAACAACTGCTCGCCGATGTCGGACAGCGTCAGTGTCCCGGTGGCGCCGTAGAGCAACGCGGTGCCGAACAGGAACAGCGCCGAGGAGAACGCACCCAACAGGAAGTACTTCAGCGCCGCTTCTTGGGAGAGCAGACGGCGGTAGCGGGCCAGCCCGCACAGCAGATACAGCGGCAGCGAGAGCACTTCCAGCGCCACGAACATGGTGACCAGATCGTTGGCGGCGGGGAACACCATCATCCCGCCGACCGCCAACACCGTCAGCGGGAACACCTCGGTCTGGGTCACCCCGGCGCGCGCCGCGTCAAGCTCGGCGACGCTGTCCGGCACCGCCGACGCCTGCGGAGTGAACGCGTCCAGACCGGCGCGTGCCCCAGCGGCGGGAGAGGTGGCGGGTGCGGCCGCTGCACCAGGACCTTCGGGAACGCCCGCACCGATGTTGCGCTCGGAGATGAACAGCACGGCCATGATCCCGACCAGCACGATGGTGCCCTGCAGCACCAGCGCCGGCCTGTCGACGGCCACCGCGCCCAGCACCGTGATGCGACCTGCGGCCGGCAGCTCGCGGCCCACTGCGACGACGGCCGCGAACGCGGCGGCCAGACCACCGACAGCGAGCAGAACCTGCACCACGTAACGCGCCCGGCGGCCGACGAACGCCTCGATGAGCACGCCGCTCACCGCGGTGCCGAAAACGATCAGAATCGGCAGCAGAAGGCCGTATTCGACGGATGGGATTGGCATGCCCGCCATGGTCAGTGCGCCCCCTCAGCGGTCAGCGGTGCCGGATCGGTCTCACCGATCGTGGTCAAGGTGTGCTCGACGCCCGGATTGATGATGTCCAGCGCGGGTTTGGGGTAGAAGCCGAGGAACAGCAGCAGCGCGATCAACGGCGTGACGACCAGCAACTCCCGCGGCACCAGATCACGGATGCCCTCATTGCCCTGCGCGACCGGGCCGGTCATCACCCGCTGATACAGCCACAACATGTAGATCGACGACAACACCAGCGCCGTGGAACCGACAGCCGCCGCCACCCAATACCGGTTGAAGGTGCCGATCAAGACCAGGAACTCACTGATGAAGGGGGCCAGTCCGGGCAGCGACAGGGTGGCCATCGCGGCGACCATGAAGGTGCCGGCCATCACCGGCGCCACCTTCTGCACGCCGCCGTAATCCGAAATCGCCCGGGTGCCACCGCGCCGGGCCACCAGGAATCCCGCGATCAGGAACAGCGCCGCCGTCGACAACCCGTGGTTGAGCATGTACAGCGTCGAACCGCTCTGCCCCTGGCTGGTCATCACGAAGATGCCCAGAATGATGAACCCGAAGTGCGAAATCGAGGTGTAGGCGATCAACCGCATCATGTCGCGCTGGCCGATCGCCACCATCGCCCCGTAGACCACGCCGATGACCGCCAGCACGATGATGGCCGGGCGGAAATACGTGGAGGCGTCGGGGAACAGCTGCAGGCAGTACCGCAGCATCCCGAAGGTGCCCACCTTGTCCATCACCGCCATCATCAGCACCGCCGTGGCCGGTGTGGACTCCACCGCCGCGTCGGGCAGCCACCGGTGCAGCGGCCACAGCGGGGCTTTGACCGCGAAGGCGAACATAAAGCCGGCGAACAGCAGCTTGAGCACGCCCGGGTCCACGGTGGTGGTCGCCGGGGAGAAGATCGAGACCAATTCTCGGAAGTCGAAAGTGCCGCCGGAACCGCTTTCGCCGGAGCTCACCACATACACCCCGATCACTGCGGCCAGCATGATCAGACCGCCGAAAAGGTTGTACAGCAGGAACTTCAGGGCCGCTTGGGAACGCTTTGCCCCGTTGCCGAATCCACCGATCATGAAGTACATCGGGATCAGCATCGCTTCGAAGAACACGTAGAACAGCAGCACGTCCAGCGAGACCAGCGAGATCAGCACCATCGCCTCGACGGTCAGGGTCAGCGCGGCGAACGCGTGCGGGCCCCGGCTGCTGCGATCGGCCCGTTCGCCGTCGTTCCAGCCGGCCAGCATCAGCAACGGCACCAGCCCGGCGGTCAGCAGCGTCAGGATCACCGCGATGCCGTCCACGCCCAGGGTGTAGCTCGCCCCGAATGCCGGTATCCAGGAGTGCGATTCGACGAACTGGTAGGGAGCGGCCACCGGGGTGGTGTCGAATCCGACGGTGACCACGATCGCCACCGCCAGGGTCGCCAGGCTCACCAGCAGGCCGGTCCACTTCGCCAGTGCTGCCGCGCGGGCGGGCAACACGATGACCAACCCGGCACCGATCAGCGGTACCAGCCACAGCAGGCTCAGCCAGGGCACGCCTCCGGTCGCGTTCACAGCTGCACCGCCAGGACCAGTGCGACGACCAGGACCGTACCGGCCAGCATCGTCAGGGCGTAGGAGCGCACGAACCCGGTCTGCAGGCGCCGCACCAGGTATGACGCGATCGCCACCAGCCCGGCCGTCAGGTTGACCGAGCCGTCGACCACCCGGTCGTCGACGCCGACCAGGCCTTGTGCCAGTCGGTTACCCGGACGCATGAGCACCTCCTCGTTGAAGGCATCGCCGTAGAGATACTTGCGCGCCGCCACGGTCAGCGCCGACACATCGGTGGGCGCGGTGATCGGTATCGGCTTGCGGCCGTACATGTTGTAGGCCACCGCAACACCGAGCAGGACAACTCCCAGGGTGATAGCGCCGGTGAGCCAGGCCGGGATGGCGTGCGCCCCCTCGTGGTGGGCGACCGCGGCCGCGGAGCTGACCACCGGCTCCAGCCAGTGCTCCAGGCGCCCGCCGATGGCCAGCGCGGCACCGGCGAACACGGCGCCCAAGGCCAGCACGATCATCGGCCAGGTCATCACCCGCGGCGATTCGTGGGGGTGCTGCAGGGCGCGCTCGGGGCTCACCTCGTTCTCGTCGGCGGCCCAGCGGCGCTCGCCGCCGAACGTCATCAGCATCACCCGGGTCATATAGAAGGCGGTGATCCCGGCGCCCAGGATGGTGACGGCCCCCAGCACCCATCCGCGAGTGCCGCCGGAGGCCAGTGCGGCCTCGATGATGGCGTCCTTGGACCAGTAGCCGGCGAACGGCGGGACGCCGATGATCGCCAGGTAACACAGCCCGAACGTCGCGAAGGTCACCGGCATGAAGCTGCGCAGGGCGCCGTAGCGGCGCATGTCCTGCTCGTCGTTCATCCCGTGCATCACCGAGCCGGAGCCCAGGAACAACCCGGCCTTGAAGAAGCCGTGAGTCAGCAGGTGCATGATCGCCACGGCGTAGCCGGCCGGGCCCAGGCCCGCGGCCAGCACCATGTAGCCGATCTGGCTCACCGTGGACGCGGCCAGTGCCCGCTTGATGTCGTCGTTGGCGCAGCCGATGATCGCGCCGAACAGCAGCGTGAGGGCGCCGACCACGACCACCGCCAGCCGGGCGTCGGGGGATAGGTCGAACACCGGGCCGGACCGCACGATCAGATAGACGCCGGCGGTCACCATGGTGGCGGCGTGGATCAGCGCCGACACCGGGGTGGGGCCTTCCATGGCGTCGAACAACCAGGCCTGCAGTGGAACCTGGGCGGACTTGGCGCAGGCGCCCACCAGCAACAGCAGACCGATCGCGGTGGTCAGCCCGCTCGGGCCGGCATCGCCGACCGCTCCGAACAGGCCGTCGTAGGACAACGTGCCGAATCCGGCGAACATCACGAACAGCGCGAGCGACAGCCCGATGTCGCCGACCCGGTTGGACACGAACGCCTTCTTGCCGGCCGCGGCCGCCACGGGCTTGGCGTACCAGAACCCGATCAGCAAGTAGGAGGCCAGACCGACACCTTCCCAGCCGACATAGAGGGCCAGGTAGTTGTCGGCGACCACCAGCAACAGCATTGCCGCGACGAACAGGTTCAGGTAGGCGAAGAAGCGCCTGCGGTCGGGGTCGTGCTTCATGTAGCCGGTCGAGTAGATGTGGATCAAGGTCCCGACGCCGCTGATCAGCAGGACGAAGCAGATCGAGAGCTGGTCGATCAGCACCCCGAAGTCGACCTGCAGGGCACCGACCGGCACCCAGCTGAACAGGTGGGTGTGGATCGCCCGATCCTCGCCGTCGCGGCCGAGCATGTCGGCCAGCAGGGCGAGCCCGATCACGAACGAGCCGAGCACCGTGGCGCAGGCCAGCAGGTGCCCCCACCGGTCGGTTCGGCGCCCGCCGAGCAACAGGATCAGCGCACCGGCCGTCGGCAGGGCCACCAGCAGCCAGCTCAGCTGACTCACGTTTGTCATAGAGCTCCCACTCCTAGCCGCGCAGTAGGTTCGCGTCGTCGACCGAGGCGGATCGCCGGGCCCGGAAGATCGTCATGATGATGGCCAGGCCGATCACCACCTCGCAGGCGGCGACGACCATGGTGAAGAACGCCACCATCTGGCCGTCGAGCTGGGAGTGCAGCCGTGCGAAGGTGACGAACGCCAGATTGGCGGCGTTGAGCATCAGCTCGACGCTCATGAACATCACCAGTGCGTTGCGCCGCAACAGCACTCCGGTCGCGCCGATGGTGAACAGCATCGCCGACAGGTACAGGTAGTTCTCCGGATTCACTGGTCCGATCCCTCCCCGTTGCCGGCGGGAGCCGCCGCAGCGTTGTCGGCGTCGTTGTCGGCTTGTCGCGCGTTGCCGGTGGAGCCGACCCAGCGGTGCGTCAGCGTGTCCGACACCGACAGCTCGGAGTAGGTCCCATCAGGCAGGCGTGCGGCGATGTCGACGGCGTTGTGCCGGGCGTAGACGCCGGGGGTGGGCAGCGGGGTGGGCCGCCGGCCGGATTGGAAGCGCTGGATGGACAGCTCGCGCTGGGTCAGCCGGGGCTGCAGACGCTCGCGGTGCGTGAGCACCATGGCGGCGAGCACCGCGGTGATCAGCAGCGCACTGGTGAGTTCGAACGCCCACAGGTAGCGGGTGAAGATCAGCGCCGCCAGTCCCTCGACGTTGTGCTGGCCCAGGTCCGCCGAGCCGGTGCCGGTGGCTGCGGGCGTGCCGATGTTGCGCAGGTGCGTTGTCGCGCCGCCGATTCCGGCGATCAGCAGGATCCCGAAGCCGATCCCGGCGAGCGTTCCGGCAACCCGCTGTCCGCGCAGGGTCTCCACCAGGGACTCGGCGGAGTCGACGCCGATCAGCATCATCACGAACAGGAACAGCATCATCACCGCGCCGGTGTAGACCACGATCTGCACCACCCCGAGGAACATGGCGTCCTGGACGAAGTAGAACACCGCCAGGATCAGCATGGTCATCGCCAGAAACAGTGCCGAGTACACCGCCTTGGAAGCCGTGACGACGCCGACGGCGCCGATGACGGCGACGATGCCCAGAATCCAGAAGGCCACCGCCTCTCCGGTGGAGGTGCGGACGACGATGTCGGCGGCGAGCGAGGTGGTGTTCATCAGGCTTTGCCCTGCTTGACTCGGTCGAGCATCACGAACAGGTCTGGGTCGGCGTCGAGCCCGGCAGGGCTGACTCGGCCTAAGTAGTAGTCCTTTTCGGTGGCGCCGGGTGGCATCGCATGCGGCGGCGCGACCATGCCGGGCTCCAGCGGCGCCAGCAACTGGTCGCGTTCCCAGATCAACTCGGCCCGATTGTCGGCGGCCATCTCGTACTCGTTGGTCATGGTGAGCGCTCGGGTGGGACAGGCCTCGATGCACAGGCCGCACCCGATGCAGCGCAGGTAGTTGATCTGGTAGACCCGGCCGTAGCGTTCACCGGGGGAGAAGCGCTCCTCGTCGGTGTTGTCGGCGGCCTCCACGTAGATGGCATCGGCCGGGCAGGCCCACGCGCACAATTCGCAGCCGATGCACTTCTCGAGCCCGTCGGGATGCCGGTTGAGTCGATGGCGGCCGTGATATCGCGGCGCCGTCGGTTTCTTGCGCTCGGGGTAGCCGTCGTTGATCGGCCGTTTGAACATCGTCTTCCAGGTGACGCCGAACCCGGCCAGGGCATCTCGCAGACTAGCCATTGACGTCCTCCTTGACCCGCGAGGGATTGCGTTGCGGCAGCGGTGGTGTCGGGAAGGTTGACTCGGACGGCGGAGGTGCGATGACCACCGGCGCCCGTTCGTCGAGACGACCACTCAATGCGCTGAACTTGCGATGCAGCACCAACAGCAGCACCACGGTGGCCAGCGTGCTTATGCCGGCCAGTAGCGGTTGCCAGTGCTCGTAGCCGTCGTTGCGCAGGCTGCGTATCCCGGCGGCGAGCAGCACCCAGGACAGCGCCACCGGGATCAGGATCTTCCAGCCCAGCGCCATGAACTGGTCGTAACGCAGCCGGGGCAGGGTGCCTCGCAGCCAGATGTAGACGAAGATGAAGCCCCACAGTTTGGCGGTGAACCACAGCACCGGCCACCAGCCGGTGTTGGCGGCCGGCCACAGGTTGAACGGGAACGGAGCGTGCCAGCCGCCGAGGAACAAGGTGACGGCGACGGCCGAAACCGTGGTCATATTGATGTATTCGGCGAGGAAGAACAGCGCGAACTTCAACGATGAGTACTCGGTGTGGAAGCCGCCGACCAGTTCACCTTCGGCTTCGGGCAGGTCGAACGGGGCTCGGTTGGTCTCACCGACCATCGCGGTCAGATAGACCAGGAACGACGGCAACATGAGGAACGTGAACCAGACCCGATCCTGGGCGGCCACGATGCCTGAGGTCGACATCGTCCCGGCGTAGAGGAACACCGACGCGAATGCCAGGCCCATCGCCACTTCATAGGAGATCACCTGTGCGGTGGAACGGATTCCGCCGAGCAGGGGATAGGCGGATCCCGATGACCAGCCGGCCAGGATGATCCCGTACACCCCGATCGACGACATTGCCAGGATGAACAGCACCGCGATCGGCAGATCCGCCAGTTGCAGTGCGGTCCGGTGACCGAAGATGCTGACCTCCGGGCCGAGCGGAATCACGGCGAAGGCGGTGATCGCGGGCACCGTCGAGATGACCGGCGCCATCGCGTAGACCACCCGGTCCACGTTGAAGGGGGTGATGTCTTCCTTGAGCGCCAGTTTGATCGCGTCGGCCAGGCTCTGCAGCCAGCCCTTGGGCCCGACCCGGTTGGGTCCGGGGCGCATCTGCATGCGGCCCACAACTTTTCGTTCGATGACGATCGCGAGGACCACTGTCAAGAGCAGGAACAAGAAGATGCCCAGCACCTTGACCAGCATCAACCACCAGGGATCGGTCATGATCTGCGTCCAATCTGTACCGTCGCGCCGAGGGTGACCCCCAGATCCCGGTGCACCGCGCAGTCGCGCGAATTCATCGGCAGCCACACCACGTTGTCCGGCATCTCGGTGACGGCCAGCGGCAGGGTGATACTGCCGTGGCTGCTACTGACGGTGACGGGTTCGCCTTCCGCCACACCGATAGCGGCGGCCGTCGTCGCCGAAAGCCGCGCCACCGGCGCGCGGGCGGTGCCGGCCAGGTTCGGCTCACCGTCTTGCAGCCGCCCTTCGTCGAGCAGCAAGCGCCAGCCGGCCAGCACGGCTTCGCCGCTGCCCGGCTGCGCGGGCGAGCCGGCGGCCACGTCGGGGTCGGCGACGCGCGCACCGGACCAGGCGCCCAGGCCCGCCAGCTCGTCGCGTGCAGCCTCCAGCGAGGCCAGTCCCAGTGCGACGCCCATCTCCTCGGCGATGACGTCGAGTACCCGCCGGTCGGGCAGGTCGCCGGTGTCACCGAGCGCGGCACCGAACCGGCGGTGGCGGCCCTCCCAGTTGACGAACGTGCCGGACTTCTCCACCGCGGCTGCGACCGGCAGCACCACGTCGGCGCGTTCGGTGACTTCGCTGTGCCGCAACTCGAGACTGACCAGAAAACCGACCGCGTCCAGGGCGGCCAGTGCTGCTGCCGGATCGGCCAAGTCGGCCGGCTCCACTCCGCCGACCACCAATGCTGCCAACGCTCCTTCGGCTGCGGCCGCCAGGATGGCGTCGGTGTCGCGCCCGGCCTGCGACGGCAGGTCGTCGGGGCCGTTGAGACCCCACGCCTGCGCGACCTCGGCCCGCGCCGCGGGATCGCCCAGCGGACGTCCGCCGGGAAGCAGGCCGGCCAGTGCGCCGCCGTCCAGTGCGCCGCGCTCCCCGGCACGCCGCGGAACCCAGGCCAGCTTCGCGCCGGTGGCCTCGGCCAGCCGGATGGCCGCAGACAGCGCTCCCGGTGAGGTCGCCAGCCGCTCGCCGACCAACACCACCGCACCTGGTTGGCGAAGAGACTCTCCGACGTCCCCGGTGTGCAGCCCATCCAGTGCCGCGGCCTCGCCGCCGGGGACGACTGCCAGCAGGGTGCCGAACATCTTGGTCAGCCCGCGGTCGGCGAACGGCGCCAGGCTGAACACCTTGGTGGCGTTCTTGCGGGCCGCCTTGCGCAGTCGCAGGAAGACGATCGGCGATTCTTCCTCTGGCTCCAGACCGGCCAGCAGCACAACCGGGGCGGTCTGCAGATCGGCGTAACTCACCTCGACACCGCGGCCTGCCACCCGGGCGGCCAGGAATGCGGCCTCCTCGGCGGACTGGGCACGTGCCCGGAAGTCGATGTCGTCACTGTGCAGCGCCACCCGGGCGAACTTGGCGTAGCTGTAGGCGTCCTCAGCCGAGACGCGGCCGCCGACCAGCACACCGGTGCGTCCCCGCGCCGCGGCCAGGCCGCGTGCGGCCACCGCCACCGCGTGGGGCCAGGAGGTGGGGACCAGGTTCCCGCCGTCATCACGCACCAGCGGTGTGGTGATCCGGTCGCTCTGAGTGGCGTAGGTGAAAGCCCAGCGGCCCTTGTCGCAGTTCCATTCCTCGTTGACGTCCGCGTCCTCAGCGGCCATCCGCCGCAGTACCTTGCCGCGCCGGTGGTCGGTGCGCTGGGCGCAGCCCGATGAGCAGTGTTCGCAGACGGTGGGGGTCGACACCAGATCGAAGGGGCGGGCCCGGAACCGGTAGGAGGCGCCGGTGAGCGCGCCCACCGGGCAGATCTGCACGGTGTTGCCCGAGAAGTAGGAGTCGAACGGCGTGTCGGTGTAGATGCCGACCTGCTGCAGAGCGCCGCGATCCTGCATCTCGATGAGCTTGTCGCCGGCGATCTCGTTAGCGAACCGGGTGCAGCGCGCACACAAGATACAGCGGTCTCGGTCCAGCAGCACCTGCGAGGAGATGTTGATCGGCTTGGGGTAGTGACGCTTGGTCTCTTCGAAGCGGGTCTCGGTGCGGCCGTGCGACATCGCCTGGTTCTGCAGGGGGCACTCGCCGCCCTTGTCGCAGGTCGGGCAGTCCAGCGGGTGGTTGATCAGCAACAGCTCCATCACCAGGTGCTGCGCCCGATCGGCTTCGGCGGAGGTGTGCTGGGTGCGCACCACCATGCCGTCGGCGGCGGCCACCGCACATGACGGTTGTGGCTTGCGCTGGCCCTCCACCTCGACCATGCACTGCCGGCACCAGGCCACCGGGTCCAGCAGCGGGTGGTCACAGAACCGCGGGACCTCGATGCCCAGTTGTTCGGCGGCCCGAATGATCAACGTGCCCTTGGGGACCGTGATCTGTTGGTCGTCGATGGTGAGCGTCACCGACTCCTGGCCTTCCGGCTGAGAAGTTTGCGTCACGCCACACCGCCTGCTGCTCCACCTGGCACGAACATGCTCGCTTTCGGGTCGAACGGGCAGCCCCCCTCGAGGTGGGCGATGTATTCGTCACGGAAGTACTGGATCGACGACTTCACCGGCATGGCCGCGCCATCGCCCAAGGCACAGAAGGACTTTCCGAACAGGACGTCGGCGATGTCCAGCAGGGTGTTGAGGTCTTCCGGGGTGCCGCGGCCGGATTCCAGCCGCTCGTAGATGGGCACCAGCCAGTAGGTGCCCTCACGACACGGCGTGCACTTTCCACACGACTCGTGTTTGTAGAACTCCGACCAGCGTCCGGCCGCGCGCACCACGCAGGTGGTCTCGTCGAAGATCTGTAATGCCTTGGTACCCAGCATCGATCCCACCGATGCCATGCCCTCGTAGTCCAGCGGGATGTCGAGGTGCTCCTCGGTCAGAATCGGGGTCGAGGATCCGCCCGGAGTCCAGAACTTCAGCCGGTGTCCGTCGCGAATCCCGCCGGCATAGCCGAGCAGTTCGCGCAGCGTGATTCCCAGCGGCGCCTCGTATTGGCCGGGCCGGTTGACATGACCCGACAGCGAGTACAGCGTGAACCCGCGCGACTTCTCGGTGCCCATGGACCGGAACCACTCCGGGCCGTTGCGCAGGATCGACGGCACACTGGCGATCGATTCGACGTTGTTGACCACCGTCGGCGAGGCGTACAGCCCCGCCACCGCGGGGAACGGCGGGCGCAGCCGGGGCTGGCCCCGATAGCCCTCCAGCGACTCGATCAGTGCGGTCTCCTCGCCGCAGATGTAGGCGCCCGCCCCGGCGTGCACGGTGATGTCCAGGTCGAAGCCGCTGCCGCCGATGTCGGTGCCCAGCAGTCCCGCCGCATATGCCTCGGCGACGGCGGCCTGCAGTCTGCGCACCACCGGCAGCACCTCGCCGCGAATGTAGATGAAGGCGTGCCGGGCACGGATCGCGTAGCAGCACACGATCATGCCCTCGATGAGCACATGTGGTGTGGCCATCAGCAGCGGCATGTCCTTGCAGGTTCCTGGCTCGGACTCGTCGGCGTTGACCAGCAGATAGTGGGGCTTGGCCGCTGCGCCTTCGTCGCCCTGGGGGACGAACGACCACTTGGTCCCGGTGGAGAACCCGGCGCCGCCGCGGCCGCGCAAGCCCGAGTCCTTGACCAGGTCGATGACCTCGTCGGGCTTCATCGCCAACGCGCGCTTCATGCCGACATAGCCGTCGTGGCGACGGTAGGTCTCCAGCGTCCAGGACTCGGGTTCGTCCCAGTAGCTGCTGAGCACCGGAGTCAGCGGTGTGCCCTCGGGCGGTGTTCCTTTGGTATGGGTCATTTCGCACCCCTATCGGCGTTGCTGCCGGCCTCGGGTGCCGTCATTCCGCGCTCGCGGGCCACCTGCAGACCGGCCAGCGTCGCCGCGCCCGCACCGCCTTGACCGTCGTCGGCGCGATCATCGGGGAAGCCGGCGAGAATCCGCTCGGTGGCGGCGAAGCTGCACAGCGGCATCCCGCGGGTGGGTCGAACCTCGACGTCCTCACGCAACTTGTCGACCAGTTCGCGCGCCGACTCTGGAGTCTGGTTGTCGAAGAACTCCCAGTTGACCATCACCACCGGCGCGTAGTCGCAGGCGGCGTTGCACTCGATGTGTTGCAGGGTGACCGAACCGTCGGCGGTGGTCTGGTCGTTGCCCACGCCCAGGTGTTCCTTGAGTTCGGCGTAGATGGCATCGCCGCCCATCACCGCGCACAACGTGTTGGTGCAGACGCCGACCAGATACTTGCCGGTGGGGTCACGCCGGTACATCGAGTAGAACGACGCGACTCCGGCGACGTCGGCGCTGGTCAGTCCCAGCAGCTCCGCGACGAACGACAGGCCGGCCGGGGTGATGTAGGTGTCCTGCGACTGCACCAGGTGCAGCAGCGGCAGGATCGCCGAGCGCGGCTGCGGGTAGCGGCCGATGATCTCCTTGGCATCAGCCTCCAACCGGGCTCGCACGTCGGCGTCGTAGGTGGTCGGCGCGCCGGGGTGGTTGAACTGATTGGGTTCTTCGGGCTGTCGGCCCAGTTGCAGAAAAACTCGGGTGCCGTCGGTGCCGGCGGTCGGCGGCATCAACCGCCCGCGTCCGGTCTTGTTGACGTCGATCTCGCCGCCGGGTGCGCTCATCGGTCCACCCCGCCCATCACCGGGTCGATGCTGGCCACCGCGGCAATCACGTCGGCGATCAACCCGCCCTCGCTCATGGCGGCCACCGCCTGCAGATTGGTGAACGACGGATCCCGGTAGTGCACCCGGTAGGGGCGAGTGCCGCCGTCGCTGACCATGTGCACCCCCAGTTCGCCTCGGGGCGACTCGACCGAGACGAACACCTGCCCCGGCGGCACCCACAGATCTTCGGTGACCCGCTTGAAGTGGTGGATCAAACCTTCCATCGAGTGGCCCATGATCCAGCCGATGTGCTCACGGGAGTTGCCGAGGCCGTCCTTGTCCAGCTTGAGGTCGGCCGGCCAGGCGATCTTGCGGTCGGCGACCATCACCGGCCCGGGCCGCAGCTTGTCCAAACACTGTTCGACGATTTTCAGGGACTCCTTGATCTCGGCGATGCGGATCAGGTAGCGGCCGTAGGCATCACAGCCGTCATCGGTGATCACATCGAACTCGTAGTCCTGGTAACCGCAGTAGGGCTCCGCGCGTCTGACGTCATAGGGCAGCCCCGTCGAGCGCAGCACCGGACCGGTGATGCCCAGCGCCATGCACCCGGTCAGATCCAGATAACCCACATCCTTGGTGCGGGCCTTCCAGATGTAGTTCTCGGTGAGCAGATCCTCGATGTCCTTGAGCCGCTTGGGCATCAGCTTGAGGAAGTCGCGAATCATGGGGATCGCCTCGTCGGGCAGATCCACCGACACCCCGCCGGGCCGGACGTACTGGTGGTTCATCCTCAGGCCGCTGATCGCCTCAAAGATGTCGAGCACCAGCTCCCGCTCCCGGAAACCGAAGAGCATCACCGAGAGCGCGCCGAGCTCCATGCCGCCGGTCGCCAGCGCCACCAGGTGTGAGGAAATCCGGTTGAGCTCCATCATCAGGACTCGGATGACGCTGGCGCGCTCGGGAATGTCGTCGGTGATGCCCAGCAGCTTCTCCACGCCGAGGCAATACACGGTCTCGTTGAAGAACGGCGACAGGTAGTCCATCCGGGTCACGAATGTGACGCCCTGGGTCCAGTAGCGGCTCTCCAGGTTCTTCTCGATGCCGGTGTGCAGATAGCCGATGCCGCAACGGGCTTCGGTCACCGTCTCACCTTCGAGCTCCAGGATCAGCCGCAGCACGCCGTGGGTCGAGGGGTGCTGGGGTCCCATGTTGACCACGATGCGTTCGCCGGGGTCGGCGGCCCTGGCGGCCTCGACCACGTGATCCCATTCCTGCCCACCGACGTTGAGGACGGTGGGCGGCGTGTCGGTGCTCATTACTTGTAAGCCCTCCGCTGGTCCGGCGGCGGTATCTGCGCGCCCTTGTACTCGACCGGGATGCCGCCCAATGGGTAGTCCTTGCGCTGCGGGTGACCGTGCCAGTCGTCGGGCATCTCGATCCTGGTCAGCGAGGGGTGGCCGTCGAAGATGATCCCGAAGAAGTCGTAGGTCTCCCGCTCATGCCAGTCGGTGGTCGGGTAGATCTCGAAAAGTGAGGGGATGTGCGGATCTGCGTCGGGGGCAGCGACTTCCAACCGAACACGGCGGTTGTGGGTGATGGATCGCAGTGGATACACCGCATGCAGCTCCCGGTCGGTGTCGCCGGGATAGTGCACGCCGGAGACCCCGAGGCTGAGCTCGAAGCGCAGCGCCGGCTCGTCGCGCAGCAGCTGGGCCACCGCCGGCAGCTCTGCGCGACGGACGAAGAGTGTCAGTTCGTCGCGGTACACCACGACTTTCTCGATGGCGTCGGCGAATTCAATTCCGTTGCGCTGCAGAGCGGCGGCGAGGGTGTCGACGAGTTCGTCGAAGTAGCCGCCGTAGGGCCTTGGGGTCTCGCCGGGGAGTGCGACCTCGGTCACCAGGCGCCCGTAGCCGGACGTGTCGCCGGTGCCCGTCGCACCGAACAGGCCGCGGCGGACCTTGATGACGTCCTCGGGTCCGGTCCGGTCTTCGCCGCTCGTCTCGCTCACCGCAGCAACCCCCTCAACTGCCAGGTGGACGGTGCCGACAGGGCGGCCTCCTCGGTCGCGGCGATCACCTGTTCTCGGTTGGCGCCCAGGGGCATCGAACGAATCTTTTCGTGCAGCTTGAGAATTGCGTACATCAGCATCTCCGGCCGGGGCGGACAGCCGGGCAGGTAGATGTCGACCGGGACGACGTGGTCAACGCCCTGCACGATCGCGTAGTTGTTGAACATGCCGCCGGACGACGCGCAGACCCCCATCGACAGCACCCACTTGGGCTCCACCATCTGGTCGTAGATCTGGCGCAGCACCGGTGCCATCTTCTGGCTGACCCGGCCTGCCACGATCATCAGATCGGCCTGGCGCGGGGAGGCCCGGAATACCTCCATCCCGAATCGGGACAGGTCGTAGTCGGGGGCCATCGTCGCCATCATCTCGATCGCGCAACAGGCCAGGCCGAAGGTCGCCGGCCACAGTGACCCGGTGCGGAAGTAGCCCGCCAGGTCTTCCACGGTGGACAGCAGGAGTCCGCTCGGCAGCTGCTCTTCTAATCCCATGTCTAAGTCCGCCTACTCCGGCTCAATCCCAATTCAGTCCGCCGCGCCGCCAGACGTAGGCGTAGGCGACGAACACGATGACGGCGAACAGCACCATTTCGATGAGGGCGAAGGTTCCGAGCCCGTCGAAGGCAACTGCCCAGGGGTAGAGAAAAACGATCTCGATGTCGAAGACGATGAACAGCATCGCGGTGAGGTAGTACTTCACCGGGAATCGCTGCCCGGGCGGGGCGTGCGGCCCGCTGACCGGCTGGTCTGTGGGTTCGATGCCGCACTCGTAGGCTTCGAGTTTGGACCGGTTGTAGCGCTTGGGGCCTACCAGAGCGGTGATGACCACGGAAAATACGGCGAAACCGGCGGCTAGCGCGGCAAGGACCAGGATCGGCAGGTACAGGTTCATGCTTAGTGACGTAGTTCCCTTCCGGGCGCCGATGTGATTTCAGGCACAGCCTAGCCCGCTGCCGCGAGGCGGTTGGGAAGAATACGAAATTGCTGGTAACTGTGACGGGTATCACCTTTGACGAACGGCGACAGGGGAATTCGCCGCTGAGGCTGCCCTAAACCGGCAGTTCAGCGAGCCTCGACGCAGGAGAGGCGAAGCTGGGACTGCCGTGTCGGTTGGCAGTTCAGCGAGCCTCGACGCAGGACAGGTGAAGCTGGGGCGCGCGGGTCGGTTGGAGCAGTTCAGCGAGCGGCGACGCAGGAGAGGTGAAGCTGGGGCGCGCGGGTCGGGCGGGGCAGGTGTGCGAGGCCCGAGGCGGCAGAGGCGAAGGTTGGGACTGCCGGGTTAGCTGGGGGTCGGCGTGCGCAGCAGGCCGAGCACCGCTCGGCTCAATTCCATCGGGTCGATCGGGTGGGACACCACGGCGTCGGCGTGTGACCATCTGGCCAGCCAGACATCGTCGGCGCGGCCGGTCAGCACCACGATCGGCGGGCACGGCGTGAGCTCGTCCTTGAGCTGTTTGCAGATGCCCATGCCGCCGGCGGGGGCGGCCTCGCCGTCCAGGATGGCCAGGTCGATTCCCCCGGCATCCATCTTCCGGATCACCACCGGCTCGGTGGCGACCTCGACATAACTCAGCTCAGGTAGGTCCGGGTGCAGCTGCCTGCCCAACGCCGTCGTAACCCGCGCACGGGTCGCGGAGTCGTCGCTGTAGACAAGGATTCGCAGCGCGGCATTGGAGTCGGACACGGTCCAGATGCTACTGCGCAGGTCCAGCCGATACATCCGGTTTGGCCCAGCGCCGTCGAAGTGATTGTCGCGCAGGAACTCTAGGGGCTACTGGGCGTATCCCGGGTGGTCGATCGCCAGCCGGTGCTCCACCAGGGTGTACAGGCATGCGGTGAGCGCCTCGGACCGATCGTCGAGATCACCGGCCCGAATGGCGGCGGCCAGCTCCGCTTCATCAGCGAATCCCAGTCCGGCCAGGGCGTCGGTGACGACGCCGCCGGTGGTGTCGTTCAGTTCCCGTTCGACGATGCGCAGCGCATTGGCCGCCACCCGGGCGTGAAACTTCACCTGGTTGTCGTTGGCGGCGTCTGCGTCGCGTTTCACCAGCGATGTTTCCAGAAACTCGGTGACCGCGGCGACCAGTTCGGCCGCGGTGGGGCGGCGCCCCCCGGCGCTCATGGCCGGACCCCGTCGAGCAGGCGCAGCACATCCCACTCCGTTTCGGAGACCCGTCGGCCGATGGTCGCCAGTTCCACCGAGCGGGTCTGGCCGCTCAGGTGGCGCTGCGCCTGGTAGCGGCAGATGATGCCCCACCGCAGCGTGCCCAGCAGCAGCCACCAGTCGAACCGATCCGGATCGACGGCGCCGTTGCCGCTGGCCTGCTCGTAGGCGGCCAACAGGGCGTCGACACTGCCCAGTCCACCGGCGGCGCGCTCCACGGGCGCGCCGAACCGCCAGGCTCGTAGACAGAACCAGGCCAGATCCTCACACCCGTCACCGAGGTGCACCAGCTCCCAGTCCAGTACGGCGGCCAGGTCGCCGTCGCCGGAGACCATGAGGTTGCCCATTCGGAAATCGCCATGTACCAGCTGTTGAGGTACCGGCGGTGGACGGTCGGCGGCCAGGCGCCGGAACGCCCACTCGAAGACAGCGGTGGTGTCGGGCATGGTGTCGAGCTGGGCGCGGCACGCGGACAGTTGGTCTTCGGCGCTCAGCGCAACGCCGCTCGGGTCGGCCCGATGGATGGCGGCCAGCGCCTGCGCACATTGGCGCAGCAGCTGTTCGCGGCCGGTCTCGTCGAGCTGGCGCTCGATGCGACGAACCACTGTCTCGCCATCGATTCGATCGCAGATGAGGTACGGATTCCCCAGTGCTGCAGGGGAATTATCGGCGACCAGCACATTCGGTACCGGAGCGCCGGCCTGACCTGCGACGCGCTGAGCGTTCGCTTCGAGCTCCATGCTGGCGTAGAGCTCCTCAAGGGGCCCGGTGCGCAGAATCAGCGGTCGGCGCTGGTGGGCGTCGGTGACCGCATCGAAAGCCCAGGTGACCCGGCTGGCGCCGCCGGTCAGGGCCCGCAGGTCCTCGACCGCGACGGGTCCCAACGCCGGTGCCAGGACATCGGCCAGCCGGTCCGCGAGCTGATCGGCGGTCATCGCCGGCGGTCGAACCCGAACAGTCGCTGCGCGACTCGGCGGATCTGGATCTCCTCGGCGCCTTCGGTGATCCGGTAACGGCGGTGGTGCCGGTAGATGTGTTCGAACTGCTCGTGGCGGGTGTAGCCGATGCCGCCGTGGATCTGGATGGCGCGGTCGGCGGCCTCGCACACCAGCCGGTTGGCGCGGTAGTTGGCCATCGACACCTTGTCGGAGACCTCCAGGTGGTGGTCGCGGTCCAGGTGCCAGGCCGCATAGTTCACCAGCAGTCGCACCATCTGGGCCTCGGTCTGCAATTCGGCCAACGGCCACTGCACCGCCTGGTTCACCGACAGCGGCTTGCCGAAGACGATCCGTTGCCGAGCGTATTCGGCGGCGCGGTCGATGCAGTACTGGGCGGCGCCCAGGCTGGAGGCGGCCTGGCGGATCCGGTTTTCGTGCAGGAAGGTCTGAGCCACGTCCAACCCGCCGTCGACCTCGCCGAGTACCGCGTCGGCGGGCACCCGCACGTTGCGGAGTTCGACCTCGCCGTGGTCGGTGGGCATGTTGAAGGTCCACCAGTAGAACGGGATGGTGAATCCCGGTGTGTCGATGGGCACCAGGAACGCGGTGATGCCGCGCGCCGAGCCCGCGTCACCGGACGTGCGGGCGAACACCAGGTCGTGGGTGGCCCGATGTACTCCGGTGTTGAACCGCTTGGCGCCGTTGATCACCCAGGTGTCACCGTCGAGTTCCGCGCGGGTCTCCAGCCACGTCGCATCCGAACCATGGTCGGGTTCGGTCAGGCCGAAGGCCATCGACCGTTCGCCGGTGATCATGGCCTCGGAGAACTCAGCGCGCTGCTCGTCGGTGCCGAACCGCTCCATCATGATCACCTGCGGGAAGTTCCCGACGATCGACGACTCGTCCTGCAGATCGTTGTGCAGTCCGAGACCCTTGTGCGCCAGGTGCTCCCGGATCACGGCCATGTCGACGTTGGTGCCGTCCCGGCCGCCGAGGGAGGCCGGCAGCCCATACCGCAGCCACCCGGCGGCATCGGCGCGCCGGCGCATCTCATCGAGCAGTTCTTCCCACTCGCGTCGGGGGACGCCGCCGCGTTCCACGTCGGTCCGGGCAAACTCACGCCGGTGGTCGAAATACTGCATGTGCTCGGCCTGCAGCGGTGCGATCTCGCGCTCGATGAAGTCGTCCATCTCGGCGAGCACCCCGGGAAGGTGTTCGGGCAGTGTGAAATCCATGGCGATTCCTTCAGCTCTCGGTGGTCAACGGCCGTACAGGGTCTTTCTCCAGATCGTGGACAACGTCTCGATGGCATCACTGTCACTGATCTGCCATCCCGGCCCCGACGGGCCGACGAACACGACGGTGAAGTTCTCGAACAGCAGCGCGATGGCCGCCGCGATGTGGTCGGGGTCGAGTTCGCGTCCATAGCCCTGCTGCTGGGCGCGTCGTACCGAGGCGGCGACGATCTCCATGCCGAAGCGGCGGAATTCGTTCTGCAGTGCGGCGAATCGCTCATTGGTGGCCGCCAGCTGGGCGACCGCGATCATGACGCCGATGTTCGGTTTGAACATGGCCCAGTAGGCACTGACCACCGAGGAGAAGAATTCGGTGTCCTCCGGCGACTCCGGCAGTCGCATCTTGAGGCCGGACGGCTCCACCTCGTGGGTGAGAAACGACTCGGCCAACGCCGCCAGCAGATCTTCCTTGTCGCGGAAGTATCGGTACAGGACCGCGGTGGACTTTCCGGCGGATGAGGTGATGTCGGCCAACGTCGTGCCGTGAAACCCGCGCTCGGCGAACAGTTCTCGGGCGGCTTGCTCAATCGCGCCGCGAGTCAGGCGTCCCTTCGAACTGAGCTCTCGCTGGGTGGACATCGAGGCGCTCAGGCCCGCTTCCGGTCTCCGGCGGCCAACAGGGCGCTGGGCAGCCCATGGCCGACCACCCTGCTGGCCACCCCGGCCGCGGCGATGGCGGCATTCAGATCGATGCCGGTGTCGATACCGCAGTCACCGAGTAGGTAGACCAGATCTTCGGTGGCGATATTGCCGGTGGCGCCCGGGGCGAATGGACAGCCGCCCAGGCCGCCGGCCGAAGCGTCGAGCCGGGTGATGCCGGCCTGAACCGCCGCGTAGGCGCAGGCCAACCCCGATCCGCGCGTGTTGTGGAAGTGCGCTCCCAGCGGGATGTCACCGATGATCGGCTGCACCGCGGCGATCAGCTCGGTGACTCGCCGGGGAGTGGCCGTGCCGATCGTGTCGGCGATGGCCAGGCGATCGACCCCGAAACCGGTTGCCGAGGCGGCGATGTCGGTGACACGTCCGGATTCGGTCGGGCCGTCGAACGGGCAGTCCCATGCGGTGGCGATGATCACCTCGACTGAGGCGCCGGCGTCGTGAGCGATGCCGGCGATGTCGGCGATGGCTGCGACGGCCTGCGCCGTGGGACGGCCGACGTTGGCGGTGCTGAAGGTGTCCGAGGCGCACACCACGTACTCGATGGATTTCAGGCCGGCGGCCACCGCTCGGGCGGCACCGCCGGGACTGGCGACCAGCGCGGAGAACTCCAGGTCGGGGTAGCGCCACAGCTCGGCGGCAAGCTCAGCGGCGTCGGCGAGGGCCGGGACTTTGGTCGGTGAGACGAAAGAGGTGACCTCTACCTCGCGCACTCCGGTGGCAGCAATGGCGGCCAGCAGTTCGAGCTTGGCGCTCAACGGGATCGGATCTTCGATCTGCAGACCATCGCGCAGCGCGACCTCGCGGATCGCAACCTGGGTGGGTAGTGCGTTCACAGCACCCCCTGGCTGCGCAGCGTGTCCAGCTCGTCGCTGGTCTTGCCCAGTAGGCCGACGTAGACCTCGTCGTTGTGCTGGCCGGGCCGGGCCGACCCGGCGTTGCGGATGGTGCCCGGGCTCTCCGAGAGCACAGGGATGACGCCGGGGCCCAGCACGGTGCGCTCGGCGCCCTCGTCCCAGTGTTCGGCAAGCATGCCGCGGGCCCACAGTTGCGGGTCTTTGACCACTTCGGCGACGGTGTTGATGGGCCCGGCGATCACTCCGGCATCGCTCAGCGCCGCGATGATGGCATCGGGGGCGCGCTGCGCCGCCCATTCGCCGATGATCGAGTCCAGCTCGTCCTGATTGCGGCCGCGCGCACCGTGGTCGGCGAACCGCGGATCGGTTGCCAGCTCCGGCTGTCCGATGACCTGGCAGAGCCGGGCGAACACGCTGTCCTGGTTGGCGGCGATCACCACCCAGCTGCCGTCGGCCGACCGATAGATGTTCGACGGGGCGATGCCCTCCAGCCGGGTGCCCGACGGCCCGCGGACCACGCCGCCGACGTCGTAGTCGGGGATGGTGGATTCCTGGATGGCCAAACAGGATTCCGTCAATGCGACATCGACCACCTGGCCTTGGCCGGTGACCGTGCGCCGGTAGAGGGCGGCCAGTGCACCTTGAGCGGCGAACATGCCCGCGAGGCTGTCGCCAAGCGACAGGGCCAGCCGTGGCGGCGGGCCGCCGGGAAAACCGTTCATGTGCCGCAGCCCGCTGGCGGCCTCGGCGACCGAGGCGTAACCGGCCTTGTGGGCGTCCGGTCCGGTCTGCCCGTAGCCGGAGACCCGAACCAAGATGATGCCCTTGTTGCGCTGGCGCAGGGTGTCATAGCCCAGGCCCCAGCGCTCCAGCGTGCCGGGGCGGAAGTTCTCCACGACGATGTCGGAGTTGTCGATGAGCTCGAGGAACAGCTCGCGGCCTCGGTCGGTACGCAGATCGAGGGTGACGGCCTTCTTATTGCGGGCGTGCACGGTCCAGAAGAAGTGGTGCCCGTCGACCTCGGCCTGTCCCCAGGTGCGCAGCGGGTCGGGTTTGCCGGGCAGCTCGATCTTGATGACCTCGGCGCCCATGTCGCCGAGCAGTCGCCCGGCGAACGGCCCTGAGATCAGGGTGCCCAGCTCCAGTACCCGGATACCGTCGAGTGCGCCGGCCGAAGCTCCGTGCTCGTGAGCGGAAGTCATGCCGACGAGCCTACGAAATCATGTCGGCCCAGCCAATCGCTGACGATCTGCACGGCCTGTCGCAGCGCGTCGCGCTGATCCGGCCCGGCGTAATAGTGGTTGGCGCCGGGGATTTCGTGCATCTCCTTGTCCTCGGTGCCGATCGCCTCGAAGAGCCGGCGGGTGTGGCTGGGCGTGCAGGCGTCGTCGGCCATGTTGCCGATCACCAGTGCGGGCACCGTGATGTCGCGTCCGCAGTCGACCCCGTCGCCGTGCGCGTCGTCGTAGCTCCATTGGGACAGCCAGCTGCGCAGGGTGCAGAACCGCGCCAACCCGACCGGGCTCATGTTGACCACCTCGGGGTCGCCCAGATAGCAGCTGCCGGGGGCGCGTTCGTTGGGGTCGACCGTGGGGTCCAGCCAGCGCGGGTCGGCCATGGTGCCGTGCACCACGAATCCGAACTCTTGATCGGGCTTGCCGGCTTCCTTGAACTCGGCGAGCTTCGCCTTGACCCAGGCAGTGATCCGGCGGTTGCGGGCGATCTGGGCGGCCCGGTAACGCTCCAGGAACTCCGCGGTGTACGGCGGCTGGTTGGGGTTGTCCGGGTTGTAGAGGTCCAGCTCGGGATCACGCTTGGTGGGGTCGGACTCGTCGAGGATCGAGGCGTCCAGCCACTCGGTCAGGGTGCCGTGGCGGCTGATGTGGGCGGCCAGCAGCATCACTCCGTCGGCTGGGATCAGGTTCAGCTTGGTCAGATCGGGCCCGTCACCCGACGGGCTCGACGTCACCGTTGGGCGCTGCGCCTGCTGCTGGTAGAACATCGACAGCGATCCACCGCCGCTCCAGCCGGCCAGCACCACCTTGCGATAGCCGAGCCGGTTCTTGGCGTCTTTGATGCATTCGCCGAGGTCTTCGACGACCTTCTCCATCAGCAGTGCGGAGTCGGTGCCGCGGAATCGGCTGTTGCAGTAGATGACATGGTTGCCGGCGCGGGCCAGGGCGTTGACCATCGGCAGGTAGGCCCCGCCACCGATCGGGTGCATGAACACCAGCACGGTGTCGCTCGGGGCGTCCTTCGGCCGCAGCAGGTAGCTCTCCAGCACCACCAGTTCGGCGACCCCGCCGTAGACGTCGCGAACGCCCGAGTTGTTCTGATAGGCGATCAGATAGGGGATTCGTTCGTAGTCGTGCTTGGCGGTCATGCGTGTTGTCCTAAGTCGGCGGCGAGCACTTCGGGGGAGGGGACCAGGCGACGGCGGGTGTCGATCGCGATGACCTGCCAGTCGATCCGGTCGAAGTCGTCGAATTTGCGGCGGGCCCGCTCCCGGGCCTTCTCCGGTGCGCCGTGATGCACGCCCTGCGGGGCGTGGCTGATCAAGCCCGGTGGCATGGGGACGCCGTAGAGCGAACCGCCGTGGAAGAACGCGATCTCGTCGAAGTCGACGTTGCGGTGATACCAGGGGGTGCGTTCGGTGCCGGCGACCTGTTCGGCGGGTTTGGGCAGGAAGTTCATCACGTAGATCCCGGTCGCCTCCATGAACAGATGCACCGTCGGTGGCAGGTGCACGCTGTCGGAGGTCACCACGTTGTAGTCGGCGATGTTGAACGAGAACGGGAAGTTGTCGCCGCGCCAGCCTTCGACGTCGATCGGGTGGTGCTGGCAGTACAGCGTCGTGGGCCCTCCGTCGTGGATCAGCCTGACCTCGTAGCTTTCGCGGCCGTCGTCATCGATGGGCGCCGGCTCGGGGATGACCACCAGGGAGGGGTCGAACGGGAAGTGCCGGCCCAGTGGCCCGGGTGGCGGAACCCGGAACTCGTCGGTGGCCTCGATCATCAGCAGCGTGGTCTCGGCCGCGGGCAGCTGTCGCCAGGTGGTTGCCTTGGGCAGGTACAGCCAGTCGCCCTCGCGGTAGTCCAGCGGGCCGAATTCGGTCTCCAGCCGGCCCGATCCGGTATGGACGAAGCAGAGCAGGTCACCGTCGACATAACGCACGTGAAATGGCATCTCCGCGGTGCGCCGCGACAGCCGGATGCGGCAGTCGGCATTGCTGAACAGCAGCAGCGGGTCCCCGGCGGCGTCGGTGGCGTCGGTGGGCTGCAGCTGCGGCGCCAGCACGTCGACGGGCCGCAACGGGCCCTCGGCGCGGTAGGCGGTGGGGTCGTTGCGCCGGTACATGTTGGCGGTGCGGCCGGTGAAGCCGCCGCGGCCCAGCTCGTCGTCCTTGAGGCCGTCGAGGTCGGCGTGTATACGACGCGGAGTTGTGCCTTTGCGCAGGTGGACGAAGGATTCCATGGGCGACTCCCGGGGGGCTCATGCAGACAACGGGCCAGAACTAAAAGTAACGTTACTTTTTGTTTTGGTCCCGGGCAAGAGTGCCCGGGCTCAACGGCCGCCGAAACCCGCGGTATCCAACCGGGGAAAAGTGCGCTACTTCAGTTCGGCCGAGGACAGGCCCAGCAACCGGCGGGCCACCACCAGCAGCTGGATCTGCTGGGTGCCCTCGAAAATGTCGAGGATCTTCGAGTCACGGCTCCACTTCTCCAGCAGCAGCTGCTCGGAGTAACCCAGAGTGCCCGCCAATTCGACGGCCTTGAGGGTGATGTCGCTGGCGACCCGGCCGGCTTTGGCCTTGCCCATGGACGCCTCTTTGGAGTTGGGGATGTTGTTGTCGGCCTGCCATGCCGAGCGCAGCGTCAGCAGGTTCGCCGACTCCCAGTCGGCCTCCATCCGCAGGAATTCCGCGGCCGGCGCGCTCTGGGCGTGTGCCGGCTTGTCATAGGAGATCTCGATACCGGCGTCGGTGAGCATCTTGCGCAGCTCCTCGAGTGCGGCGCGTGCCACCCCGACTGCCATGGCGGCCACGATCGGCCGGGTGTTGTCGAAGGTCTCCATCACCCCCGAGAAACTCTTCTCGGTGTTGATCTCCGGGCTGCCCAGCAGGTTGTCCTTGGGAATGCGGGCATTGTCGAACCGGATCACCGCGGTGTCGGACGCCTTGATCCCGAGCTTGTGCTCCAGGCGCTCGACAATGACGCCGGGGTGCTCGCGTGGCACGACGAACGACTTGATCGCCGCTCGCCCCAGGGACTTGTCCAGCGTCGCCCACACCACGATGTGGGTGCATCGCGAACCGGCGGTGACGAAGATCTTCTCGCCGTTGATCACGTACTCGTCCCCGTCGAGGGTCGCCGTCGTGCTCACCGCCGCCGAGTCCGAGCCGAAGCTGGGCTCGGTGATGGCCATCGCCGCCCAGACCTTGCCCAGCCGTTCGAGCTGTTCGTCGGTGGCCACTCCGGAGATCGCCGCGTTGCCGAGCCCCTGGTAGGGCACCGACAACATCAAAGCGACGTCGCCCCAGCTCATCTCGAGCACCTGCAGCATTGCCGCCATGTTGGCGCCGTTGCGGTTGCCGGTCTGCTCGCCGGTGTCGCGGAATGCCTCGGCGCCGGCCATCGCGTTGTCGCCCGTCCGGGAGACTCCCTCGAACAGGGTTTCCAGGGTGTCCAATTCGACCGGGTAGGCGTGCTCGCGCGCGTCGTACTTGCGCGAGATGGGGCGCAGCATTTCCGCGGCCCCGGCGTGGGTCATCTCAACGACTTCCTTCAGCTTGCGGGGCAGTTCCAGATTGATTGCCATGATCAGACTTTCGTGTTCGCAGCGGAGTGTGATTGATGTCTTGGCCGGCCTAGATGACCACTACGCCCTCGGCGACGCCGAGTGCCCGCAGATCGCGATACCAGCGCTCGACCGGGTGTTCCTTGGTGTAGCCGTGGCCGCCGAGCAACTGCACGCCGTCCAGGCCGATCTGCATGCCCTTGTCGGTGGCGATTCGCTTGGCCAGCGCAGCCTCCCGGATGAAGGGCAGGCCCTGCTCGGCCCGTGACGCGCCGCGCCAGGTCAGCAGGCGCAGGCCGTCGAGCTCGATGGCGATGTTGGCGCACATGAACGCCACCGACTGACGGTGGGCGATCGGTTCACCGAACGCCTCACGCTCCTTGATGTAGGGCATAACGTGGTCGAGCACCGCGTGGCTGGTGCCGACCGCCAGCGCGGCCCAGCCCAGCCGGGACAGCGCGATGGCCTGCGAGTAGTCGGCATCGGTGGCGGCGTCCTCGCCGAGGCGCGCGCTCAGCGGCACCGACACCCCGTTGAGCTCGAGCTGGCCCAGGGCGGCAGCGCGCAGGCCCATGCTCGGGTCGGCCTTCACGGTCAGGCCGGGTGTGGAGGACTCGACGATGAACAGCGCGGGCTTGCCGTTCAGCTGTGCGCCCACGATGAACAGCTCGGCGTCGGCGGCGGCCACCACCAACGACTTGACGCCGTCGAGCCGGTAGCCACTGGGTGTGCGCACCGCGGTCGTCTTGAGGTTGGTCGGGTCGAACAGCGGCTGCGGCTCGGCGATCGCGACGCAGGCCTGCGGGACCTTCTCGCCGGCGAACTCGGGAAGGTAGGTGGCCTGCTGGTCGGCACTGCCCCAGTGGGTCAGGGCCGAAGCCACCCCGCCGGGGGCCAGGATCGGCAGCGCCAGGCCCATGTCCCCGTAGCTGAGCGCCTCAGCGACCAGCACGTTGGTGACCGCGGAACGGTGTGCGGCGATCCCGTCGAAGTCCTCCGGGATGTTGATCGCCGTGATGCCCAGCTCGGTGGCCTTGCCGAGCAGCTCGCGCGGGTAGTCAAGGGTCTCGTCGGCATCGTGGGCGGCCGGGCGCAACAGCTCGGCCGCGAACTCCTCGACCGTGTCGATGATCATCTGCTGGTCGTCATCGGGGGTCAGATCGAAGTAGTCGCCGCCCTTGGCGCGGGCGGGGGCGCTGAGCCGCGCCGGAGGCTTGGTCAGGCCCTGGACCTTCTTGAACTGACGGGTGGAGGCTCCGGCGACGGAGAACACCGTCTTGACGCCGTAGTGCAGACCTTTGTTGAGCGGCTGGCGCAGGCCGTAGCGGTCCAGAAACTCCTGGCTGACAATCGGGGTGACCAGTGCCAGTGCAGCCGCGATCGGGCTGCGCTTGTGCCGAACCGACCCGACGCCGCTGGCGCGGCTGTTCAGCGCGACCTTTGAGCCGTTGGTGGCGGGGGCGATATCAGTCATGTCAGAGCCTCACTCGATGGAAGTTATCGATGAGGCCACCTTACTCCGAAGTAAGATGACTCGAAAGTAAGATGTGACGAAGTCGGCAGGCGCCCCCGCCGGACGCCGCTCTACTCGGGGGTCAAAGCCGCCAGCACCTGCTGGTGCAGGGCGGGGTTGGCGGCCACGGCGCAGTTGCCGTGCGGGCCGGGATTACCGGACAGGTCGGTGAACACCCCGCCCGCCTCGCGCACCAGGATGTCGACGGCGGCCAGGTCCCATACCGACACCGCCGGCTCGATGGCGGCGTCCACAGCACCCTCGGCCACCAGGCAGTACGCCCAGAAGTCGCCGTAGGAGCGGGCCCGCCACACCGCCTCGGTCAGGGCCAGGAATTGGTCGCGCAGGCCGCGCGCCGCCCAGTAGTTCAGTCCGGCGAACGTCAGGCTGGAAGAGCCCACATCGGCCACCGAGGACACCGACAGCGGACGGGCTTCAGCGCCGGCGACGGAACCGAAGGCGCCCTGTCCGCGCGTCGCCCACCAGCGCCGGTGCAACGCCGGAGCGCTGACCACGCCGAGGATCGGCACGCCGTCCTCCAGCAATGCGATCAGGGTGGCCCACACCGGTACCCCGCGCACGAAGTTCTTGGTGCCGTCGATCGGGTCGATGATCCATTGGCGCCCAGTGAAAGTGGCGGTGCCCCCGAATTCCTCGCCGAGGATCTCGTCATCGGCGCGCTCAGCGACCAGCACGTCGCGCAGTGCGGTTTCGACCGCCTGGTCGGCGTCGGTCACCGGCGTCAGGTCGGGTTTGGTGTCGACCCGCAGGTCGAGCGCACCGAACCGCGCCAGCGTGATTTCGTCCGCTCGGTCGGCCAGTGCCAGTGCCAGGGTCAGGTCCTGGTGAAGCTGTGAGTCGAGATTGTCGTTGATCTGCGCCATGGCGAAAGTCCTACCATGGCCGCATGTGGGAGTTCGGGGCGCTGCTGTTGCTACTGGCGATTCTGGCGGTGTTCCTGGCGCCCCGGTTCATCCGATCGGGGCCGGGTGGGGATGCCCAGGACGGCACGCTGCTGGTCACCGGGGTCAGTCCCCGGCCGGAGGCAACCGGCGAGCAGTACGTCACCATCACCGGCGTCCTGCATGGGCCCACGGTCGACGAGCACGAGGTCTACCAGCGCTACGCGATCGACGTCAGCAAATGGCCGAGCGTGGGAGACCTCCTGCCGGTTCGGTATTCGCCGCGCAACCCGGACAGGTGGAATCTGATCAGCGCACCAGGGGACTGATCCCCGTCACTGCGACTGCGACTCCGGCAACGGCACCGGGTAGGAGGTCTGGCCCGCACCGTCGCAGTCCGGGCAGGCGTCGCCGGAGTCCGAGCCGTGCCCGATCCGCAGCATCTCGGCGACGTCGGCCAGCTTCACGCGGGGCCGGCCATGCGGCTCACCGGTGGAGCGCTCGTGGGCGTCGATCAGCTGCCAGTGCTCGGCGGTGACCAATTCCGGTTGGCGCGACAGCAGCCACCGGTGCAGTTGCGCGTCGTAGTCAGCGTCGAGGTCGGCGAGCCCGCCCTGCGCTGCCCGGGCCGCCAGATCGGCGGCGAGTGTGTCGACGGTGGCCTGCGAGTCGCTCTTGTTGGAACCGATCACTCCCGAGGGTCCACGTTTGATCCAGCCGACCACGTACTGATTGCTGGTGCTCTCGATGCGCCCGTCGCTGTGCGGAATGGTGCAGCTGCGTTCGTCGAACGGCAATCCCGGCATCGGTACGCCGCGATATCCGACCGAGCGGACCACCAGCTGGGCCGGCAAAACCTCGCGCTCGCCGGTGTCGTGGGCGGTGACCCGCCCGTTCTCGTCGGTGGTCAGCTCGTTGCGCCCCAGCACAATCTCCTCGACCCGGCCGTTGCCGCGAATCTCGATCGGCGAGGTGCAGAACCGGAACACGATCCGGCGGTGGCCCGGGCGGGTCTCCCGTCCGACATAGTTGCGCAGCACTTTGACGTTCTGCCTGGGATGCTTGGCGGCCGCCTCGATGTCCTCGTCGGTGATCCCGGCGAACTCGGCGGCGTCGATCACCACGTCGACGTCGTCGAGTCCCTTGAGGTCGCCCAGTTCACGTAGTTCGGGGCTGGTGAAGGTGGCCTGCAGTGGGCCGCGCCGACCGACGATCACCACCTCTTCGACGCCGCGCGAACCGAGCAGTTCCAGCGCGTGGTCGGCGATATCGGTGCGGCGCAGTTCGTCGGGCTGACTGACCAGAATGCGGGCCACATCCAGGGCCACATTGCCGTTGCCGACCACAATGGCGCGTTTGCAGCTCAGGTCGGGTGCGTGATCGGCGAAGTGCGGATGGGCGTTGTACCAGCCGACGAAGTCGACCGCGGCGACGCTGCCGGGCAGGTCCTCCCCGGGAATGCCCAGTTGTCGATTGGACTGCGCGCCGATCGCGTAGATCACCGCGTCGTAGCGCTCGGCCAGTTCCTCGGGCATCACATGCTCGCCCACGGTGACGTTGCCGTAGAACCGGAATCGCGGATCGGCGGCGGTCTTCTCGAACTGCGCACTGATCGACTTGATCTTCGGGTGATCCGGAGCCACCCCTGAGCGCACCAGACCCCACGGCGTCGGCAGCATCTCGAGCATGTCGACGCGCACGTCGACCTCCCCGCCGGCAGCCAGCTTGAGCAGCGATGCCGCAGCGAAGTAGCCGGAGGGACCGGAGCCCACGATCGCGACGTGGTAGGGCCGCATCCTCGAACCTTCTTTCGGAGTCGGAAGTCGTTCATGCACCCGCGTAACCCCGATGCTAGAGGTCCCACGCCAACGGCCGCCGGTAACCTCGGTAAACGTGGAACCAGACCGCCAGCCTGACATCGACGCCCTCGACGCCACCTTGACCACGGTGGAGCGGGTGGTTGACGTCGACGGACTGCGCAGCCGTATCGACAAACTCGAGCACGAGGCGTCCGACCCGAATCTGTGGGACGACCAGGCTCGGGCCCAACGGGTCACCAGTGAGCTGTCGCACGCGCAGGGGGAGTTGCGCCGAGTTGAGGCGTTGCGCCGGCGCCTCGATGACCTGCCCGTGCTCTACGAGATGGCAGCCGAGGAGGAGGGGGCGGCCGCCGCCGAAGCTCTGGCCGAAGCCGACGCCGAACTCGCCTCGCTGCGAACCGACATCGAAACCATGGAAGTCCGCACCCTGCTCTCGGGTGAGTACGACGAGCGCGAGGCACTGGTCACGATCCGCTCGGGTGCGGGCGGCGTGGACGCCGCGGACTGGGCCGAGATGCTGATGCGCATGTACATCCGCTGGGCCGAGCAGCACAACTACAGCGTCGAGGTGTTCGACACCTCCTACGCCGAAGAGGCCGGGATCAAGAGCGCCACGTTCGCGGTGCACGCGCCCTTCGCCTACGGCACCCTCTCGGTGGAGCAGGGCACCCACCGGCTGGTGCGAATCAGCCCGTTCGACAACCAGGGGCGCCGGCAGACGTCATTCGCCGAGGTCGAGGTGCTGCCGGTGGTGGAGACCACCGACCACATCGATATCCCCGAGGGTGATGTCCGAGTCGACGTCTACCGCTCCAGCGGGCCGGGCGGGCAGTCGGTGAACACCACCGACTCCGCGGTGCGGCTCACCCACATCCCCACCGGAATCGTGGTCACCTGCCAGAACGAGAAATCGCAGTTGCAGAACAAGGTTTCGGCGATGCGGGTGCTGCAGGCCAAGCTGATGGAACGCAAGCGCTCGGAGGAGCGAGCCGAGATGGATGCCCTCAAGGGCGACGGCGGCAGCTCGTGGGGCAACCAGATGCGCTCCTATGTGCTGCACCCGTACCAGATGGTCAAGGATCTGCGCACCGAATACGAAGTCGGCAACCCCGCCGCGGTCCTCGACGGGGACATCGACGGCTTCCTCGAGGCCGGAATCCGGTGGCGCAACAGGCCGGAAGGCGACTAAGGCATGGTCTTGGCCTTCGCCCCGGGACAGCGCTGGCATGACCTGTGGCGCGGTCAGATCGGCGAGTGGATCATCACCAAGGGCCTGCGGATCGTCCTGCTGCTGATCGGCGCGGCACTGGCATCGCGATTCATCGCCTGGGCGGCGCGTCGCGTCACCCGGCGGCTGGAGCGCGGCTTTGCGGCCAGCGATGCGCTGGTGCGTTCAGAAGCCTCCAAGCACCGCCAAGCCGTGGCCTCGGTGATCTCGTGGGTGTCGGTGGTGCTGCTGTGCGTGGTGGTCGCCGTCCAGATCACCAGCATCCTCGACGTTCCGGTCGGTTCGCTGGTGGGGCCCGCCGCGGTGCTGGGTGGCGCGATCGGCTTCGGCGCCCAAAAGCTGGTGCAGGACCTGCTGAGTGGGTTCTTCATCATCACCGAAAAGCAGTACGGGTTCGGCGATCTGGTGCAGCTGGCCATGGCGGGCGCGCCGACCGAGGCGCTGGGGACCGTCGAAGAGGTCACGTTGCGGGTGACCAAGCTGCGCACCCCCAACGGCGAGGTCTACAACGTGCCGAACGGCAATATCGTCCGGTCGTTGAACCTGTCCAAGGACTGGGCGCGCGCCGTCGTCGACATCCCGGTGCCCACCACCGCCGACCTGACCCTGGTCAACGAGGTGCTTCACCAGGTGTGTGTGAATGCCCGCGAGGCCGACGCCCCGCTGCGTGACCTGTTGCTCGACGAGCCGTCGATCATGGGGGTGGAGAGCATCGAGCTCGGTGTGGTCAATCTGCGGATGGTGGCCCGCACGCTGCCCGGAAAGCAATTCGAGGTGGGACGCCGACTGCGCATCCAGGTGGTGCGAGCCCTGGCGTCGGCCGGTGTGGTCACCGCCGGCGACGTGAAGCCGGTGCAGACACTGTGAAACTCAGCATCCGACGGCCCGACGATTCCCCGCAGAAGCCCGGGGAGGCAGAGCGCAAGCACTGGAAAGTGCCGAGCCATCTGTTCGGCGGCCGGGTCCGCACGTCCACGTTGGTGCTGATCATCGCCTTCTTCGCGGTGTGGTGGGTCTACGACACCTATCGCGAGGAGCCGGCGCCGCCGCCCGCCCCGCAGGTGGTGCCGCCGGGATTCGTCCCCGACCCGGCCTATACCTGGGTGCCGCGCACCAAGCTGCAACAGCCGCCGGTGACCATCACCGAGACCGTCACACCAACGCCAACCACGACCGAACCTCCCGGCCCGGCGGAGCCGCCGGGCAGCGAACCGCCGGCCGCGACGTCGGAGCCGGGATTCCCGTTCTGCCCGCCGCTGTGTCCACCGCCCGCCCCGGCCCCGCCCGAGGAAGGACCGAGCCCGCCAGCTCCCGAGGCGCCCCAGGAGGCACCGTCGGATGCCCGCCAGCCCGTGCCTGGCCCGCCTACTCCTGCGTCCCCGGCCGGTCCGGGCGCCTGACACGGCTAAACTTCGTGCCGTGATGATCACGCTCGACCATGTCACCAAGCAGTACAAATCGTCGGCCCGTCCGGCGCTGGACAACATCAACGTCAAGATCGACAAGGGCGAGTTCGTGTTCCTGATCGGCCCGTCCGGCTCGGGCAAGTCGACGTTCATGCGGTTGCTGCTGGCTGAGGAGACGCCCACCTCGGGTGACATTCAGGTGTCGAAGTTTCACGTCAACAAGCTGGCCGGCCGCCATATCCCCAGCCTGCGCCAAGTGCTCGGATGCGTGTTCCAAGACTTCCGGTTGCTGCAGCAGAAGACCGTGTTCGAGAACGTCGCGTTCGCCCTGGAGGTCATCGGCAAGAAGCCGGAGATGATCAACCGGGTTGTCCCCGAGGTGCTGGAGATGGTCGGGTTGTCCGGCAAAGCGAACCGGCTGCCGGGCGAGCTGTCCGGCGGTGAGCAACAGCGGGTGGCGATCGCCCGCGCCTTCGTCAACCGGCCGCTGGTGCTGTTGGCCGACGAGCCGACCGGCAACCTGGACCCGGAAACAAGTGAGGACATCATGGATCTGCTGGAGCGGATCAACCGCACCGGAACCACGGTGCTGATGGCGACCCACGACCACCACATCGTCGACTCGATGCGCCAGCGCGTCGTCGAACTGTCGCTGGGACGACTCGTTCGCGACGAACAGCGCGGGGTCTACGGAATGGACCGCTGACGTGCGCTTTGGATTCCTGTTCAACGAGGTCCTGACCGGCCTGCGGCGCAACGTCACCATGACGGTGGCCATGATCCTCACCACGGCCATCTCCATCGCGCTGTTCGGCGGCGGCCTGCTGGTGGTACGCCTGGCCGACCAGTCCCGCAACATCTACCTCGACCGGGTCGAATCGCAGGTGTTTTTGACCCCCGAGGTCGCTGCCGAAGACCCGAACTGCGAACAGCAGGCGTGCAAGGCGCTGCGGGAGCAGATCGAGAACCGCAATGATGTGAAGTCGGTGCGCTACCTCAACACCGACGACGCGTATGCCGACGCGATCCGCAAGTTCCCCGAGTTCAAGGACGTGGCGAGTAAGGACTCCTTTCCGGCGTCGTTCATCGTCAAGCTGGAGAACCCGGAGCAGAGCAAGGATTTCGACTCCGCGATGCAGAGCCAGCCGGGTGTGCTCAGCGTGCTCAATCAGAAGAAGTTGATCGACCGGCTGTTCGCCGTGCTCGACGGACTAAGTAGTGCCGCGTTCGCGGTCGCGCTGGTGCAGGCGATCGGGGCGGTGCTGTTGATCGCCAACATGGTCCAGGTGGCCGCGTACACCCGGCGCACGGAGGTCTCCATCATGCGGCTGGTGGGCGCCAGCCGCTGGTATACCCAGCTGCCGTTCCTGCTCGAGGCGGTGCTGGCCGCGACGGTGGGTGTGATCATCGCGATCATCGGGTTGATGGTGGTGCGGGCGCTGTTCCTCGACAATGCGCTCAGCCAGTTCTATCAGGCGCATCTGATCGCGCGAATCGACTACGCCGACATCCTCTACATCTCGCCTATCCTGCTGCTGCTGGGCGCGGCGATGGCCGGAGCGACGGCATACGTGACGCTTCGGCTGTATGTGCGGCGATAGCGATGGCTAAGAAGTCGGCTGACAAGGGCAGCAAAAAGAAGCCGGACAAACAGATCGTTGCGTCGAATCGCAAAGCACGACACAACTACTCGATTCTCGACGTCTACGAGGCCGGGGTGGCCTTAGTGGGCACCGAGGTCAAGAGCCTGCGGGCTGGGCAGGCTTCGCTGGTGGATGCGTTCGCCACCGTCGACGACGGCGAAGTCTGGCTGCGCAACATGCACATTCCCGAATACCACCACGGCACCTGGACCAATCACGACCCGCGCCGTACCCGCAAGCTGTTGTTGCACCGCCGCCAGATCGACATGCTGATCGGCAAGATCCGCGACGGCAACCTCACCCTGGTGCCGCTGTCGGTGTACTTCACCGACGGCAAGGTGAAGGTCGAATTGGCACTGGCGCGAGGTAAGCAGGCCCACGACAAGCGCCAAGATCTGGCTCGTCGCGACGCGCAGCGCGAAATCACGCGGGCAATGGGCCGGCGCGCCAAGGGCATGTGACCGGCGCCGTCCTGGCGCTGTTGTCAGCGACGGGCTACGGGGTCAGCGATTTCGCCGGCGGCCTCGCCGCTCGCCGCGTACCCGCGCTTCGGGTGGTGTTGGTCTCCTACCCGGTGGCGCTGGCGTTGCTGGGCACGCTCGCCATCGCGGTGGGCGGCCCCATTCCTGCCGGCGCGATCGGCTGGGGCCTGGCCTCCGGTGTCGCGCTGGGGCTGGGCGGCTGGTGGTTCTACGCCGCGCTGGGCGCCGGACCGATCTCGGTGGTCTCGCCGGTGTCGGCGGTGCTGACGGCAACGGTTCCGGTCGCGGTCGGCTTGATCCAGGGGGAGCGGCCCGGACCGGTGGCCGACGGCGGGATCGTGCTGGCGCTGTTGTCGGTGGCCCTGGTGAGCCGGCAGGCCACCGATGAGGACGTCCGGCCGCACCGCTTCACCCGCAAGGTGGCCTGGCTGACCGTGGGAGCCGGGGTGATGTTCGGGCTGGACTTCGTGTTCCTCCATGAGGCGCCCAACGACTCTGGGCTGTGGCCGTTGGGGTTCGCGCGGCTGGCGGCTGCGGTGCTGGTGTTCACCGCGGCGACCGGGGCGCGTGAACTGCGCCTGCCCACCGGTGGAACCTTGAAGCTGGCCCTGGTGGCGGGGCTGTCGGACACCGCAGGCAATGTCGCGATGCTGCTGGCGTTACGCACCTCGGACCTGTCGTTGGCCAGTGTGCTGATCTCGCTGTTCCCCGCGGTGACGGTGGTGCTGGCCATGGTGGTGTTGCGTGAGCGGGTGCACCGCGGCCAGGTGGTGGGCATGGTGCTGGCTGCCGCGGCGGTGGTGATGATCACCGCCGGTTGACGGTCGCGTTGGCGGCGGTGTCCGGACCGCCGTGGTACTACAGGTCACTCAGACTGAGGATGCCGTCCTCGACGGCACGCGCCAACAGCGCGGCCTTGGTCGGGGCCGGTCGGCCTACTGCCGCGTACTTGGCCCGGGCCCGTCGTAGATGGGTGCGGACCGTCGTCGGTGAGATGTGGAGTCTGCTGCCCACGAGTTCCTTGCTTTCGGTCTGGAACCAGGTGATCAGCACTTCTTTCTCCCGCTCGGAAAGATTGGTGCGTCCCGAGGTCTTATCGTTGGCCAGCGCCTTGGCCATCTGCGGACCCACATACGGCTCGGTGGAATGCGCTGCCCGGATGGCGTCGATCAGGTGGCGTTGCCCCTCGGTCTTCACCAGATACGTCACCGCGCCGATGTCCAAGCAGGTCAAGATCACCTCGTCGTTTGGCAGTCGGGAGTAGACGATCACCCGCTGGCCCGCCTGACACATCGCACGCAGGGCCTCGAAAGCCGGCCGGCCATCGTCGCGGACTAATTCGAAGACCACGACGTCGATCTGGTTGGGGGGGTCGGGGTATTGCGCCAGCATTTCCCCACAGGTGCGGAAGCTGCCGACCACGGTGATCGGCGAGTCTGTCTGGGCGCACCACGTCCTGATGCCGGCATGTACGACATCGTGTTTGTCGATCACTGCGACACTGATGGCCTGCTCTGCGGCGCCCGCGGCCTGCGCTCCCGCGTTCGCCGCAAGTTCGCTGGTCAACTGTTGTGATTCCTCCCCGCTTCCGTGCCCAGCCCACCAAAATGGTGATTACTAGACACTTCAGTGGACCCAGGTTCGTATCTAGGGCCTCGGTGTCTAGAATAGTCATCAACATTCCGGTAGCCAAATTTGCTCAGACGGGCGTGTCGGCTGTCTCCGGTCCTGGCGCGCTCGGACGGGCCGGCGGTGAGCGTATGACGGGAAGAAACTGTCGTGTCCTGTCGTTGGACACCGGTACCATGAGTTGTTCCGCTGAATCGGCGGGCGAGTGAGAGATCAAAGACAGGGGGCTGAAAGGTTTCGACTGCGTGTGTCGAATCAAGGGAAGCGTGCCGGTGCAGGCAGGAGACCACCGTTAAGCGTCGCTGTAACCAAGTAAGCGCCAAGGTTGCACTTACTCCGGCTAAGGTCGCTCTTCAGAGCGACTTCGCTCTCGCTGCCTAAGCGATAGCGGGCCTGTCAGACCGGGACCTCCCTCGGCCCGGACCCTGGCATCGACTAGAGGGATCCACCGATACGTCCGGTCGCGGGATTTATCGGGACACCAACAGCGACTGGGATCGTCATCTCGGCTTGTTCGCGTGACCGGGAGATCCAAGTAGAGGCACAGCGAACTGCGCACGGAGAAGTCTTGAGGGAATGCCGTAGGACCCGGGTTCGATTCCCGGCAGCTCCACAACCGAAGAACCGGAACGGGCCAGGACGAAAAGTCCTGGCCCGCCTCCGTTTTCACTCCTATTCCACCGGGCGCCGGGCTCTCGGCCGCATCATTGCCGTGGCCATAGCGGCGGGGGATCGCCCCGGACATATCCTGTTCGCGTCCCGCCGGTGGCGAGGCCTCTGCATGGGCTCACGCGAGATCGCGTGGCCATCCATCGCATTGAAGAGTTCGCCGCACGAGGAGACAGAGGCAGTTGATCGAGATGATGCGCCGATGACGGACAGCCCAACCCAGGGACGAGGACGCCTCCTCGGAAAGTCGGCTGTGATCACCGGGGCAGCCTTTGGCATCGGTCGCGCCACCGCGGTGCTCTTCGCGCGCGAGGGTGCGCATCTGGTCGTGACCGATATTCAGGGCGAACCGCTGCTGGCGCTCGCCGACGAATTGCGCAATACCGGGGCGCAGGTTGAGGCAGTGGTCGGCGACGTGGCGGACCAGACGGACGCGCAGCGAATGATCACCGCGGCGCTCGACCGCTTCGGACGGCTCGATGTGCTGGTCGCCAACGCCGGCATCATCCCACTCGGTGATGCGCGTGAAGTCAGCGTCGCCGACTGGGACAACGTGATGGCCATCGATGGCCGCGGCATGTTCCTCACCTGCAAGTTCGCCATCGAGGCCATGTTGCCGACCGGCGGTGGCGCGATCGTCTGCCTCTCGTCGATCTCGGGGCTGGCCGGGCAGAAGCGCCAGGCGGCCTACGGGCCCGCCAAATTCATCGCCACCGGTTTGACCAAGCACTTGGCGGTCGAGTGGGCCGACCGGGGGATCAGGGTCAATGCCGTGGCCCCCGGAACGATTCGCACCGAGCGAGTCCAACAGCTCCCCGAAGAGCCGGGTGGCTCAGAGTATTTGGCGGCGGTGGAAAGCATGCATCCGATGGGACGTATCGGCGAACCATCCGAAGTCGCGCACGCCATCGTCTTCCTCGCTTCCGACGAGGCATCGTTCATCACCGGCGCCGTGTTGCCCGTGGACGGGGGATACCTGGCGCAGTAGCGGCAATTGCGTTGTCCTGGACCCGCTTTAGTGCGGGGTCAGGCCGGCCACGTAGTAGCAGGGCCAGACCTGTTCTCCGGGCAGTCCCGGCCTGGGCATTGCGCCCGGCGGGAACCATTCGGGACCGGTGCTGTACATCCAGCAGTGGATGTCTGAAAGGTCGCCCTTCTTGGAGGCGTCATTGTTGGCGGGGTTATTCGCGGAATTGTTATTGGGGGTGTCGAGTCGTGGCGGGGAGAACCCCTGTTGCTGCTGTTCGTCCTGCTGGTTCTCGGCCGGCTCCTGCTGGGTTGAGGGCTCCGGATCCGCGGAGGCGATGGGTGCGTAGCACAACCCCGCGACGGTGGCCCCGATCGCGACGGCCCTGAACGCACTGCCGGCCAAGCCGGTGATCCAACGATGAGAAGACGCCGCCGTCTGATCGGCCATCGATGCCTCCAACACATCCGTAGTGATTGCCTGTGACGGTAGGCGGAGCGGGGGCGGGTTGGCTAGAGGGATTTCCCTTGCGAGGGGGGCCACGGCACAGTGGCTAGGACGGCACCCGCTCGTCGGGGTCGTAATCCCAGGTTTCGGGCAGCAGTGGTACCGCGGGTGCGGCATCGAGGGTGCTGCCACCCAACCGGGCCAATCCCGCTGCTCTCGCATCGCCTCGCTGCGTCGTCCCGGTGAATCCCAGCGCACCCGCGCCGGATTCCGAGCAGGCGGGTGTCGTTGTCTCCGCGGGCATTTCGCTGTCGTCGACGGCCAGCGTCATGGTGGCGTCGGCATATTCCTTCATGTGCGTACGGCGCCGCCGCCGGGCGCGCAGTGGGGCGCGCGCCGCGGGGGCGCGAGCCGAGGTCGCTGCCGCGACGCCGGGGGCCGGCGCCTTGGACTGGTCGTGATCGGTCAGGGTGGGCCCGAAGCCTTCGGCGTGGCCGCCGGTCACCAAGTAACCCAGCATCTCGGCGCCGACGACCGGCGGGGCCGGCCCAGCGCTCGTGGTGCCGGCCGAGCCGGCCGACGACGTCCCTGCCGATCCCGCGAGAGCGCTTCCGGCACCGACGGCGACGGCGACCGGTTCGTGAGCCGGTCTGGCAACGATCGGCTGCACCACGGGGAGGGGCTGGGGCGCGGGCTCCGCGACGACGGGCTCCGGCGGCGCCTGCATCGATGCGATGTAGTCATTGATGGCGTTGATCATCAGCGGGAGCACGATCGGTATCCGCACCGCAATCGATACGAGGTGCAGGAGCGTCGACCAGATGACGACGTTCCAGAAGATGAACCAGAACCAGCGTTCGGCCTCGTCGACCGGATCGGTGGGTTCGTCGTCGCCACCGGGTCCGGTGTCGGCGGCCAAGATCGGCGGCGGGGGGCCCGTGTCGGGCACTGACGCCAGGGCAGCGCCGGCGATCGCCTCGTAGGTCGCCATGACGGTGGCCGCCTGTATCCACATGCGGGCGTAGTCAGCTTCGTTGACTGCGATCGGGATGGTGTTGATGCCAAAGAAGTTGGTGGCGGTCAGCACGGCGTGGGTGGTGTGGTTGAGCGCCAGCTCTACTTGGGTGGGCATGGCGGCCAGGGCGGTGCTGTAGGCCGCCGCGACGACTTCGTATTGGGCGTTGGTGCGTGCGCTGTCGATGCTGGCGCGTGTCAGCCATTGCAGATAGGGCGCGTGTGCGGCGGTGTAGCTGTCAGCGCTGGGGCCCTGCCAGGCCGTTGACCGGACGTCGCTCAGCACGGTGATCAGTTCGGTGGCCGTGGCGGCGTATTCGCCACTCAGCGCCGACCAGGCTCCGGCGGCCGCCAGCAGCGCGCTGGGGCCGGGCCCGCTGCTCAACAGCGCAGAATGCACCTCCGGAGGAGAGGCGATCCAGCCACTGTTCACACCACACCCAATCCTCTGAGCGGACCGACAAATAAGCGCAAAGATAGCATTGCCTAAGCTAACTCGACGGGCGTGCGGCTGGGGCAGTGACGGCTGACATGCGCCGCGGCCGGCGATAGCCTCGGGTATGAGTCCCAAAACCACATTCCGGATTGCCCGGGTCTACGACGAAGTCCGCGCTGAGGACGGCGAACGGATCCTCGTCGATCGGGTGTGGCCGCGCGGCTTTCGCAAGGACGACCCGCGGGTGGGGCACTGGTACAAAGACGCAGCGCCGTCCGATGACCTGCGTCGTTGGTACAACCATCAGCCCGAGCGTTTCGCCGAGTTCGTCAGCCGCTACGAACACGAACTGCGCAGCGCGAATGGGGCGACCGGGCTCGCCGGCCTGCGCGCGCTGGCGCGCGGCAAGGCGACTGTCACCTTGGTGACGGCGAGCCGCGATGTGCAGGTAAGTCAGGCAGCCGTGCTGGCCAAGCTGCTGGCCGCCAGTGACTGACTGCGACCGGAAGTGGTGATCGCCATGCCGATCGGAATGCTCACCACAAGTGCCGCCAGGAACAGTCGGTAGGCCAGTGGGGCCCAGCCCCGCCGCGTGCTGCGCCGAACACGGTAGAGAAACCAGGCGAGCACGGCGAACAGCAGTGCAGAGCCCGCATAGAACACCGTGAGGTGGTCGGTGACGACGCCGAGCACGATGGCGGCGCCGGAGACGTTGAACGCCGTGGCACTCAGCGTTGCCTCGCGCCTCGACGGTGAGGTGACCGGCAGCAGTGCTTGGCCGGCCCCGACAACCAGCTGGCCCGCGCCGAGGACGAGGACCAGATAGGCCACCGCCCAGACCCCGTGGCGGGTGGGCGCCGGAGCCGCGATGGCGGCCGCGATGGCGCCACCGACCACGATCGCGGTGGCGCCGGCCAGGGCGAACGGCTTGACGGCGGCCCACTGCTCCCACAGCTGCAGCAGTATGGGCCGTGGCGAGCGGCGATCGGGGCCGCCGGCGTTGGCCGCATCGATGCTGTCGCTCATGATCAAGCCTCCCGGGTCGCAGATTACCGAGGTTGTCTAAAGTTATCGGGTGACTACCGACTCCCCGGCCGCTCAGCCGCGGCTACAGCGGGAGATCTGGGTACTGCTCGTCGCGAACTTCTTGATCGCGCTCGGCTACGGCCTGGTGTCGCCGGTACTGCCGGTCTATGCGCGTCACTTCGGGGTGAGCATCTCCGCGACGACCTTCCTCATCACCGCGTTTGCCCTGACGCGACTGATCTTCGCGCCGGTCAGCGGTCTGCTCATTCAACGCTTGGGCGAGCGCTGGGTCTACGTGGCCGGCCTGTTGATCGTCTCGGTGTCCACCACGGCCTGCGCCTTCGTGCAGACCTACGGGCAGCTGCTGTTCTTCCGTGCCCTCGGCGGAGTGGGATCGACGATGTTCTTCATCGCCGCGGTGGGCCTGATGATCCGGATCAGCCCGGAGGACGCTCGCGGCCGAGTAGCCGGGCTGTTTGCCACGGCGTTCCTGCTGGGCACGGTGGGCGGACCGGTCCTGGGCAGTCTTACGGCAGGTTTCGGCCTCAGCGCGCCGTTCTTGTTCTACGGTTCGGTGCTGATCGTGACGGCCACCGGCGTCTTTGTCAGCCTGCGCCACTCGCATTTGGCCGAAGCGGCCGAGTCGACGGGGCCCACGGTGTCGGTGCGGACGGCGCTGAGCAATCGCGCGTACCGCTCGGCGCTGTTGTCGAACTTCGCCACCGGGTGGTCGGTATTCGGTCTGCGGGTCGCGTTGGTGCCGTTGTTCGTCACCGAAGTCTTGGACCGCGGCGCCGCCTTCGCCGGACTGACGCTGGCCGTGGTCGGGGTCGGCAACGTCTGCGCGGTGTTGCCCAGCGGTCAGCTCTCCGACCGGATCGGCCGCAAGGGGCTGCTCATCGCGGGGCTGACCGCATCGGGCGTCACGACGGTCCTGATGGGCGTGAGCGCATCGCTGGTGGTGTTCTTGGTGGTGGCCTACCTGACCGGGGTGGCCTCCGGGATCTACGGGTCGCCCCAGCAGGCCGTCATCTCCGACCTGGTCGGCAACCAGGCCCGAGCGGGCACGGCGGTGGCGACCTATCAGATGATGGCTGATTTGGGCTCGATCGTGGGTTCGTTTGCGGTCGGCCAGATCGCCGAGCGGATGTCCTTCGAATGGGGTTTTGCGGTCAGCGGTGTGGTGTTGCTGGTGGCGGCGCTCACGTGGCTGTGGGCACCGGAGACAAGGTCGAGCGACCCGATCGGCGAGCCGGCCGACACGGCGTGGCTAGGCTCGATTGATGGTGACACTGGACCGGCTGGTCAACGTGGTGGGCAGCTACGGGGTTCGGCTGAGGTTCTGCTCCATCCCGAGGACGACGCAGCTGAGCAGCGTCGTGATGCACGAGGTGACCGGTGAGCGCGTCGTCGTCGGCGACGTCTTGCTGGCGGTCGGCGCCCGTTCGGTAAAGGAGGCGGTGCGCTGGGCGGTGGCCGCCAAGGCCGTCGCCGTTCTGGTGCGCGACGCCGAAGACAAGACCGCCTTCGCCGGTGAGGGCGAGTCGCTGGCCGTTCTGGTGGTAGACGCGGCGGTGTCGTGGAGCGAGCTGGCGGCCGTGGTCTACGGACTGGTCCTCGAAGGTCGCGAGACCGAATCGGGCCGCGGGCCAACGGATCTTTTCGCCGTGGCCGACAGTCTCGCCGAAGCGGTCGCGGGTGCGGTCACCATCGAAGATCAGCTGGGCAGGGTGCTGGCCTACTCGCGCGGACAGCGCAATGCCGACCCGGCGCGGTCGGCGACGATCCTCAACCGGCAGGAATCCGGGCCGCTTCGGGAGCTGTTCAAAAAGCGCGGTGTCTTAGCGCATTTGGATACCCGCGACGAGCCGTTGTTTGTCGCCGCCGATCCGGATTACGGCCTGACCGGCCGGATGGTGGTGGCGGTGCGTGCCGGCCGGGAGCTGTTGGGCGCGGTTTGGGTGGCCTGCCCGGACCCGTTGAGCGGCGAGCGGCTGACCGCATTGGCCGACGGTGCCCGCACGGTGGCGCTGCACATGCTGCGGTCACGGGCCAGCGCGGACTTGGAGCGGCAGGTCGAATCCGATTGGGTGACCCGGCTTTTGGAAGAGCAGACCGATCCCGACGACGCTGGCGACCTGATCGCCAGGCTGGGGTTGCCACAGGCCCCGCTGCGGGTGATTGCCGTGCACACCCAGATCGCCACGCAGCCGCACGCCGGGCTGCTGCTGGCTTTCGAGGCCGTCACCACGGGATTCGGCTGGTCGCGTCCGGGTCGAAGTGCACTGGCCGCCAACACCGTTTACACCCTGTTGCCGGCCGAGGACGCCGCGGTGGCCCGGCAGTGGGTGTGCGGCCTGGCCGGGGCCCTACCGCCGCACGCCATCGTGCGGGCCGGGATCAGTGCGGTTGCCACGGTGACCGAACTCGCTGCTGCGCGCCGCGAGGCCGAGGAGTGCCTCGCGCTGCACGAAGCCGGGCCACCCGAGGACGTGCCGCCGGCCTACGACGAGGCCTGGGACGAGATTGTGCTGCGCCGGCTGAACGCCGCGGCACGGGCCGGCCGGGTACCGACGCGCGGGCCGGTCGCAGAGCTGCGCCGCCACGACGCGGCCCACAACACCCCCTATGTGGCCACGCTGCGGGCCTGGCTCGACGCTCAGGGCGACCTGGCCCGCGCCGCCGAGCGGCTGGCGGTGCACGAGAACACGGTCCGCTACCGGCTGCGCAAGATGGCCGAGGTCACGCCGCTGGGGCTGGAGGATCCACGGACCCGCTTCGCGGCGATGATCGAGCTCGCGACGGGGGACATGTCGGAACTCGACAAACGCTGACGCCACCGTTGTGCGAATTGGTCAAGCAGAGTCTCTGAGGGCAGTCGCATCATGGAGTGATGGGTGCGGCTGACCGAATCGACGGCGCGCCACGGTCGGTGATCGTGGTGGGTGCCGGCGTGGTCGGCTTGTCCACCGCCTGGTTTCTGCAGGAGCGCGGTGTCGAAGTCACCGTGGTCGACCGTGTCGGAGTCGCAGCCGGTTCCTCGTGGGGCAATGCCGGCTGGATCTCCCCGGCACTGGCGATTCCCCTCAACGAGCCGGCCAACCTGCGCTTCGGGCTGCGGTCCCTGCTGAGCCGGACCGCACCGCTGCAGGTACCACTCAAGGCCGGCCCGGAGCTGTGGAGTTTCTTGGCGCGCTTCGCCGCGAACAGTCGGCCGGCAGCCTGGCGCCGCGCGGTCCGGGCCAACGCTCCGCTGAGCGCGGAATGCATTGAGGCCTATGACGTTCTGCTCGCCAACGGGGTGGACGCCCCGGTCACCGATGCCCCGATCACCGCGATCTTCCGCACCTCGGCCGACGCCGAGCGGCTGCTCGACGAGTTGCGCCGGTTCTCCGAGGCGGGCCGGCCGGTGTTCGGCACCGAACTGACCGGTGCCGCACTGGCCGAGCGGGTCCCCCTGGCGTCCTCGGCCGTTGCCGCCGGGGTGCAGATCGACGGCCAGCGCTTCCTCGACCCGGGCCGGTTCGTGGTGGCACTGGGCCGTGCGGTGGTGCAGCGCGGCGGCGTCCTGCACATCCAAGACGTCGCCGACGTATCGCCCCGAAGTGGTGGCGTGGCCGTGACCAGCGGCGACGGCACGATTTTGACGGCGGATGCGGCGGTGATCGCCAGCGGCGCCTGGCTGTCACGTCTGGCCGCGCGCTGGATTCGTGTGCCGGTGCGGGCCGGGCGCGGCTACTCCTTCTCGGTGCCGGTCGACGGACCGGTCACCGGGCCGATCTACCTGCCCGACGCGCGGGTGGCGTGCACACCGTTGAACGCCCGGCTTCGGGTCGCGGGAACCATGGAGTTCGGCGATCCCGACGCCCCGATCGTCCCGGCCCGCGTCGAAGCGATCGTCGCCGCCGCCCGCCCCATGCTCGACGGTGTCCGCTGGGATGAGCGCACCGATGTGTGGGTGGGTCCACGCCCGGTCAGCCCCGACGGGCGACCCCTGGTGGGGGAGGTGTGCCCGGGGACCGTCTACGTCGCCGGTGGCCACGGTATGTGGGGTATGACGCACGGTCCGGTGACGGGCCGACTGCTGGCCGAGCAGATCACCACCGGCAAACAGTCGGCCGTGCTGCGGGATCTCGATCCCTTGCGCTGACCCGCTCGGGTCGGTGAGCTTTCGAATCAATTGCTGTTGTGAAGGAGAACTGTCGATGACTGAAACGCATGGCGTCTGGATGACCCAGCAGACCAAGGACCGACTGCTGGCAGAGTTGGCGGAACTGTCTGCGCCGCAGTCTGTCTCGGGCGGCGAAGACATCGAGGAACAACAGGCTCGGCAGGCTCGGATTCACCAGATCCACGACCTGCTGGCGGTCGCGGTGGTCGGCCAGGACCCGCCGGATGACGGGGTCGCCGAGCCCGGCATGGTGCTCACCGTGCGCTACAGCGACGGAGACACCGAAACCTTCCTGCTCGGGGTGCGCGATGACGACCAAAGCGGGCTGGAGGTCTACTCGCCGCAGTCACCGCTGGGCAAGGCGATCGCCGGAGCACGGCCCGGGGAGGAGCGCACCTACCAGGTTCCCAGCGGTGCCACCGTGACGGTGACGCTGCTCGACGCGGTGCCCTACGGACTGCATCAGACCCAGCATCCGGCGTGAAGACGGAGCTGTTTTGAACCTTGGTACGGCTGTGGTGTAGCTTCGATGAGCACGACAACGCGGGGCTATGGCGCAGCTGGTAGCGCACCACACTGGCAGTGTGGGGGTCAGGGGTTCGAGTCCCCTTAGCTCCACTCATTTCGATGGGCATCCCGGTCGGCCCGCGCTGGCCGCGCGGAATTGCGACCGGGCCACTGGGTAAACAGTGAGTCACAATCCTCGAGTCGCATCGTTACACTAACGAGTCAATTGGCTGCCGCGGTAACTTACACGGCTGTGATACGGTTCTTTTTGCAGTCAGAAGATTGCGTGTCCGGGGGGGACTGGATACTAATCATCGGAGTTTACGTGAAGAGCCTCGGGAGACTCGGTAAAGCGATATTCGCCGGTATCGGCTTTTGTGCGAGCGGGTTGATTTTCAGCGGCCAGGCGGGTGCCGCTCCCGTCGCGCACCTGCCCCTTGGGGGGCCGGTGTGTGCGGGTGGCGTGGTCTCGCTGTCGTCCGCTGAGGGCGCGCCGGTGGGTGGGGTGCCGGTGGGCGGGGCGCCTGTGGTCGCCCCGGTGGCCGGTGCGGCACCTGTGCCCGGCGAGGCCGACGCAACCCTGGTGGCCGGCACAGGCCTGCCCTGTGGTCCTGCTGCTGCTGACCTCACGACCCTTGCCGGTCCGGTGCCGATGGGGCTGCCGGGTCCGGTCGCCCCGATTCCGATCGCGCCGATTCCGGTGGTGCCCGGAATGCCGGCACCCATCCCGGTGGTGGCGCCGGGACCGGCCGGGGCCGCTGCGGCCAGTCCTATCGCCGGATTGGCGACAGATGCCGCCAGTGCCCCTATCGGCCTGGCCGGCGGCACCAAATAAGACAGCAACGAAAAGGCCCGCGAACATTGTGTTCGCGGGCCTTTTCAATTACGCGAACAGTTTCCAGCCTGTCGACGATAATTTATTTGTCGAACCGTTATTCGAGTGCGATGAAATTGTGACGGAATCCTGTTAATGGAAGGCGTGATTACGGTTTCACCAGCCGGCGCGGAGTGCCCGCACAATAGCCGACGATGTCGTCGACGATATCGCGGTAAAACACGTTCATACAGTTGTCGGTCACGTACCCCAGGTGCGGGGTCAGCACCGTGTTGCCCAGCGCGGTCAGGGGGTGCCCGGCCGGCAGCGGCTCCTGGTGGTAGACATCGAGCCCTGCGCCCCGGATCCGGCCGGTACGCAGGGCGTCGATCAAGGCCGCCTCATCGATCAACCCGCCGCGCGAGGTGTTGATCAGGATCGCGCTGGACTTCATCGCGGCCAGGTCATCACGACCGATGAGTCCCCGGGTCGACTCGGACAGCACCAGATGGAGAGACACGACGTCGGCGGTCTGGAACAGACTGCGCCGATCCAGCAGCTCCGCCTGGGCCTCGGCGGCCCGCTCGGGTGTCAGATGCGGACTCCACGCCGTCACCCGCATGCCGTAGGCGTGGCCCACCGCGGCGACCCGTCGGCCGATGCGGCCCAGCCCCACCAGTGCGAGCGTCGCACCGGCCAGATCGGCGCCGACGCTCTGCTGCCACCGGCCGGCCCGCAGCGCCGCGTCCGCATCGATCAGATGACGTTGCAGAGCGTGGATCAACGCCCAGGTGAGTTCGACCGTGGGCGCGATGATGCCGCCGGTCCCACACACTGTGATGCCCAGCCGGTGGGCTGCGGCTACGTCGATGGCGGCGTTGACCGGACCGGTGGTGACCAACAACCGCAACGCCGGCAGCCGGGACAGCAGATCGGCGTCGATCGGCGTGCGCTCGCGCATCGCCACCAGCACTTCGCGGTCGGCCAGCCGGGCGATGAGTTCGTCACCGGGAGGCAGGTGCTCGCGGATCGCCAGCAGATCGACGGGTCGGGGGATGGGTGACCAATCGACCGTGTCGGCGATGCCCTGGTAGTCGTCGAGTACCGCGATGCGTAGTGGAGGCGCAGCGGCGGCCACGTTCAGAACGCATCCCGATTGCGGACCGCTTCGGCCTGTCCGTAGAGGCGCCGAAGGCCAGTGGTGGGAGCTGCCACGGATCGAGTGTGCCAGACCGGGCCGCTTTCCTCGGTTCCTCAAATCGCTCAGTTCCGGCCGGATTCGTGGCATACGATCGCGCTGCGAGAGGGACCATGGCGTGCAGCACTGGCGGCGACGGGGAGATCCATCCGGTCCTGCAGGCGGTCATCGGAGCGCTGAGGACTACATCGACAGCGCCGGTACAGGTTTGGCGTGGCAACCGCTCAGCAGGGGAAGAGGGAGCACGATGACCGAGACACAGCACCTGCTGCCGGAGGGGTTCGACTTCACCGACCCCACGCTCATCGGCGAGCGAGTTCCGCACGAGGAGTTCGCCCTGTTGCGCAGGACCGCGCCGATCTGGTGGAACGCCCAACCCTTCGGGGCATCCGGGTACCCGGACGAGGGCTATTGGGTGGTCACCAAGCACGCCGATGTACGGGCGGTGTCGCTACAGGACGAGGTGTTCTCCTCGCACGAGAACACCTCGCTGATCCGGACGAACACCACGAGCAATCAAGAGCTCCACGATGCCAGCCGCGACAACATCATGCTGTTCCTCGACGGACCCAAGCACGCCAAACTGCGCCGGATCGTCTCGCGGGGCTTCACGCCCCGAGTGGTTGCCGGCATGCGGGATTCGCTCGACCGCCGGGCCCGCGAGATCGTCACCGCTGCCGCCGCGCACAACACCGGCGATTTCGTCACCGAGGTGGCCTCCCAGCTGCCGTTGGCGACCATCTGCGAGCTGATCGGGGTGCCGGCAGACGAGCGTCAGCAGGTCTTCGACTGGAGCAACCGGCTGGTGGGCGGCGGTAACGGCGAAGAGGAGGCCGGTGCCGACGGGACCCAAGCCGCCGCTGAGCTGCTGGGCTATGCCTACCAGATGGCCGAAGCCCGCAAGGCCCACCCGCGTGATGACATCGCGACAGCCCTGGTGACCGCGACCATCGACGGCGAGGAGCTCACCGCGCTGGAATTCGGTTACTACGTGATGATGCTGATGGTGGCCGGCAACGAGACCACCCGCAATGCCACCTCGCAGGGGATGCTGGCGTTTTTCGACCACCCCGATCAATGGCGGCTGTACGTCGAAGAGCGTCCGGCCACCATGGTCGATGAGGTGGTCCGCTGGGCGACGCCGATCATCTCCTTCCAGCGCACGGCGTTACGTGATGTCGAACTCGGTGGGGTGCAGATCCGTAAGGGACACCGCGTCGGCATGTTCTACGGTTCGGCCAACTACGACGACGAAGTGTTCGACGACCCATTCAAGTTCGACATCCTGCGAAGCCCCAACCCCCACTTGGGTTTCGGGGCCCCAGGAGCGCACTACTGCATTGGCGCCAACCTCGCCCGCATGCAGATCAATCTGATCTTCGGTGCACTGGCAGACCTTATTCCCGACATCCACCAGTTGGATCGCCCGTCACGGTCCGTGCTGCCCTGGATCAACGGGATCGATTCGATGCCGGTGGAATTCGGCAGTGCTGGGACGTCCTAGCGAACGTCCCAGCGGCCCCGTCACTCCTCGACGATCACCGGGTCACCGATGTTGACCCGGTCGAAGTACCACTCCGCGTCGGTGGGGCTCAGGCCGATGCAGCCGTGGCTGACATTCTCCAGCCCCAGTGAGCGCAGTGCCCACGGTGCGGCGTGCACGTAGAGCCCGCGTCGGGTGATGCGTACCGCGTTCTCGACCTCGAAGCGATAGCCCTCTTCAGAGTCGATCGGGATCCCCACGCTGCTGGAGTCCATCAGGACCTTGCGGTCCTTGCCCAACACGGTGTAGTGGCCCGTCGGCGTCTCGTATTCGGCCTTGCCCATGGTGGCGGGCAGGACGCCGTCTTCGCCCCAGTGCGGGCGATGGTGCGGCGTGGGCAGCGGGCCGGCCTCCTCACCATCAACGGTCACGGTGAAGGTGTGTGCCGAGATGCTGGCCACACCAACCACCTTCGGGCCGGTGCTGAAGTCGACAGATCGCTTGCCCACCGACAGCGCCACGGTGCTGTGCGCCGGCCAGTAGTGGTCGGGAATCCACTGCACCTCGGTGTCGTCGACCCAGTCAAACCGTCCGGTCATCGGCGGGGTGGACCGCACCGCGATGGTGCGCTCAGCGGCCTGGCGATCGAACACCGGCGCGGAGAAGGTCACTACGACCGGGTGTGCCACACCGACCACGGCGCCCGCCGCGGGCTGGATCGATGCGATCCCCGCGCCGGGCGGTTGGATGGCCGCGGCCGCACTCGTTCCGGTCGGTGTCACGAGCGTTGTGACCGCGACCCCGATCACCACCATTGCTGAGCGCACCGATGTCCACATCGTCGGCATACCTTCCCGATCTTCTAACTTGGGTATCGCCGTTGATGGTAGGGAGATTCAGCTCGATAAGCCTCGCGCACATGCCCACGAGACGGTCAAGGCTTCATTAAGGTTTGGACACGGCGGTGTCAGCAGCAGCGCGCCCCCGGATCGCCGTCATGACGGCGTCGCCAGTAGTCGCGCTCGGAGAGCACCGGTTCGCCGGGATGAGCACGGCGCCGGTATTCCAGGTAACGGTGGTAGTGGTTGTCGCCCAACAGCGATGCCCAGTACCAGCCGACGTGGCGAGCGGCTCGCGTCAATGAACGCAGTGGGCGTCCCATTGCTCCTGCACCTTTTGTTCGGCCGCCGTGGGGATCAGCCCGGCCGGCGCGAATCTCTTCGATGGCACCGGCGGCGACTCAGCGCTCGACGCCGCGCCGCGAACCGCCCGGAGCGACACCACAATTCCGGCCACCACCACCACTGCCACCAGGGAGGCGAACACAATCGACAAAGTGCCCTGGATGAAGGTGTTGCGGATGACATCGTGCAACTGCGCCGGATTGGCCGCTGACCCGAAAGACGTTTCCCCGGCCCGTTCTGCGGCCCGGTAGGCGAAGTGCTGCGTCCAGTAGCCCACCGACGGATCGCCGGAGAAGATCTTCTGCCATGACGCCGTCATCGTGACGGTCAGATCCCACAACAGCGGAATGCCGGGAATCAGAGCCCATTTCAGGCCAGAGGTTCCCGCGCCCTTCTTGATCACGATCACCGTCACCACGGTCAACGCGATCGCGGCGAGCAATTGGTTGGCGATGCCGAACAATGGGAAAAGGGTGTTGATCCCGCCGAGCGGATCGGTGACGCCCATCAACAGGATCGATCCCCAGCCGGCGACCACGGCCAGGCTGCACGCCCACGCCCCGATCCGCCAACTGGGGTTCGACAGCCGGCGCAGCGGTCCACCCAGGTTGCTCAGGGCGTCGGAGAGCATGAATCGGGCCACCCGGGTGCCGGCATCGACGGTGGTCAGGATGAACAGCGCCTCGAACATGATCGCGAAGTGGTACCAGAAGGCTTTGAGCGCCGGCCCGCCGAAGGCACGCCCCAAGACGTCGGCCATGCCCAGCGCCAGGGTGGGGGCCCCGCCGGTGCGCGACACGATGGACTGTTCTCCGACCGCGGCGGCGGCCTCAGTGATCTGCTCGGCGGACACCGGCGCACCGCCGAGTCCCAGTCCGTTGACGTAGGCGGCGGCGCTCGAGGCGGTGCCGCCGGTCGCGGCCACCGGCGCATTGAGGGTGAAGTACAGGTGCTGGTCCAGTATCGACGCGGTGATCAGCGCCATCACCGCCACGAAAGACTCGGTGAGCATGCCGCCGTAGCCGATCAGGCGCATCTGGCTCTCTTTTTCGAGCAGTTTCGGGGTGGTGCCCGAGGCGATCAGCGAGTGGAATCCCGACAGCGCGCCGCAGGCGATGGTGATGAAGAGGAACGGGAACAGCGACCCGGCGAACACCGGCCCTTCGCCGGTGCGGGCGAACTCCGACACGGCCGGCGCGGCCATCAGCGGCCGGGCGATCAGGACGCCGACGGCCAGCAGGACGATGGTGCCGACCTTCATGAACGTCGACAGGTAGTCACGCGGTGCCAGCAGCAACCAGACCGGCAGTACCGACGCGGCAAATCCGTAGCCGATGATGCACCACGACAACGTGACCGGTGAGAGTGTGAACCATGCCGCACCCCAAGAGGTTTCGGCTACCCACCTGCCGGACGCGACAGCCACCAGCAGCGCCACGATTCCGATCAGAGACACCTCAGACACTCGGCCCGGACGCAGGAACCGCAGATAGAACCCCATGAACAGGGCGATCGGGATCGTCATCGCGATGGAGAACACGCCCCAGGGACTGACGGCCAACGCGCGCACCACGATCAGTGCCAGCACCGCGATCAGGATGACCATGATGACCAGCACGCCGACTATCGCGGCGGCGCCGCCGATCGGGCCCAGTTCCTCTCGGGCCATCTGCCCCAGGGAGCGGCCGCGTCGGCGTACCGAGCACCACAGCACCAGATAGTCCTGCACGCAGCCGGCGACCACCGCGCCGATGATGATCCAGATGGTTCCCGGCAGGTAGCCCATCTGCGTGGCCAGTACCGGGCCGACCAGTGGGCCCGCGCCTGCGATGGCTGCGAAATGGTGGCCGAAGAGAACCCGCCGATCGGTGGGCAGATAGTCGGTGCCGTCCTCGAAGATTTCGGCAGGCGTGGCGTGGTCATCGCGCGGACGCACGATCTTGCGCTCGATAAGTCTTGCGTAGAAACGGAATCCGAAGATGTAGGTGCATGCCGCGGCGACCACGAACCACACCGCGTTCACCGACTCGCCGCGGGCGAACGCGATCGATGCCCAAGCCACCGCGCCGGCGACCGCCAACGCGCCGAACACCACTTTGTGCCGTGTCGAGATGGGGGAGCGGTCGATGACCGCCACCGCGGGCAACTCCGGGTCGGTGTGCACATAAGTCACCGGCCCGTCGTGTCGCTCGACTGGTGCCGACGGAGCGGCCACGGGTACCTCCTTGAGGCCTAATTGGTGCCCGAGGGGCAGCGGATTCCGAGCGGAACGATAACTTGTCCTAGATTCTCAACTACTAGATTCTCCGTAACAGTGGCGAGGGAGTGTGCATGGACATCAACGGTAAGAAGGCCATCATCGTCGGCGGCGCCTCCGGAATGGGCCGCGCCACCGCCGAGCTGCTGGCTGCCGGCGGGGCGGACGTTGCGGTGCTCGACCGGGAAGGCTCGGAGGGCAAGCAGGTCGCCGAAGGTTTCGGCGGCGCCTTCTACCCGGTGGACATCACCGACTTCGACGCCACGGAGAAGACTCTGGCCGCCGCGGTCGAGGGCCTGGGCGGGTTACACGTCATCGTCACCACGGCCGGCGGTGGTATCGCCAAGCGCACGCTGTCCAAGTCCGGTCCGCACGACCTGGAGTCCTTCCGCGCGGTGATCGACCTGAACCTGATCGCCACGTTCAACATCAACCGGCTGGCCGCCGCGCACATGAGCACCAACGAGCCCGAAGACGAAGAGCGCGGGGTCATCATCAACACGGCGTCCATCGCGGCCTTCGAGGGCCAGATCGGCCAGGTCGCCTACACCGCCGCCAAGGCGGGCGTCGCCGGGATGGCGCTGACCATGGCTCGCGACCTCGGCTCGGTGGGCATCCGGGCGCTGGCGATCGCGCCGAGCCTGTTCGCCACCGGCCTGACCAAGGGCATCCCCGAAGAGTTCGCCACCGCCCTGACGAAGGACGCTGCGTTCCCCAAGCGACTCGGCCGGCCCGAGGAGTTCGCCAAACTGGTTGCCGCCATCGTCGACAACCCCATGCTCAACGGACAATGCCTGCGGCTCGACGCCGGGCAGCGGTTCGCCCCCAAGTAAACGAAATCCAGGAGATATCCCCATGGGCATTGGACTGACCGACGACCACCGCGAACTTGCCGAGGTGGCCCGCGGATTCTTGACCGCGCAGAAGGCCCGCTCGGCGGCCCGCGCGCTGCTGGACGCCGACGAGGAGACTCGGCCCCCGTTCTGGTCCGAGCTGGCCTCGCTGGGCTGGCTGGGCCTGCACATCGGCGAGGAGCACGGCGGATCCGGCTTCGGGCTGCCCGAGTTGGTTGTGGTGATCGAGGAGCTGGGCCGGGCGGTGGCCCCCGGCCCGTTCGTTCCGACCGTCATCGCTTCGGCGGTGATCGCCGCCGCCGGCACCGCCGAGCAACAGGCTCGCCTGCTGCCCGGGCTTATCGACGGTTCGGTGACCGCCGGGGTGGGGCTGGGCGGTGACGTCGTCCTCGACGGCGGCACGGCCTCCGGTGACGCCGGGGTGGTGCTGGGTGCGGGGCTGGCCGATGTGCTGCTGCTGGCCGCCGGCGAGGACGTGCTGGTGCTCGAGCGGGACCGGGCCGGGATCAACGTCGAGGTGCCCGGCAACCTCGACCCGACTCGCCGGTCCGGTCGGGTGACGCTGACCGGTGTGGCAGTCAGCGCCGACGACATCGTGACCGGGGGGCGCGAGTCCGCGCTGGCCCGCGCCCGGGTGCTGCTGGCCGCCGAAGCAGTCGGCGGTGCGGCTGACTGCACCGATTCGGCGGTCGAGTACGCCAAGGTGCGCGAACAGTTCGGTCGCCCCATCGCCACGTTCCAGGCGATCAAGCACCACTGCGCCAACATGCTGGTCGGCACCGAATCGGCAATCGCCGCGGTCTGGGATGCCGCCCGGGCCGACGGTGAGGACGAGTACGCCTTCCGGCTGGCTGCCGCGGTCGCCGCGACGCTGGCGTTCCCCGCCTACGTGCGCAACGCCGAGCTCAACATTCAGGTGCACGGCGGCATCGGCTACACCTGGGAGCATGACGCCCACCTGCAGCTGCGCCGGGCCCTGACGGTGCAGGCGTTGTTCGGCGGTGACGCACCGGCCCTGGCCGTCTACGCGAGCGCCGCGGCCGGCATCACCAGGGGCAACAGCCTGGACCTGCCGCCCGAAGCCGAGGAGCTGCGCAGCCAGATCCACGCCGACGCCGCCGAGATCGCGGCGCTGCCCGCCGAAGACCAGCTGGACCGCCTGATCGCGACCGGCTACGTGATGCCGCACTGGCCCAAGCCGTGGGGCCGGGCCGCCGATGCCATCGAGCAATTGGTGATCGAGCAGGAATTCAGTGCCGCCGGCATCGAGCGGCCCGACTACTCGATCACCGGCTGGGTGATCCTGACGCTGATCCAGCAGGGCACCGACTGGCAGATTGAGCGGTTCGTGGAGAAGGCGCTGCGCCAGGAGGAGATCTGGTGCCAGCTGTTCTCCGAGCCCGGCGCCGGCTCGGACGCCGCCGCGGTCAAGACCAAGGCCACTCGGGTCGAGGGCGGCTGGAAGATCAACGGGCAGAAGGTGTGGACCTCCGGTGCGCACCTGTGCCGCCGCGGTCTGGCCACGGTACGCACCGACTTCGAGGTCCCCAAGCATGCCGGCATCACCATGGTGATCATCGACATGAAGGCGCCCGGCGTCGAGGTGCGGCCCCTGCGTCAGATCACCGGTGGGTCGGAGTTCAACGAGGTGTTCTTCAACGACGTCTTCGTTCCCGATGAGGACGTCGTCGGCGAAGTCAACGAGGGCTGGAAGGTAGCCCGTGCCACCCTGGGCAATGAGCGTGTCAGCATCGGCGGTGGCGGCGGCTTCACCGCGGGCGTCGACAAGCACCTGATCGCGCTGGCCCAGCAACACCCCGATGCGGTGGCTGACGCCTCGGTGCGGATCGGCCGGTTCGTCGCCGACGAGCACGCGTTGCGGCTGCTGAACCTGCGCCGGGTGGCGCGCAGCATCGCCGGAGCCGGCCCCGGACCCGAGGGCAACGTCACCAAACTCAAGCTCGCCGAGCACATGGGTGACGGTGCGGCCATCGGAGCGGCGTTGCTGGGTCCCGCCGTCGCCCTGGAGGATGGGCCGGGCGCATTGGCCGGCCGGATGGTGATGGGCGCGCGCGGCATCGCGATCGCCGGCGGCACCTCGGAGGTGACGCGTAACCAGATCGCCGAGCGGATTCTGGGCATGCCCCGTGACCCGCTGATCAAGTAGCGTTTCTTCACATACGACGCGAGCGGGCGTGTTTGCACCACGACACGCCGCCCGAGCTGGCACTGTGCGCACGCTCGCTCGCGGTGAGGAGGGCGCGAAATGGCAACCGTCGCAGACCATGTCGTCACCGTTCTCCAACGCAGCGGGGTGCAGCGCATCTTTGGGATACCCGGCGACAGTCTCAACGGGCTCACCGATGCGATCCGCCGGGCCGGCGACTTCGGCTGGGAACAGGTGCGCCACGAGGAGACCGCTGCGTTCGCGGCCGCTGCGGAGGCAGCGCTGCGCGGTGGTCTGGCGGCGTGTGCCGGTAGCTGTGGACCGGGCAACCTGCACCTGATCAACGGACTGTTCGATGCGCAGCGCAGCCGGGTGCCGGTGCTGGCGATCGCCGCCCACATCCCGCTGGCCGAGGTCGGCTCCGACTACTTCCAGGAAACTCATCCGCAGAACCTGTTTCGTGAGTGCAGCGTCTACTGCGAACTGATCAGCACACCCGAGCAGGCGCCGCGGATCCTGGAGCTGGCCATGCGTGCGGCGGTGGAGGAGAACGGTGTCGCCGTCGTGGTGGTGCCGGGCGAGATCTTGAGTCACCACCTCGACGAGACCGCCTGGGGGACGCGCCCGGTGCGACCCACCGGATCGGTCTGCCGCCCCGACGACCAGGGGCTGCGGGCGGCCGCGGCCATGCTCAACTCCGCCGCCAACATCACCATTCTGGCCGGTGCGGGGGTGGCCGGCGCCCATGACCAGGTGATTGAGCTGGCGCACACCTTGGCAGCGCCGATCGTGCACGCATTGCGCGGCAAGGAGTACATCGAATACGACAATCCCTACGACGTCGGCATGACCGGACTGCTGGGTTTTGCCTCGGGATACAAGGCGATCCGGGAAGCCGATGTGTTGCTGATGCTCGGCACCGACTTTCCCTACCAGCAGTTCTATCCCGAACGTGCGCAGATCATCCAAGTCGATATCCGCGGTCGAAACCTGGGCCGACGCACCCCGATCGATCTCGGACTGCTCGGCACGGTTGCCGACACGGTGGCCGCGTTGATGCCGTTGCTGACGGCTAAGAACGACCGCAGTCACCTGGAAAGGTCGCTCAAGCACTACCGCAAGACCCGCCAGCGACTCGACTCGCTGGCGTCCAACGATCGAGACCGCACGCCGATACGGCCCGAATATGTTGCTGCGGTTGCTGATCGGCTGGCCTCAGATGACGCGGTGTTCACCGTTGACGTGGGATCCCCGGTGGTGTGGGCGGCGCGCTACGTGACCATGAACGGGCGACGACGATTGATCGGGTCGTTCAACCACGGCACCATGGCATGCGCGCTGCCGCACGCGATCGGCGCGCAGTCCGTCGACCGGAAACGCCAGGTTGTCGCCTTCGCCGGCGACGGCGGCCTGGCGATGCTGTTCGGAGAGCTGCTGACCCTGATGCAGAATCGGCTGCCGGTCAAGGTGATCGTCTTCAACAATTCGTCGTTGAACTTCGTCGAACTGGAGATGAAGGCGGCCGGCATCGTCAACTTCGGTACCGAGCTGGACAATCCCGACTTCGGTGCTGTCGCCACCGCCCTGGGCATGTTCGGTCGTCGGGTGGAGCGGCCCGCCGATCTGGAAACGGCCTTGGCCCAGGCGTTCGCCCACGACGGGCCGGCAGTCGTCGATGTCGTCACCGCCCGCCAGGAACTCTCCATCCCGCCGGCTATCACCGCTGAGCAGGCCAAAGGCTTCTCGCTCTACGCGATCCGGACCATCCTGGCCGGCCGCGCCGACGAACTGCTGGACCTGGTGACCACCAACGTGGCCCGCCGGATCTTGAATTGATATCGATCTCGATGCCAGTCCATAAATGCGTTGGACGGCGAGCGGCAACACCACTAGCCTTGGGGACATCATGCGTTATCCAATCGTAGTAGCCAGCACCCGCAGCGGGGTCTGATCCAGACCGACTCCCCGCTGTGGGTCGGAAGCTGCTACCCGTCGGTCGCTCTCTTCGAGCAGAAAAGACCGCACCATGGCCAACACATCCTTCGCAGACCGGTTCGACACCCGACTCCCTCGCGAACTGCGCGACCCGGGTGCCCAGCTCACGTGGGACGGTTTCGTGGCCAGCTATGGGCGCTGTGCAGGACCGCTGCGGCTGGGCCGGTGGCGCTGCCTGGACGCCGATCGCCCGGCGGCACGGCTGGGTCTGGCGGGCCGCACCTATCAGGCGACGATCGCCATCGGAGACCGGATCGGCACGTGCACCGCAGCGGCGCACGGCCCGCTGGCCGCGCTCACCGAGATGCTGTACGCGCGTGGAATCACACTGGAGATTCTGGGATTCCATCAACTCCATTGCGGCAACGAGATAGCAACCTTTATCCACGGGTCAGACGGTCGATCGACGGCCTGGGCGGTGGGCTTCGCGCCCGACGCCGGGGCGTCGGCGGTGGATGCCGTCGTCACGTGCGTCAATCGGCTGTTGACCGCAGGGGGAGCGACGTCTGCGGGCGGCGTCCGGAACTAGAGCCGGCGCAAGACGATCGGCATTCCGTCCGCCGCTACGGGCATGCCGCTGTAGTCCCAGCGGGTCTGATAGCCGGGATGCGGCAACTCCAGCCGGTACCGCCGTAGCAGCCGGTGCATGATCGCCTTGACTTCGAGGCGGCCGAAGGTCATGCCGATGCACTTGTGCGCACCGCCGCCGAACGGGCTGAACGCATAGCGGTGCCGCTTGTGCTCGCTACGGGGTTCGGTGAACCGGTCCGGGTCGAATTTCATTGGATCCGTCCACAACTCAGGAAGACGGTGATTCACCCCGGGGTAGGCGATGACGTTGGTGCCCTTGGGCAGGAAGTAGCCCAGGAGTTCGGTGTCGCGGACGGTCTGGCGCATAGCCCACTGCACCGGCGTCACCAGGCGGATCGATTCGTCCATCACCAAGTCGAGCGATTCCAGCTTCTCCAGAGACTCGATGTCGAGCGGTCCGTCGCCCAGGCGGTCCGATTCGTCACGGCAGCGTTGCTGCCATTCCGGGTTGCGGGCGAGGTTATAGGCCATGGAGGTGGCTGCCGACGTCGACGTGTCGTGGGCTGCCATCATCAGAAAAATCATGTGATTGACGATGTCGGTGTCGGAGAACCGGTTGCCCGCCTCGTCTTCGACATGGCACAGCGCGGTGAGGAGGTCCTCGCCCTCTTTGCCGCGATGCTCCTGGACCCGGGCGGTGAAGTAGTCCTCCAGGAGCGCGCGGGCCTTGAGGCCACGCCACCAGGCGAACGGCGGCACGCTGGTTCGGATCACTGCGTTGCCGGAGCGGGTGGTCGTGGTGAACGCCTTGTTGACCTTCGTGACCAGGTCATGGTCGGTGCCGGGCTCGTGCCCCATGAACACCAGCGCGGCGATGTCGAGGGTGAGTTCCTTCATCGCTGGGTGGAGCAGGAAGCGCGGGTCGTCGGTGATCCAGTCGTCGGCGATCACCTGGGAGGCGACCCGGTCGATCTGTTCGACGTAGTTGACCAGGCGGGGGCGGACGAATGCCTCCTGCATGATCCTGCGATGGAACAGGTGTTCCTCGAAGTCGAGCAGCATCAGCCCCCGCTTGAAGAACGGCCCGATCACCGGGACCCATCCCTTTTGCGAATAGTCCTTGTTGCGGTTGGAGTAGACGGCCTGTGTCGCATCGGGTCCCAGCGCTGCGACGGTGGGCAAGACGGGCGAATCACCGAACAACAGTGGGCCGTGCGTGTGGTACTGGCGCATCAGGTAGTCCGGGCCGCCGCGCAGCCACTCGATCATGTGCCCCAGGATGGGCAGCCCGGAGTCGCCGACGACCGGCTTGAGGCCACTGCCCGGGGGCGGCTCGGCGAGCTTCTTCTCCGGGAACTCCGTGTTCAACAGCCGCTTTTCCAGCGCCCCCATACCGGGGAAGTTGTTGAACGACGGCGTGAACCGGCGCTTGGCCTGGTCGATCAGGTACTGCGGCGTGCTGATCGTCGTCACTGACGCTCCTTTGACGCGCCCGACGGGCTGTGGCGCCCGTCACTTTCGCCAATCTTTGGGTCAAACTTGACGACTGTCAAGGCTGATCGCAGCGTGGCGATGTGCGAAGTCCCGAGCCGCGGGGCGCGGGCGTGTCAGGAGCTGATGCGCCGGGTGCGGGAACTAGAGCCGGCGCAGCACGATCGGCATCCCGTCCATCGGGATGGGCATGCCGCCGTAGTCCCAGCGCGGCTGGTAGCCCGGGTGGGCCAGCTCGATCCGGTACTGGCGCAGCAACCGGTGCAGCACCGTCTTGATCTCGAGGCGGCCGAACACCATTCCGATGCACTTGTGCGCGCCGCCACCGAACGGGGCCCAGGCGTAGCGGTGCTTCTTGTGCTCCGAGCGCGGCTCGAGGAACCGCTCCGGGTCGAATTGGCGCGGGTTGGTGTACAGCTCGGGCAGCCAGTGGTTCATTCCCGGCCAGGTCACGATGTTGGTACCGGCCGGCACGAAGTGGCCCAGCAGGTCGGTGTCGCGCACCGCCTGGCGCATGTTGAACGGCAGCGGCGTCACCAGTCGCAGCGACTCGTCCATGACCAGGTCGAGGGTCTCCAGCTTCTCCAGCGACTCGATGTCCAGCGGGCTGTCGCCCAGACGGGTCGACTCGTCGCGCGCCCGGTCCTGCCAGTCCTGGTGTGCGGCCAGGTGGTAGATCATCGTGGTCACCGTCGAGGTGGTGGTGTCGTGGGCGGCCATCATCAAGAAGATCATGTGGTTGACGATGTCGGTGTCAGAGAAGCTGTTGCCGTCCTCGTCGGAGGTGTGGCAGAGCACGGTGAGCATGTCGGTGCCCTCGACCTTGCGGCGCTCCTTGACGCGCTCCACGAAGTAGTCCTCGAGCACCTTGCGGCCCTGCAGGCCCTGCCACCACTTGAACGGCGGCACGCCGGTGCGGATGATCGCGCCCCCGGCCCGGGTGGTCTGCTCGAAGGCACGGTTGACCTTGGTGACCAACTGGTGGTCACTGCCCGGCTCGTGGCCCATGAACACCACCGAGGCGACGTCGAGCGTCAGCTCCTTCATCGCCGGGTACACCAGGAAGCGGTTGTCGTCGGTGGGCCAGTCGGCCACGATCGCCGAGGCCACCCGGTCAATGTCTTCGACGTAGCTGGCCAGCCGGGGCCGGGTGAAGGCGGACTGCATGATCCGCCGGTGCGCCATGTGCTCGTCGAATTCCAGCATCATCAGGCCGCGGTTGAAGAACGGCCCGATCACCGGGAGCCAGCCCTTCTGCGAGAAATCCTTGTTCTTGTTGGTGAAGATCGTCTGGGTGGCGTCGGGACCCAGCGCCACGATCGACGGCAGGATCGGCGAGTCGGCGAAGGTGATGGGGCCGCGGGTGTTGTAGAGGTGCAGCGGGAAATCGGGGCCCTGGCGGAACATCTCGATGATGTGGCCCAGCAGCGGCAGGCCGGAGTCGCCCACGACGGGTTTGAGGCCGCTGCCCGCGGGCGGCTCTGCCAGGGTGTGCTGCGGCCAGTCGACCTTCATCAGCCGCTTTTCGATCAGACCCATGCCGGGGATCGTGTTCACGGTGGGGGTGAACCGGCGTTTTGCCTGGTCGAGCAGGTAACGCGGGGTGCTGATGGTGGTCACAGACGCTCCTCTAGATGCCTGGAAAGGTTGTGGTAACCGTCACTCGGCCCTAATCCTTGAAGTAAGTTTGACGCCTGTCAAGTTTGAATCCGGCTCGGCGTGGTGCAAGGTGCAAAGGTGAGTAGTGAGGTTGACGAGGGAGAGCGGGCTCCCGACGATCTGCCGTTGCGACGGGGCGACAAGCAACGCCAGGCGATTGTGCAGGCGGTACGGGAACTGCTGGAGGAGAAACCCTTCGCAGAACTGTCGGTCAGCACTATCAGCGACCGGGCCGGGGTGGCGCGCTCGGGGTTCTACTTCTACTTCGACTCCAAATACGCCGTGCTCGCCCACATCCTGGCGGAGGCCACCCACGAGCTCGAAGAGCTGACGCACTATTTCGCACCGCGGGGCGCCGACGAATCGGCGGAGGCGTTCGCCCAGCGCATGGTGGGCAGCGCGGCAGCGGTCTACGCCCACAATGATCCGGTGATGTCGGCGTGCAACATGGCGCGCAACAGTGACGCCGAGATCCGGGAGCTGCTGGACGCTCAGATCGATGCGGTGATCACCCAGATCGTCGCCGTGATCGAGGACGAGCTCGCCGCCGGAACGGCGAACCCGATCAGCGACGACATCCCCGCCCTGGTGCGGACCCTGGGCGCGACCACTGCCTACATGCTGTCCGGCGACAGTGCCTTCGTAGGACCCGACGGCGATGTGAGCCGCGGCGTACCGGTGCTCGAGGCGCTGTGGCGCAATGCATTGTGGGGCGGCCGCAGGAGCTAGCGCATCGCGTCCGGGCCCCAGTGGGGGATCGACGCGGCATTGCGCGGTGCCGCCGGTATCGTCTGCACCCATGACACGCGTAGCGCAGTACTACCGGGGCAAGCGGTGCTTCATCACCGGAGCGGCCAGCGGGATCGGACGGGCCACCGCGTTGCGGCTGGCTGAGCATGGTGCCGAGCTGTACCTGACCGACCGCAATGCCGAGGGCCTGGCCGAAACGGTCGCCGACGCACGTGCTCTGGGCGCGCTGGTGCCCGAGCACCGGGCGATCGACGTCGCGGACTACGACGCTGTCGCAGCCTTCGCCGCCGACATCCATGCGCGTCACGAGCCCATGGACGTCGTGATGAACATCGCCGGGGTGTCGGCGTGGGGGACAGTCGACCGGTTGACCCATCAGCAGTGGCGAAAGATGGTCGACATCAACCTGATGGGGCCGATCCACGTCATCGAGTCGTTCCTGCCGCCGATGGTGGCCGGTGGCCGCGGCGGCCACCTGGTCAATGTGTCCTCGGCGGCCGGAATCGTGGCCCTGCCCTGGCATGCGGCCTATTCCGCCAGTAAGTACGGCCTGCGCGGTGTGTCGGAGGTACTGCGCTTCGACCTGGCCCGTCACAAGATCGGGGTGTCGGTGGTGGTTCCGGGTGCGGTCAAGACCGGACTGGTCCACACCGTCGAGATCGCCGGCGTGGACCGCGAGGATCCGAACGTGGAGAAATGGGTGGGCCGTTTTGCCGGTCATGCCGTGTCGCCGGAGAAGGCGGCGGACAAGATCCTGGCCGGGGTGGCACGCAACCGTTACCTGGTTTACACCTCCGGCGACATCCGGGCGCTGTATGCGTTCAAGCGGCTGGCCTGGCTGCCCTACAGCGTGGCCATGCGGCAGGCCAACGTGCTGTTCAGCCGGGCGCTGCGGCCGTCGCGGGAGTCGTTGCGCAGCTCGTGAGCCGCTCAGACGTCAGCGACCGCCCCAGTCCCACGCCGGGGTGTTGAGCAGCCCCAGGCCGGCGATGCGCGTCTCGCCGAAGTCTTTGTAGACCTCGATTTCCGCGGTGTCGCCTCGATCGGCATCGGCGACAGGCACGGCAGACAGCAGTTGCGGCATGCTGCGCGCGTGGGTGACAACCACAACTTGTGTTCGGGCGGCGGCAGCGCGGATGAGTTCGGCCAGGGGCGCCACCAAGTCCGGATGCAGCGACGTCTCGGGCTCATTGAGCACCATCAGTGACGGCGGCTGCGGGCTCAGCAGGGCGGCGGCCCACAGCAGGAAGCGCAGTGTGCCATCGGACAGCTCGGCGGCACGCAGCGGCCGCAGCATGCCCCGTTGGCGCAGCTGCAGGTCAAACATGCCGTCCTGGGAGCTGACCGACAGCGTCGCCCCGTCGAACGCGGCCGCGACCGCACGGTCCAACTCGTCGTCACCGGACTCGATGATGGTCTGCACCGCCGCCGCCAGATCGACGCCGTCACCGGCGAGCACCGGGGTGCGGGTACCCACCTGCGGCCTTCGCACCGGTGCGCCCGAATCCACCCGGAAACCGTCATAGAAACGCCAGTCCCGCAACCGATCACGGACCGCGGCGAGTTCCGGATGCGCCGCGGGGTGGGCGAATTCGGCGAGAACGCTGCGATAGGTGGGCAGGGTCCGCGACAGTTCCTCGACGCCGGAGTCCGTGCTGGACTGCGCAAATGCCCGGATACGGCTCACCAGGGTGGCGCCGCGTCGCGGCACCGGCCCGGCGAACACGATCTCGCGTTTGATCTCCGGATCGTGCGTGAACGCCGAGTCGACACCGGGAGACTGTGGCAACCCCAGGTCAACCAGGTAGCCGAAGTCGTCAGAGGCGAATCCCATCTCGAGTGAGACCGGTCGGGTACGCACGCTGCCCTGAGCGCCTCCTCTGCGGCGTGCTTCGCCGAGCTGTTCGGGGCCGGCCCACAGCACCGATTCCAGACCACCCTCGCGAGCCAGCGAGCCGATCACCTCACCACGCCCGCAGTCGGCCAACAGGCGCAGCGCCCGGTACAGCGACGACTTGCCGGTGCCGTTGGCCCCGGTGACGACCGTGAGCGGACGCAGTGGCAGCACCACCTCACGCAGGGAGCGGTAGCCGCGTACCGCCAGCGTGGTAAGCATGCCCGGCAGGTTATCGCGCGCCTCCGACGCGGTGGGCGTGGTCAGCAGATCTGTCCGGCGGCCCGGGCGCCGAGGATCGGGCGTTCTTGCCTGCCCCGCGGGCCTTCCTTTGCTGGGGTATTGCTGGGTGGCATCGGGTCAGCCCGGGCCTAACTCGACCCGGTTCTGCCGCGGTCATCGTGGTGTCGCTGGTCCCGGCGCTGCTGGGCGTGGGTGGCGGTCGTCGGCAGCGAGGTGCCCGGGGGCGGGCTCGGTTCCCTGCGGCGAATCCGTCGGCAGCCGCACCTGCCGATATGCGCTGAACCCTGGCTCGGGAAGCTTTGCTGGACGGTCGCCGATGGGTTGCTCGGCCCGCGACTTGTCGGTGCTTGGTGGTAGACCTGCGGGTATGAGCAGAAAGTCGTTCGAATGTGAGATGCGACACGCCGACGTGGATGCTGGCGCAAGCTTACGACCAGCGAATTTCAACAATGTTGTTCAGAACATCTAGTATTGACCCCAAGGGATGACCACTAGGTGTAGTGTTCGGAGGACCGACAGGCCCGGGATCGTCCAGTTAGTCGGGCCGCGGCAGCCGGCACCTATTCGGTGCTCTGCCACGGCTGCGGAACTGGGGAACGCACCGTCCTGGCGGCCCGTTGAACGTAGTGCACGATCCGTCATCCAACTCGTTGTCGACGATTCGCTGAGGAGCCTGCCGCCATGAGCGTCACCGTTTACACCAAGCCCGCGTGCGTGCAGTGCAACGCCACCTACAAGGCGCTGGACAAGCAGGGCATCGCTTACGAGAAGGTTGACATCTCGCTGGACCCCGACGCCCGTGACTACGTCATGGCGCTGGGATACCTGCAGGCCCCGGTCGTGGTGGCCGGAGACCAGCACTGGTCGGGATTCCGGCCGGACCGGATCAAGGCGCTGTCGCAGACAGCGATGAGCGCGTAGGCCGGCCGTCGGTCGGGTACGGGTGGGGTCTGACTGAGAGCTGAAGGGGGTCGCCATGTCTGCGGATTCGCGATGCAGCCTGGTGTATTTCTCTTCGGTGTCGGAGAACACCCACCGCTTCGTGCAGAAGCTGGGCCTGCCGGCCATCCGGATCCCGCTGCACGGGCGCATCGAAGTCGACCACCCTTACGTATTGGTCCTGCCGACCTACGGCGGCGGACGTCAGCAGCCCGATATGAACGAGGGCGGCTACGTGCCCAAGCAGGTCATCGCTTTTTTGAACAATGAACACAACCGGGGGCTGCTGCGCGGCGTGATCGCCGCCGGCAACACCAACTTCGGTGCGGAGTTCTGCTATGCGGGCAATGTGGTGTCGCGCAAGTGCGGGGTGCCGTACCTGTATCGATTCGAATTGATGGGAACCGACGAGGACGTACAAGCCGTCCGCGCGGGTTTGGCTGATTTCTGGAAGGACGAGGCATGCCACCAACCGCTGCAACTGCAGAGCAGGTAACCCCGACCACTCGCAGCGTTCCGGTGGGCGAGCTGGACTACCACGCGCTCAACGCGATGCTCAATCTGTACGACGCCGAGGGCAAGATCCAGTTCGACATGGATGTGCTGGCCGCCCGCCAGTACTTCTTGGAGCACGTCAACCAGAACACGGTGTTCTTCCACAATCAGGACGAGAAGCTCGACTACCTGATCCAGAAGGAGTACTACGAGCGCGAGGTGCTCGACCAGTACTCGCGCAACTTCGTCAAGTCTCTACTGGATCGGGCCTACGCCAAGAAGTTTCGGTTCCCCACCTTCTTGGGGGCCTTCAAGTACTACACCTCGTACACGCTGAAGACCTTCGACGGCAAGCGTTACCTTGAGCGGTTCGAAGACCGGGTGTGCATGGTGGCGCTGACCCTGGCCGCCGGTGACACCAAGCTGGCCGAGCAACTGGTCGAGGAGATCATCGACGGCCGCTTCCAGCCGGCCACCCCGACATTCTTGAACTCCGGCAAGAAGCAGCGTGGCGAGGCGGTCAGCTGTTTCCTGCTTCGCATCGAAGACAACATGGAGTCGATCGGCCGATCGATCAACTCCGCCCTGCAGCTGTCCAAGCGTGGCGGGGGAGTCGCCTTGCTGCTGAGCAACGTTCGTGAGCACGGCGCCCCGATCAAGAACATCGAGAACCAGTCTTCCGGCGTCATTCCGATCATGAAGCTGCTGGAGGACTCGTTCTCCTACGCCAACCAGCTCGGCGCCCGTCAGGGTGCTGGTGCGGTGTACCTGCACGCCCACCACCCCGACATCTACCGCTTCCTGGACACCAAGCGGGAGAACGCCGACGAGAAGATCCGGATCAAGACGCTGAGCTTGGGCGTGGTGATCCCCGACATCACCTTCGAGCTGGCGAAGAAGAACGAGGACATGTACCTGTTCTCGCCTTACGACGTCGAGAGGTTCTACGGGGTGCCGTTCGCCGACATCTCCGTCAGCGAGAAGTACTACGAGATGGTCGACAACCCGGCAATCCGCAAGACCAAGATCAAGGCGCGCGAGTTCTTCCAGACCCTGGCCGAGCTGCAGTTCGAATCCGGCTACCCCTACATCATGTTCGAGGACACGGTGAACCGGGCCAACCCGATCGCCGGCAAGATCACCCACTCGAACCTGTGCTCGGAGATCCTGCAGGTCTCCACTCCGTCGGAGTTCAACGCCGACCTGTCCTACGCCAAGGTGGGCAAGGACATCTCCTGCAACCTGGGTTCGCTCAACATCGCCAAGGCGATGGACTCACCCGACTTCGGCCAGACCATCGAGGTCGCCATCCGGGCGTTGACCGCGGTGTCGGATCAGACCCACATCTGGTCGGTACCGTCGATCGAGCACGGCAACAACGAGTCGCACGCCATCGGTTTGGGTCAGATGAACCTGCACGGGTACCTGGCTCGGGAGCGGATCTTCTACGGCTCCGAAGAGGGCATCGACTTCACCAACATCTACTTCTACACGGTGCTCTACCACGCCCTGCGCGCCTCCAATCGCCTTGCCCTGGAAAGGGGAAAGGCGTTCGCGGGCTTCGAACAGTCCAAGTACGCCTCTGGCGAGTTCTTCGACAAGTACACCGAGCAGGTGTGGGAGCCCAAGACGGAGCGGGTGCGGCAGCTGTTCGCCGATGCAGGCATCCGGATTCCGAACCAGGACGACTGGCGCCGGCTCAAGGCATCGGTGCAGGAGCACGGGATCTACAACCAGAATCTGCAGGCCGTGCCCCCGACCGGTTCGATCTCCTACATCAACCACTCGACTTCGTCGATCCACCCGATCGTGGCGCGCGTCGAGATCCGCAAAGAAGGCAAGATCGGCCGGGTCTACTACCCAGCGCCCTACATGACCAACGACAACCTGGAGTACTACGAGGACGCGTACGAGATCGGCTACGAGAAGATCATCGACACCTACGCCGCGGCCACCCAGCACGTGGACCAGGGGCTGAGCTTGACACTGTTCTTCAAGGACACCGCGACCACGCGCGATGTGAACAAGGCTCAGATCTACGCCTGGCGCAAGGGAATCAAGACGTTGTACTACATCCGCCTGCGGCAGATGGCGCTGGAGGGCACCGAGGTGGAGGGTTGCGTGTCCTGCATGCTGTAGGCGGCTTCGCGGTCAGCTGCTCGATCGGCGTCGGCGTCGCCGTGCGAGCAGGAAACTCCGTCGGCTAGGCGAATGTATGGGCTGCACCGCCGATGGTGCTGTGTGAATGGCTTTGCCCTTTCCGGGCCATTCCGGCACTAACCGGTCGGGCCCAGGGAACATACTGTTGAGGCACTGATTTATCGGACACGATAATTAGAAGGAGTCTGTTTAGCTTGAGCGATATCAGCAAGGTTCTTGTCTTGGGCACCGGTGTTCTAGGCGCGCAGATTGCGTTTCAAACCGCTTACAAGGGTTTCTCGGTCACCGCGTACGACATCAACGAAGCGGCTTTGGCTGCGGCGAAGACCACGTTCACTGGACTGGTGGACACTTACCGGGCCGCGTTTCCCGATGCAGAGGCTGAAGCTGCCGATAAAGCCCTCGCCCGCATCGGCTACTCCTGCGATCTGGCTGCGGCGGTCGCCGATGCGGACATTGTGATCGAGGCGATCCCAGAGATCCTACAGCTCAAACGGGATACGTTTGCCAAGCTCAATCAGGCGGCGCCGGAGCGGACGATCTTCGCCACAAACTCGTCGTCGCTGTTGCCCAGTGCGATTGCGGACGCGACAGGGCGGCCAGACAGATTCCTGGCCATGCATTTCGCCAACATGGTGTGGCAATTCAACACTGCGGAGATCATGGGCACGCCGCAAACCTCGCCGGAGGTTTTCGAAACCGTGGTTGAGTTTGCGAAGGAGATCGGAATGGTCCCCATTCCGATCAAGAAGGAGGTCGCCGGCTACCTGCTGAATTCGCTGCTGATCCCGTTCCTCAACGCTGCACTGTCGCTGGTCGCCGGCGGCTATGCCGAACCCAATGTGGTCGACGAGGTGTGGCGAACCGACACAGGCTCTCCGATGGGCCCGTTCCAGATTTACGACATCATCGGACTGAGTACCCCGTACAACATGATGGCCCACGGTGACGAGCACGACCAGAAACTCGCCGCGTGGCTCAAAGAGAACTACATCGACAAGGGTCGTACCGGAGCAGCCGCGGGCGCTGGCTTCTACGACTACAACCAATAGGCGCCTACGGCTTCTCCACCGCGTTCGCCTGGGTCAACGACCGATTCGGAGTGTCCTGGCAGCTCAACCTGCCCTGAGCGTATTCAGGCCGGCCGGGGCACCGAGGCGGCCCGGCCCTGCCCGATCCAGGTGGGGATGGCTCGACGCACATCGGTGGGTCCCGACAGTGCGACACCGCCGTCGCGCATGGCAACTGACCAACCGAGGTCCCCGCGCCAGATCCGGGTCAGGACGGCCAGGCTGGTCTCGACAGTGCCGGTCACCTCGTAACCGGGGTCGAAGTCGCACACCTCGGCCTCGCCGTTGGCGACCACCAGCCACCATCGCGACGCCTTGGCAGGCACCCCGCCCAGAGTGAATTCCAGGGTGGTGCGTGTCCGCGGCCAGTTACCGATCGGGATGGTGCGGCGGATGTCCCAGAACAGCAGGTGCGGGTCGAGGTCGGCGTCGCCGAGGTCGCCGATCCAACGCACCCCCCACGCGGTGAGCGCCTCCACCACCCCGGCCAGCTCTTTGCCGCATGGGGTGAGGGAATACGTTGCACGGCCGTCGGTTTCGGTGCGCTCGACGACTCCGGCGCGGACCAGCGACTTGAGCCGCTTGGAGAGCAGCGCCGGCGACATCTTGGGGACGCCGCGGCGCAGATCGTTGAAGTGGGTGCTGCCGAGCAGCAGTTCGCGCACCACCAGCAATGTCCAGCGTTCATCGAGCAGCTCCATAGCCTTGGCCATGGGGCAGAACTGGTTGTATCCCGACATCTGCGTACCTTTCGTGGACCACCTGAAATCTATGGTCTCGCAGCCCGCCTGCCCAGTACAGATTCTGTAGCGCGGTCGCTACAGATCTAGTACTGGATGCGTGTGCCGGGCGGACCGACGATGGGCTCACAGGGTTCGACAGGAAGGTGAATCGATGACCGCTGTAGTCAATGACATTGAGGCCAAGCACCGTGCGCTGTGGGCGTTGGGTGACTATGCGGCGATAGCCGCCGACGTGGTGGCGCCGTTGGGGCCGGAACTGGTGAGCGCCTGCGGGATCGGGCCGGCCGACCGCGTGCTCGATGTTGCCGCGGGAACCGGCAATGCCGCGATCCCCGCTGCGGCCACCGGCGCGCGCGTCGTGGCCAGCGATCTCTGCCCGCAATTGGTGCAACGCGGGCGCGAGACGGCCGCGGAACGCGGTGTGGTGCTGGATTGGCGCGAGGCCAACGCCGAGGCGCTGCCGTTCGACGACGACGAGTTCGACGTGGTGATGTCCTGCATCGGCGTGATGTTCGCACCACACCATCAGTCGGCTGCCGACGAGCTGATCCGCGTCTGCCGCTCCGGTGGCCGCATCGGTGTGATCAGTTGGACGCCTGAGGGTTTCATCGGGCAACTGTTCGCCACCATGAAGCCGTACGTGCCTGCGCCCCCGGCGGGGGTCGGCGCGCCGCCGCTGTGGGGCGGCGAACCCTATGCGCGCGCCCTGCTCGGGGAACGGGTTGCCGATGTGGCGATGCAACGTCGCGAACTGCCGGTCTCCGCCTTCGCCGACGGCGCCGCGTTCCGGGACTACTTCAAGGCGAATTACGGGCCGACCATCGCCGCCTACCGGGGCATCGCCGACGACCCGGATCGCGTGGCCGCACTCGACGCCGACATCGCGGCGTTGGGCGATCGCGCGCTGCGCAGCGGGTCGATGGGTTGGGAGTATCTGCTGCTGACCGCCCGTAAGCGCTGATTCGGGCCGGCGGGCACTGCGGGGCCAGTCCTCGCGCGCTTTGCGCTGGTCCTGAAGCCCCTCGGTAGCCTGAGGCGGTGAACCCGACCTCCCTCACCCTCGGCTACGTCCCCGGCGGGACGCCCGCGAAGTGGGCACGAGTGTGGGCGGAACGGCATCCGGACATTCCGTTGCTGCTGCACCCCGTGGAAGCCGCCGAGGCGGCCGCCGCGGTGCGGGCCGGCACCGTCGACCTGGCGCTGCTGCGGCCGGGGCCCGACACCGCGGGGCTGGCTGGTATCCCGCTCTACGAGGAGACGACGGTGGTCGTGGTGCCCAAAGACCACGTCTTCAGCGCCGTTGATGAGATCACCTCGGCGGACCTCGACGGCGAGCCGTTGCTGCTTCCACTCGACGACGTCGTCGGCTGGGCGGAGGCGCCGGGCAACCCGATCGACCATCGCCCGGAAACCACCAAGGACGCAATAGAACTCGTCGCCGCCGGGTTGGGCGCGCTGATCGTTCCGCAGTCACTGGCGCGGCTGTATCACCGCAAAGACCTGACGTACCGCCGGATCAGCGACGCGCCCACCTGCCCGGTGTCGCTCGCCTTCCCCGAAGGACCGCAGTCGGAGCTGGTGGACGAGTTCGTCGGCATCGTGCGCGGCCGCAGACCCGGTTCGTCGCGGGGCCAGTCCGAGCCCGCACCGAAGCGCAGCGCGCGGGAGAAGACCCTTGCCAAGCAGGCCGCCCGAGCCGCCGCCGGCAAGGTCGCACGCAAGCCGGGCCGAGCTCAGCGCGGCCGACGCTGACGTAGTCGACGTGCGCCCTCAGTGGGTGTGCGCCGGCCCTTCCTGGCCCCGGTACAGCCGGGTGAGCAGCAGATCGCGGAAGCGCGCGTTGTCGAGCAGCTTGAGTCCGGCGTTGGCCAGTGCCGGCTTGCCGGCCAGTTTGTGGAAGAACCGGCCGCGCCGGTACTCACGGCCCCAGGCCGCCTCCATCCGCTGCGCGTAGTTGGTGAAATCGTCGGGTCCGCCGTTGAGCAGCGCCGACACCGCACACTCGCCGGCGGCCAGTCCCGACTCCAGCGCCTTGGAGATCCCGGCGCCCGAGGTCGGCCTGCCGGCACCCAAGGAGTCTCCGGCGAACAGCACGCCCGGCCGCCAGGGCGGCCACGCGGTGAAGCCCATGGGCAGGCGCCAGGCACGCACGGTCTTGGACTGCTTGAGTTCGCTGATCGACGGCAGTTCCCACTCCCGTGGCAGCGTCTCGAGGAAGTCGCCGAGGAAGTGGGTGGCGTTGATGGCCTGCCAGTTCTTGTAGCTGTTGACGTAACCCAGGCCGATGTTGACCCGGCCGCCACCCAGCGGGAACACCCACCCGTAGCCGGGCAGCTGGTCGCCCTGAAAGACCAGCTTCAGATAGATGTCGAGGGAGTCGACGTCCGGCCGGACGGCGGGCATCTCGGCCCGGATCGCGATCGCGGAGTAGCCGTTGTAGGCCGAGTCGAGCTTCAGCGCCCGCTTGATGGGCGAGTAGGCGCCGTCGGCGGCGATCACCGCGTCGGCCAGCACCTTCTCGCCGCCCTTGAGCAGCACACCGACCACGCGGCCCGTGTCGTCGAGCACCGGGCCGGCGGCCTCGGCCGACTGCCGGACCTGCGCACCGGCCGATTCGGCATGCTTGAGCAGCAGCGTGTCCAGCTCGGGCCGGCGTGCGACGTAGCCGTGGTCGGGCATGCCCGGGCGGCGCGGAAACGACAGCTCCCACTCGCTGGGGCTGAACACCTTCACCCGGTTCACCCGGTGGAACTTGTCCACCTCCTCGGCCAGGCCCATCTTCTGCAGATAGCTGACCGCCCGCGCGGTCAGCCCATCACCGCAGGGCTTATCCCGCGGGAACTCCGCCTTGTCCAAGACCACGACGCTCGCGCCGGCCTGCCTGGCCTGCCAGGCGGCCGCCGACCCTGCTGGACCTCCGCCGACAACTGCAAGGTCGAATCGCTGCACCACAGCGGCGATGGTAGCCGACCGCCGGTCTGCCCAGGTCAGCGACGGCAACGCTGTAAGGTGCTTGACGTGCGCGGAACCCCTAAACCCAAGCCGACCGAAAATGGTGGGCAGAAGGTCGACGCGCGCAGTGAGCGTTGGCGTGAGCACCGCAAGAAGGTCCGCCGCGAGATCGTCGACGCCGCCTTCCGGTCCATCGACCGGGTTGGCCCCGAAGTGAGCGTGCGCGAGATCGCCGAGGAAGCCGGCACCGCCAAGCCCAAGATCTACCGGCACTTCGCCGACAAGGACGACTTGTTCGAGGCGGTCGGCGCCCGGCTGCGTGATGACCTGTGGACGGCGATCTTCGCCTCCATCGATGTCGCCACCAACTCGCTGCGCGACATCGTCCAGCGCAGCGTCGAAGAGTACGTCGCGTTGGTGGACGAGCACCCCAATGTCCTGCGGTTCTTCATCCAGGGAAGGGCGCGCGCGCAGTCCGAGTCGCGGATGCGTGCTCTCAACGAGGGCCGGACCATCACATTGGCGATGGCCGAGATGATCAACAACGAACTACAGGACCTGGACCTCAACCGCGGGGCGCTGGATCTGGCCGCTTTCGCGGCGTTCGGGAGTGCTACCTCTGCCACCGACTGGTGGCTGGGGCCGGAACTGGACAGCCCGCGGCGCATGCCCCGCGAGACTTTTGTGGATTACCTGACCACGATCATGATCAGCGTTGTCAGTGGAACCGCCCAGAACCTCGGCATCGAGATGGACCCTGATCAGCCGATCCATTCGGCGGTCCGGACTCAACCGGTCGCCTGAACGCCTGTTCGGCTGATCCAGGCGGGGTCGCTAGAACCCGAGGTCGAGCAAGATGCTGATGGTGTCCACGACCAGTGGTTTGGTGGCCTCCAGAAATTCGGTGGTGGCCGCGGTGATGAAGTCGGACAACGCGGTGAACGCCTGCTGCAGGGGCTCCGGCAGCACTTCGTAGATCGCCCCCATCAGGACGTTGGGGATGATCAGGCTCTGATTGATCAAACCGGAGACCAGCGAGGCCAGCTGGATGTAGATCGCCTCGGCTTCGGGAAGCGGTGGGGCGGTGTAGTCCGGCAGGACGCCGTTGGCGCCGGCGGCGATCAGGTTGGCCAGCACCTCGGCGGCCGGTTTGGGGGTGCCGTCGTCGGTGAACAGCCCGAAGTTGGCCTCGTGGTTGAGCATTCCGGTCGCCACATCTTGCGCGCTGTAGACAAACGCCGGGCCGGTGAACGGGAGCTTTGACCAGGCGATCAGGAAGTCTTCGAGGAAGCTGGCCTGTACGGCTTCGCTCACTCCGAACACCGGGGTGGTGGGAAGGCCGTACTCGGTGGCCCAGATCTTCAGATCGCCGTCACCGTTGGCGGCCATGATCGCATTCAGGGCCAGAACCTGGTCCAGAGGTGAATTGGTCACGCCCAGTCCTGCGGAGAACGGCATCGTGTAGTGGTAGGGGTGGTAGCTCACCGCGTCGAAATAGCCCTGGGCCCCACTGGCGTACATCTGCTCCAGGAACTCCTGGGGACTGACGCTGAGCCCGGCGATGGTGGTGGTCGCGCCCAGCGCTCCGGCCAGCACGGTGGCGTCGGGGTCGACATCCTTGATCGCGGCGTAGGCGGCCTGCAGCACGGTGGTGTAGGACTCGGCGCTGACCGGGGAGTAGAAGATCACCCCGTTGGGTTCGTTCCAGATCTCATAGGCCGAGATTTCGTCGCCGTAGCGTTCGGCGACCTCGGCGGCGAAATTCGCATAGGCGGTCGGGTCGGGTGCGCCGGAGATGATGGGGCCGTTCCAGGCGGGAGTGCCGGTGATGGCGGCGGTGATCGTAAAGCCCATCGAATGCGCCGTGGTGATCACGGTGTCCATCTGGGCCCATTCGTAGGTGGTGGCCGTGGGCTGGATGTAGAGCCACGGCACGCCCAGGCGCAGATCGGTGACCCCGAGATCGCGGACCTCGGCGAGCTGGGCAACAAGGTCGGCTTGACTCAGGTTGTACAGCTCGGAGTCGGCCACCCCGAACACCTGGGTGCTGACATCGCTGGTCTCTGCGTTGACAAGGCTGACCGTCTCCAGGTGGATCAGTTGCGGCGCGGCGAGCGACGGGGCGGCGCCGGGGCGCGCGGACGGCAGGCTGGCGGCGCCGGTCAGGGCGCAGACAGCAAGCATGGCTGCGGCGAGGGCCGTGTAGATGCGACGCACAGTGATCAAGGGACCGCCTCGACAGTGGTGGTGGGGGTTGAGCGTATCGCCGAGGCGGGGGAGATTTCAGGCCGAAACGAAGACGTTTACGGCTGTGTCATGTGGCGGCTGATTGGTGACTATCTGCCGTTGACGGGCGCATGCCGGGGCAAACAGACTGGACAGCGAACCCAAGGGAGGGATGCGCGATGACGCTGACCGATCACACCGCCGAGGACGCCGGACGCCAGACTCCGGTACACACCCGGGCGCTCATCATCGGGACCGGGTTCTCCGGCCTGGGCATGGGCATCGCCCTGCAGAAACAGGGCGTGGACTTCGTCATCGTGGAGAAGGCTGACGAGATCGGCGGGACCTGGCGGGAAAACACCTACCCGGGCTGCGCCTGCGACGTGCCGTCACATCTCTACTCGTTCTCCTTCGAACCGAAGGCCACCTGGAGCAAGTTGTTTTCGCCGCAGCCGGAGATCTTGGACTACCTCAAGGGCGTCACCGACAAGTACGGCCTGCGTCGCCGGATCCGGTTCGGTGAACGCGTCGAGCGCGCGATCTGGGACGACGAGGAATACCGGTGGCATGTGTTCACCGACTCCGGGCAGGAGTACGTGGCGCAGTTCGTCATCTCCGGCGCAGGTGGGCTGCACATTCCACGTCTGCCGGAGATCGAGGGGCTAGAGCAGTTCGAGGGCGCGATGTTCCACTCCGCCCAGTGGGATCACTCCGTCGATCTGGCCGGCAAGAAGGTCGCGGTGATCGGCACCGGCGCCAGTGCCATCCAGATCGTTCCGGAGCTGGTGCGCAACGCCGATGTCGCGCAGGTGCAGCTGTATCAGCGCACCCCGCCGTGGGTGGTGCCACGGCCCAACTCGCCGTTTCCCCGGGCTTTGCTCACCGCGTTCGCGACGGTCCCAGGACTGCGGCTGGCGGTGCGCTGGGGGATCTACTGGTGGCTGGAGGGCCTGGGCTACGCGATGACCAGACGTCCCAGCCTGCTGCGCGCCGTCGAATTCGTGGCGAAGTGGAACATCAGGCGCAATGTGCGTGACAAGGAGCTGCGTCGCCGGCTCACCCCGAATTACCGCGCCGGCTGCAAACGGATCCTGTACTCGCCCAACTACTATCAGGCGGTAGCCGACCCCAAGACGACACTGATCACCGAGCGGATCACCCGGATCACGCCGACCGGCATCCTCACCGCCGACGGCGCCGAGCATCCCGTCGACGTCATCGTGGCCGCCACCGGCTTCCACGTCACCGACTCCTACACCTATGTCGACGTCAAGGGGCCGCACGGCGAAGATCTGGTGGACCGCTGGAACCGTGAGGGAGTGGTCGCCCACCGCGGCATCGCGGTGGCCGACATGCCCAACCTGTTCTTCCTGCTCGGCCCCAACACCGCGCTCGGCCACACCTCGGTGGTGATCATGATCGAGTCGCAGATCCGCTACGTCGCGCAGGCGATCGCCGCGGCTGATCAAGCCGGTGCCCAGGCGCTGGCGCCCAGTCGGGCCGCTCAGGACCGCTACAACGCCGAATTGCAGGACAAGCTCGCCGGCTCGGTGTGGATCACCGGCGGATGCAACAGTTGGTACCTCGACGAGCACGGCGTCAACCGGACTCTGTGGAGCGGCATGACCTGGCAGTACTGGCAGGACACCCGCACGTTGCGGCCGAGCGAGTACCGGTTTTCCGGCGTGGCGTGACACGACACGCAGACCACAACTTCTTGTGTTGGCGCGGGTTGTCGGCCCCCAGGGGTAGTGTCAGAGGCCTAGATTTCGGAGGGTGAAATGGGGTTCTGGTGTCCGAGAATGTGAAGCTGATCGACCGCACTTCGGCCATCAACTGGAACCGGGTGCAAGACGACAAGGATGCCGAAGTCTGGGACCGCCTGACCGGCAATTTCTGGCTCCCGGAGAAGGTTCCGGTCTCCAACGACCTGCCGTCCTGGGGGACCCTGACCGATCACGAGAAGCAGCTCACGATGCGGGTGTTCACCGGATTGACGTTGCTGGACACCATCCAAGGCACGGTCGGGGCGGTCAGCCTGATTCCCGACTCGCTGACCCCGCACGAGCAGGCGGTCTACACCAACATCGCGTTCATGGAGTCGGTGCACGCCAAGAGCTACAGCCAGATCTTCTCCACGCTGTGCTCCACCAGTGAGATCGACGACGCGTTCCGCTGGTCGGAGGAGAACCCCAACCTGCAGCGCAAAGCCGAAATCGTCATGCAGTACTACCGGGGCGACGAGCCGCTCAAGCGGAAGGTGGCCTCCACTCTGCTGGAGAGCTTCCTGTTCTACTCCGGCTTCTACCTGCCGATGTACTGGTCGAGCCGGGCCAAGCTGACCAACACCGCCGACATGATCCGGCTGATCATCCGCGACGAGGCGGTGCACGGCTACTACATCGGCTACAAGTATCAGCGTGGCCTGGCCCTCGTCGACGAGGCCAAGCGGGCTGAGCTCAAGGAGTACACCTACGACCTGCTCTATGAGCTCTACGAGAACGAGGTCGAGTACACCCAGGATCTGTACGACGATGTCGGTCTGACCGAAGACGTGAAGAAGTTCCTGCGCTATAACGCCAACAAGGCGTTGATGAACCTCGGTTACGAGGCGCTGTTCCCGCGCGAAGAGACCGACGTGAACCCGGCGATCCTCTCGGCGCTGTCGCCCAACGCCGACGAGAACCACGACTTCTTCTCCGGTTCCGGATCGTCGTACGTGATCGGTAAGGCCGTCGTCACCGAAGACGAGGACTGGGAGTTCTGAAGCCTCGGGGTCCGTCGATATGACGGCCTCGATTCCTCAGCCCGCCGATGCCACGGCGGGTGCCAGGTAGTCATGCGGCCACAGTGGCGCCGGCACGTCGATGCCGAACGCCGTGCCCCAGCGGTTTCGTGATGAAACCTCTTGGACGGGACGCCGATTGGCGGCGACCCCCCACTTTCCGCGTGGATAGCCGAGGGCGAGCATGGCCGACATCGTCCAGCCTTCGGCGACGGGCACGCCCAACAGCTCGTTGACCCGGTCTTCGAAGTTGCGTAACACCATCGTCATCACGCCGCCGACTCCTTCGGCGCGAGCGGCCAACAATATGCTCCAGATCGCCGGGAAGATGTTCGCGCCGCCGAGGTCGTCGATGGCGAAGACGAACAGCAGTAGCGGAACTTCCTCGAAGTGGTCGGCCAGATAATCACCGGACCCCTTCATGCGGCGCATCGTCTCGGCGTGCTGAGTCAGATTCGCGCCGGGAGCGGCAGCCGCCATCGGCCCCGCACCGGTCGCGAACTTCTCGTATTCGACGGCGCGCCCCTGCCGAAACAGCTGGGCCAGTTCACGCTTGAGATCGGGTTCGTCGACGACCAGGAAGTGCCAGCGTTGGGTGTTGCCGCCGTTGGGGGCGCGGACGGCCGCATCGAGGATCCGGGCCTGGGTGTCCAGCGGAATCGGATCGGGCCTCAGCCGCCGCATCATCCTGGTGGTGTACAGCGCTTCGTGGATCTCCATGTTGCCTGCTCCTCTCCGCTATTCGGGCCATGGGCTGTTGAGGACGGCGTCGACGAGGTTGCCGCGCTGGAATGCCGGGTCGAAATACGCCAGCACGTCGTCATTCATCGTCCCGAAAGTGCTCTCCGGGCGGTGCTTCATACCGTTGTTGAAGGCCGCCAGAATGCGGTTCTTGAAGTCCGGCCGCGGATGGGCGGCCACCACCGCGGCAATGTCGGCAGCGGACAGATCCGCGTGGCCCACACCGACCACATCGGTCTTGACACCCGCTGCGAGCAAAGCGGTTTCGGCGCCAAGCCGCGCCGTGATCTCGGGCGTCGTGTGTAGAGCGATGCCGAGCCAGACGTTGTCGGCATCGGCCTGCGCTACGCCGTGGTCGACCAGGAACTCAAATGCGGCATCGGCACCGTCGATCTCGAAGCGCTGGGTGGAGTGCCGGTAGCGCGGTGTCAGGCCGATGTCGTGAAACAGCGCCGCCACATAGAGCAGCTCCAAGTCCGGTTGCAGTCCCGAGCGCCGACCGTGCAGTGCGCCGAACAAGAACACTCGTCGGGAGTGATGGAAAAGGACGTCATCTTCGGCGCTGCGGACGAACTCGGTTGCCTCGCGGGCGAGCTGCGAGTCGGGTACGACGATGTCGGCGATGTCTTGCTGCGTTGCCATGGCCAGTCTCCTCGGTGGTCGTTCTGACCAGCTTGCGCGCGCTGCCTTTCCGTGACACGTGGAGAACGGGCCGTAGATGCCACAGATCGCGACAGGGGCGTGGGGGCCACAGGGCCGGCATTTTGAACGAATGGCGACCCGTCAGCGCCTTGGAGTGCTTGCATGAATTCGTGATGAGCGCTGATGAGCCCGGTGGCGGCGCCGGTCCGGGCGTGCAGTTGGCCCTGGCCACCTGGGTCTCGGTCGTCTGCTTCTGGGCGTGGACCTTGATCGGCCCGCTCTCGACGCGCTATGCCAGTCAGTTGTCACTCAGCTCCAACCAGCAGGCACTGCTGGTGGCCACGCCGATCCTGGTCGGAGCGCTGGGCCGGATCGCCACCGGAGTGATGACCGACCGCTTCGGCGGCCGCAGAATGTTCATCGGGGTCTCGCTGGCCTCGCTTGTGCCCGTGTTGGCGGTCGGATACGCGGCGAAGATCGGTTCCTACCCGCTGATGCTGGTGGCTGGCTTCTTTCTCGGGGTGGCCGGCACCGTGTTCGCGATTGGAATCCCGTTCGCCAACAACTGGTTTGCCCCGCAGCGCCGCGGATTCGCCACCGGGGTGTTCGGGATGGGCATGGTCGGAACCGCGGTCTCGGCGTACTTCACGCCCCGATTCGTGAACTGGTTCGGGTTGTTCACCACCCATCTCATCGTTGCGGCGGCCCTGGCGATTTCGGCGCTGCTGTGTGTGGTGTTGATGCGCAACGGCCCGCGCTTTGTGCCCAACACCGCCTCGGTGCTGCCCAAGCTCAAGGCGGCAGCACGGTTGCGGGTGACGTGGGAGATGTCGTTGCTGTACGGGCTGGTCTTCGGCGGCTTCGTGGCCTTCTGCAGCTACCTGCCCATCTACATCAAGACGGTCTACGACTTCTCCGCGGTCGGCGCGGGGGAGCGCACCGCGGTGTTCGCCCTGGCGGCAGTGCTGGCCCGACTACTCGGGGGAACGCTGGCCGACCACATCGCGCCCAAGTACGTCGTCTTGGCCTCGCTGGCCGGAATCGCGGTGCAGACCCTGATCTCGGTGTTCAAGCCGCCGGCCGACATCTGGTCGGGCCTGACGTTTCTGCCTCTTGCGGTTGCGCTCGGCATCGGCACCGGTGGGGTGTTCGCCTGGGTGTCCCACCGTGCTCCGGCCGGTGCGGTCGGCTCGGTCACCGGAATCGTGGCCGCGGTCGGCGGGTTGGGCGGCTATTTCCCGCCGCTGGTGATGGGCGCGACCTACGATCCGGCGCGCAACAGCTATGCGACGGGACTGCTGCTGCTGGTGGCGACCGCGGTGCTGCTGTTCGGCTACACCACGGTATTTCTGCGTGCGCGAGAACCGATCACTACACAATGACCGTCGAGTTTAGGGAGACAAGATGACGACAAACGCCGAACCCACTAAGCGGTCTCGGGCGTGGGTCACCGGAGCCGTGATCACCGCCGTGCTGGGGCTGTTCTTCGCATTCGATGCCATCCCGAAGATCCTGGGTGTGGAGTTCGCCCGCGAGGGCACCGAAGCGCTTGGCTTCTCACCGGACAAGACCGCGGTGATCGGCTGGGTCCTGTTGGTGTGCCTGGCCGTTTTCCTGATTCCCCGCACCGCCGTGCTGGGCGCACTGGGCCTGACCGCCTACCTGGGCGGGGCGGTGACCATCAACCTGCATGCCGACAAACCACTGGCAGGGTTTGTCCTGTCGGGGGTCTACGTCGGCGTGCTGGTGTGGATCAGCCTCATCTTGCGTCGACCGGAGCTGCTGCGCGTGTTGGGGCTTCGACGCGACTGAGCGGTTCAGTGCGGCGGCGGTAGTTGATCGAGCAGCTCGTCGAGGAATCCGCCCGCCTCGCGTCCGGCTGCCTCGACGTCGGCCGCGGCGATCGCCTCCACCAGGCCCCGGTGCCGGATCTGGTCGGCCTGTACCGGCTTCGCACTCGTGGTGGCCACGCTGGCCATGAGTACCTCGGTGAGTCCGCAGTACAGCTCGGTCAGCACCGCATTGTGTGAGCAGCGGACCACCGCGAGATGGAAATCGGTGTCGGCGCGAACAAACTCTTCGCGTCGGCCCTCCTGCTGGTAGCCGTCGCGGCGATCCAACAGTGCGCGCAGCTCGGCAAGGTCCTCATCGGTGCGGGCGACCGCCGCCAGGCGTGCGCCCTCCACCTCCAGGCAACGTCGGACCTGTAGCACGTCGCGCAGCTCAGAACCGCACAGCCGGCGCACTGCGCCGGACACTTCGCTGGTGGCGCGCACGTAGGTCCCGTCGCCCTGGCGGACTTCCAGGATGCCGCTGTGGGCCAGCGCCCGGACCGCCTCACGGACCGTGTTGCGGCCGACGCCGAGGGCCTCGGCGAGCTCTGGCTCGGTGGGAATCCGGGTATCGACCGGCCATTCTCCGCAGGTCACTGAGGTGCGAATCTGCTCGATCACCTGATCTACCAAGCCGGTGCGGCGGGTGGTGACCAACGGCACACCATCCTCCCTTCATCCAATCATAGGATGTATGCGATCCTACTTCAGGTGTCCTGCACTGCCCGCAACGAAACGCCCGGCCAATACGAGCGCGATCTCGAACTGGAACTCGAGGGCGCGGCCGAACTCCCACCGGCGGCAATGGCCGCCGGGGGTGCCCTGCTGACCGTCGCGGTGGTCTTGACCGCACTGAACCTGCGCCCGGCGATCACCAGCGTGGGTCCGCTGCTGCCGGAGATGCGTGCAGCGCTGGGCGTCTCGGACACCTGGGCCGGTGTCCTGACCACCTTGCCCGGACTGTGCTTCGCCGCGGCCGGGCTCGGCGCGCCGTGGTTGTCGCGACGGATCGGGCTGGGACGCACGGTGGCGGCGGCACTGCTGATACTCGTTGCGGGACTGCTGATCCGGGTCTGCAACGGGCCCATAGTGGTGCTCGGTGGAACGCTGGTGGCGACTGCCGGAATCGCCTTGATCAATGTGCTGATCCCGGTGATCATCCGGGGATCCTTCCCGGCGCAGGTCGGGCTGATGACCGGGGTCTACACCGCCGCGCTGCAGGGGGGAGGGGCCTTGGGCTCGGCGGTCACCCCGGTACTCGACACCGCACTGGGCGGTTGGCGCGGCGCCCTGGGCGCCTGGAGCGCGCTGGCGCTGCTGGCATTGGCGGCCTGGGTGATGGGGGCCCGCGGACTCGACCGGCCAGGCGCCGCCACGCCCGAGACTACGAGCACACGCCGGTCGCTGGTGGGCAGCAGACTGGCCTGGACCGTCACGCTGTTCTTCGGCACCCAGTCGTTTCTGGCCTACGTGGTGCTGGGCTGGCTGCCCGAGGTGCTCATCGACAACGGCACGAGCGAGACGCAGGCGGGCCTGCTGCTCGGCTTCATCTCGCTGATCGCGGTGCCGATCAGCCTGATCATTTCGCCGCTGGCCGCGCGGCGCGACAGCCAAAGCGGATGGATCGTCGGTTTGGGCGTGCTCGGCATGGCCGGGGTGCTCGGCCTGTTGATCGCACCCGCGGCCGCACCGCTGCTGTGGAGTGTGCTGGTGGGCCTGGGAATGAGCGTGTTCTCGTTGGCGCTCACCGTGATTGCGCTGCGCGCCCGTGACGCGCAGGAGACGGCGAGTCTGTCGGGAATGGCGCAGGGCTTCGGCTACCTGCTCGCCGGCGTCGGCCCGTTCCTGTTCGGCCTGTTGCACCAGGTCAGCGGCGGCTGGACCGTGCCGTGGCTGATGATTCTGGCGGTCTACCTGGTGCAGACGCTGACGGGCGCATTGGCGGGGCGCAACCGCTACGTCTGAGGCCTCTGGTCATTTCGCCGAACGTGCACTGAGACCGGCGATTTCGCGATTTTTCGGTCTGAGTGCACGCTCGGCGATCGAACGCTCGGTGCTAGGGCTGCCGCAACGACTCGGTGTCGATGACGAAGCGGTAGCGCACGTCCGAGGCCAGCACCCGCTCGTAGGCGGTGTTGATGTAGTCCGGCTCGATGACCTCGATCTCGGGGCGCACGCCGTGCTCCGCGCAGAAGTTCAACATCTCCTGGGTCTCGGCGATCCCGCCGATCAGCGAGCCCGTCACACTGCGCCGCATCCTGACCAGCGGACTCGGCGGCACCGTCAGGGCATGCTCGGGCATGCCCAACTCGACCAGTGTGCCGTCGAGGGTGAGCAGGTTCAGGTACGCGCCCAGGTCCAGGCTGGCCGAGACGGTGTTCAAGATGACGTCGAATTTGCCGCGCAGATCCTTGAACGTCGCTCGGTCACTGGTTGCGTAGTAGTGCTCGGCCCCCAATCGCAGGCCGTCCTCCATCTTCTTCAGCGACTGCGACAGCACCGTCACCTCGGCACCCATCGCGGCCCCGAGCTTGACGGCCATGTGTCCCAGCCCGCCGAGGCCAACGACCGCAATCCGCTTGCCGGGACCGACATTCCAGTGCCGCAGCGGCGAATAGGTGGTCACCCCGGCGCACAGCAGGGGAGCGGCGGCATCCAGGGGGATCTCGTCGGGGATGCTCAACACGTAGTTCTCGTCGACGACGATCGCGCCGCTGTAGCCGCCCTGCGTGGGCTGGCCGTCGCGGCCGACGCCGGCATAGGTACCGATCATGCCGCCGCCGGTGCAGTACTGCTCAAGGCCGGCCTGGCAATTGGTGCACTCGCGGCAGGAGTCGACGAAGCAACCCACGCCGACCCGGTCGCCGACCTTGAACTTCGTCACCTCGGACCCGACGGCCGTCACCACACCGGCGATCTCGTGGCCGGGCACCAGGGGGTATTGCGGAGTGCCCCACTCGGCCCTGACCGTGTGGATGTCGGAATGGCAGATGCCGGCGAAATGAATGTCGAACGCCACGTCGTGCGGGCCGGGGTCCCGCCGGGTGATGGTGGTCGGGCTCAGCGGGTCGGTTGCCGACGTGGCGGCATAGGCGGAGACGGTGCTCATAAACGGAAATTCCTCTTCAGATATGCATCGACACGTAAAAAGATAGCCTAGCAAAGTTATTTGCTGCCAAGCCTGCCCGCGGGCGTGAGATCGATCACCGCCGACGCGGAGTGGGGGCGCCTGCTCAGTTGATGGGTGCGTTCACCCAGCGCAGGTCTTCGGCCACGCCGCGTGCCGCGATCGGCCCCTGCCCGGTCTGCCACACCTCGTTGTTGACCACGAAAACCCGGCTGTCACGGTTGGCTCCCAGCCGCCGCCAGGCGACGCTGTCGAACACTGTGGCCGCCCGCGCCTTCACCGCCGGCGACGAGAAGGACACGTAGATGATGTCGCCGTCGGCGGCCGAGAAATCGGCCCGGCCTTCCAGATCGGCATCGTTAGCTGGGATCTCGATGAAGGGCCGATCGGTGAACCGCTGCAACGGGGGGCGGTCGACCCCCACGGCCCGGAGCACGCTGGCGGCGAAACCGGAGGCCCCGTAGACGCGCACGCTGTCATCGGTGAGCTGCACCACCGACACCTGGAAGTGGGTCGCGTCGCTGACCTCGCGGGTCTCCGTTGCGTATTCGCTGAACCGCTCGAGCACCTCGTCGGCGGCGCCGCTGCGTGCGGTTGCCGCGCCGACGCCGCGCACGTTGTCCTCCCATGCCGCACCCGGCGCTTCGGTGAACACCGTGGGGGCGATCGCCGCCAGCTCCGCGTAGCGGGGTGTCAGACCCTGTGCACCCAGGATCAGATCGGGATGCAGCTCGGCGATGGCAGCGGTGTCGGGGTTGCTGCGTGAGCCCACTGCGGCGACGCCGTGCACCACCGCGCCCAGGTAGGACGGTTGTTTGTCGGCACCGTCGGGCAACGCGGCCCCGACCACGCGGGACTGCAGACCCAGGGCGCACAGTGTGTCGAGCTGGTCGCCGGAGAGCACCACGATGCGCTCGGCCTGTTCGGGGACTTCGACGCTCGCAGGCTCCATGTCCGCGGCGTTGTGGACCCAGCGCAGGGAGGGGCCGGGGTCCGGATGTGCCGGCTCCGGGGCGCAGGACTCGTCGGGACGACGGTCATTGCCGAGTACGCCGGCCCCGGCGACCATGGTCGTCGGGGTCGAGGTCGGGGCGGCTTCGCCGGCATCGCCCCCGCATCCGGCTGTCGTGAGCAAGGTCACGGCAAGCGCTACTGAACACGCCGTCCGCCGGTCCACCCTGGTCACGCCGTGACGTTAACACCCACCGCGGAGCGTCCCTCGAGGAGACGAATACGACGGTTTGTAGGAGGCCTATACCGACGGGACGACGCTCGGGGTTAGGATTCGACCAAGTTTCCCGGGATGCCCATGTTTGGAGGAATCTTGACCGCCGAAGCACCCCCACGCGCAGAACTCGAGGCCAGTCGGCCCTTCCCTGCGTTGATGGGCCCCAAGGGCAGCCTGATCTACAAGCTGATCACCACCACCGATCACAAGCTGATCGGCATCATGTACTGCGTCGCCTGCATGGCCTTCTTCTTCATCGGTGGCCTGCTCGCGCTGTTGATGCGTACTGAGCTGGCGGTGCCGGGCCTGCAGTTCCTGTCCAACGAGCAGTTCAACCAGCTGTTCACCATGCACGGCACGGTGATGCTGCTCTTCTACGCCACCCCGATCGTGTTCGGGTTCTCCAACCTGGTGCTGCCGCTGCAGATCGGCGCCCCGGACGTGGCCTTCCCGCGCCTGAACGCCTTCTCCTTCTGGCTGTTCCTGTTCGGCGCGACCATCGCCCTGGCCGGCTTCATCACCCCCGGCGGTGCTGCTGACTTCGGCTGGACCGCCTACACCCCGCTGAGCGACGCGGTGCACTCCCCGGGTGCCGGCGCCGACCTGTGGATCGTGGGCCTGGCCGTCGGTGGTCTGGGCACCATCCTCGGTGCGGTGAACATGATCACCACGGTGGCCTGCATGCGTGCCCCCGGCATGACCATGTTCCGGATGCCGATCTTCACCTGGAACATCCTGGTCACCTCGATCCTGGTGCTGATCGTGTTCCCGTTGCTGACCGCGGCGCTGTTCGGCTTGGCTGTTGACCGCCACCTGGGCGGGCACGTCTACGACTCCGCCAACGGCGGGGTGCTGCTGTGGCAGCACTTGTTCTGGTTCTTCGGCCACCCCGAGGTGTACATCATCGCGCTGCCGTTCTTCGGCATCGTCAGCGAAGTGTTCCCGGTCTTCTCCCGCAAGCCGATCTTCGGCTACGTCACCCTGGTGTACGCGACGTTGAGCATCGCCGGGTTGTCGACGGCGGTGTGGGCGCACCACATGTTCGCCACCGGTGCGGTGCTGCTGCCGTTCTTCTCACTGCTGACCCTGATGATCGCCATCCCGACCGGCCTGAAGTTCTTCAACTGGATCGGCACGTTGTGGCGGGGTCAGCTGACCTTCGAGACCCCCATGCTGTTCGGGCTCGGCTTCATGGTCACGTTCCTGGCCGGTGGCCTGACCGGCGTGATGCTGGCCAGCCCGCCGCTGGACTTCCACGTCAGCGACAGCTACTTCCTGATCGCGCACTTCCACTACGTGCTGTTCGGCACCATCGTGTTCGCGACGTTCTCCGGGATCTACTTCTGGTTCCCGAAGATGACCGGCCGGCTGCTCGACGAACGGCTCGGGAAGCTGCACTTCTGGTTGACCTTCATCGGGTTCCACACCACCTTCCTGATCCAGCACTGGCTGGGCAACATGGGTATGCCGCGTCGTTACGCCGACTACCTGCCCACCGACGGCTTCACCACGTTCAACATCGTGTCGACCGTCGGGGCCTTCATCCTGGGCTCGTCGATGATCGCCTTCACCTGGAACGTCTTCAAGAGCTGGCGTTACGGCGAGGTCGTGACCGTCGACGACCCGTGGGGCTACGGCAACTCGCTGGAGTGGGCCACCAGCTGCCCGCCGCCGCGGCACAACTTCACCGAGCTGCCGCGGATCCGTTCGGAGCGTCCGGCTTTCGAGCTGCACTACCCGCACATGGTCGACCGGCTGCGGGCTGAGGCGCACGTCGGCCGTCACCCCGGTGACGAGCTGTACGAACCCGCAAACGCTTGATGAGCCCGCTGGGGGAGAGGCGGCGCCCGGTCGATCCGGGCGCCCGCCACGGGTGAGCACGCTCAAGGTGCCGGTGCTGATCACCGTCACCGGTGTCGATCAGCCCGGCGTGACGTCGGCCCTCTTCGAGGTGCTCTCGCGCCACCAGGTGGAGTTGCTCAACGTCGAACAGGTCGTGGTTCGCGGTCGCCTCACGTTGGGCGTGCTGGTGTCGGTAGAGCCGCAGGTGGCCGACGGCGCAGAGTTCGCCGACGAGATCACCGCGGCGATCCGCGGCGTGGGACTTGACGTCACGATCGAGCGCAGTGACGACGCGCCGATCATCGCGGCTCCCTCCACCCACCGGATCGTGGTGTTGGGCCGCCCGGTGGCCGCCACGGCGTTAGGAGCACTGGCGCACGAGATCGCCCAGATCGACGCCAACATCGACATGATCCGCGGCGTGTCCGACTACCCGGTGACCGGACTGGAACTGCGGATCTCGGTGCCGGAGGGCGCCGCCGGCCGGCTGCAGTCCGCGCTGAGCAAAGTCGCCGCGGAGCAGCAGGTCGATGTGGCGTTCCAAGACGCCAGCCTGTCGCGGCGGACCAAGCGCCTGATCGTGTTCGACGTCGACTCCACCCTGATTCAGGGCGAGGTCATCGAGATGCTCGCCGATCGCGCCGGGGCGGGGGACGCGGTCGCCGCGATCACCGAGGCCGCGATGCGCGGCGAACTCGACTTCGCCGAGTCGCTGCATCACCGGGTGTCCACCCTCGCCGGTCTGCCTGCCAGTGTCGTCGACGAAGTGGCCGAACAGATCGAGCTGACTCCCGGCGCCCGCACCACGGTGCGCACGCTGCGCCGTCTCGGTTTCAAATGCGGGGTGGTCTCTGGCGGCTTCCGGCAGGTGATCGAGCCGCTGGCGGCCGAGCTGCAGCTGGACTTCGTGGCGGCCAACGAGCTGGAGATCGTCGACGGCAAGCTCACCGGTCGGGTGATCGGGCCGGTGGTGGACCGGGCCGGCAAGGCCGACTCGTTGCGGGAGTTCGCCGCCCAGGCGGGCGTGCCGCTGGAGCAGACCGTGGCGGTCGGAGACGGCGCCAATGACATCGACATGCTGTCCACGGCGGGCCTGGGTGTGGCGTTCAACGCCAAACCGGCATTGCGGGAGGTGGCCGACGCGTCGCTGAGCTACCCCTATCTGGACACGGTGCTGTTCCTGCTGGGCGTCACCCGTGCCGAGATCGAGGCCGCCGACGCCCACGACGGCGTACTGCGCCGGGTCGAGATCCCACCGGCCTAGCGGCGATCGCAAGCGCGGCGGAGCCGGGCGCTGCGGGTCGCCGCCATCGGCCTAACGCGCTACAGCAACGCCCCGATCAACGCCAACGGCAGGAGCCCGGCGGTGGCGGCGAGCGGTATCCCGATGGCGTCGAGGAGATCGCCCTCGGCGATCTCGGACATGAAGACGTTGTAGCTGTACTCGGGCAGTGTGAACATCAAGGCACTGAGCATGTCCAGCGGCGGGTAGCCCGTATGCGGCGGGAACGAGCCGAAGAGGTCGTCCCACGTGGTGGGCACCGTGACTCCGGCAGAGGACTCCCCGCCGACCATGACGTCGCCCAGGCTCGCCAACTGTTCGGCCCACTCCGGCAGCGAGTAGACGTAGTTGTCCGGATCCATCAAGGTGTTGAAGGCGTCCGTGAGGCCCTTCTGTGCTCCGTCAAGGAGGGCTTGCGGAACCTGCTGCAGGACACTGAAGTCGGGCAGGAATTCGATGCTGGTGGGGGTGTCGGCGAATTCCGGGCTCCAGCCGTGCTCGATGTTGCCGTACCCCAGGTTCACCAGCACCCGCAGGACCGGATCCAGCAGATCGACCAGCGGATTGCCGATGTAGGGCAGCAGCTGCAGCGGAGCCAGCAGCGGCAACGTGGCCGAGGGGATCATGTAGTAGTCGGTCAGGAGATCAGGGCTCGACGTCGGAAGGAGCACCGCGTTTGCGATGTCCTCGGGACTGAGCCCCAGATAGGTCGTGTGCGAGAAGATGATTCCCATCACGGCGTTGATCGTGGACAACAGGTTGATCGGATACTGCGGGAAATTGGCGAACCCGTCGTACTCGGTGGTGTAGACGGTGGTGGGGAACAGGTTGGCGGGCGCTGCGCCACTGAATGTCATTCCGAGGCTGGTCAGTACCGGATACGTACCTGTCGGAAGGTCGAAGCGAGACAGCATTCCGCCGTTGGGAAGGCTCTCGTTGCCGAGCAGAACGAAATGTACGTAGTCGCTGGGCACGCCTTGGTCGGCGAGTTGTTCCATCAGCAGCGACGAGATCACCGAGCTCTGCGACCACCCGAACACCACGACGGGGTCGTCGGCGTCGACCTGACCGCCGGCGATCTGGTCGAGGATCGCTGCCTGAAGGATCTGGATGCCCTCATCCACCGAGCTGTCGAAAGTTTCGGTGAACGCGCCCAGAAACGGATACAGCGCCTCGGGCGTGGTCAGGATCTGGGTGGTACCGGTGAAGCCGAGGGGCGCCAGGTAGAGCTCGTTGACCAGATCCGCATAGCCGGGGCCGGGCGTAGACATACCGCTGCCGCCCATGATCAGCGCGGTCCCGCCGCCCAGCGGCGCGCCGGCGCCGGTCAGCTGGATCGCCTGGACCGCGGCGTCGGCAGGGGAGGGGCAGGCAACGAGGCCGGCGCTGACCAGCGCGACCGCAAGAGTGCTGGGAATCCACGACATCGAAGCCCCTCTCTGAGGTGACGCCTAAAAAACAATGTGTGCTGGCCGTGGCAGACACTACAACAATGCAACCGTGCACCGGAGGTCGCCAGATTGTCCGGAAAAGTGCCGTGGGGACCGGCACCCGGTCGGTCGCCGCGCAGCCGGGATACGGCACGATAGGGCGGTGCCCGATATCGAACGTTCCGCTCCCACAACGGGGGCCGATCAGGATCTGCTGATCCAATTCGAGGGCATCTCGCTGTGCCGTGACGGGCGCTGCCTGGTGGGCCCGCTGGACTGGTCAGTCGAACTCGACGAACGCTGGGTGATCATCGGGCCCAACGGTGCGGGCAAGACCTCTCTGCTGCGTATCGCCGCTGCCACCGAGCACCCGTCCTCGGGTGTGGCCTACGTGCTGGGCGAACAATTGGGCCGGGTCGACACCACGGAGCTGCGGGCGCGGGTCGGGCTGAGTTCCGCCTCGCTTGCGCAGCGGATTCCGGATAGGGAAACGGTCAGTGACCTGGTCGTCTCGGCCGGCTACGCCGTGCTGGGACGGTGGCGGGAACGCTACGACACGGTCGACCACGAGCGGGCTGTCGACCTGTTGGAGAGCCTGGGTGCCGAGCACCTGGCCGACCGCACCTACGGCACCCTGAGCGAAGGCGAACGCAAGCGGGTGCTGATCGCGCGCGCCCTGATGACCGACCCCGAGCTGCTACTGCTCGATGAGCCGGCAGCCGGCCTGGACCTGGGCGGGCGCGAGGAGTTGGTGGCGCGCCTGGGGGATCTGGCCGCCGACCCCGACGCACCGGCGATCGTGCTGGTCACCCACCACGTCGAGGAGATCCCGGTCGGTTTCAGTCACTGTCTGCTGCTGTCCGAGGGCCGCGCAGTGGCATCGGGCCTGCTCGAAGACGTTCTCACGGCCGAGAATCTGTCGGCCGCCTTCGGCCAGTCGATCTCCTTGGATGTCATCGACGGGCGCTACTTCGCGCGCCGGACTCGTAGTCGTGCAGCCCACCGGAGGCTCTCGTGAGTGAATCCCAGCCCCCACCGTTGCCGGCACGCCCGGCGGCGACGGTGATGTTGGTACGCGAGGACGCCGGCGGCGGGCAGGGCCTCGACGTCTTTCTGATGCGCCGCCACGCTGCGATGGAGTTCGCCGCGGGAGTGATGGTGTTTCCCGGCGGTGGCGTCGATGACCGTGACCGGAGCACCGAAATCTCCTGGCACGGGCCGGACCCGACGTGGTGGGCGCAGCGTTTCGGAGTGGACGTCGAGTTGGCCGCCGCCCTGGTGTGCGCGGCCGCGCGCGAGACCTTCGAGGAATCCGGGGTGCTGTTCGCCGGGCCGGCCGATGACCCGGACCGGGTTGTCTCCGATGCGTCGGTGTACGCCGAGGCCCGGCGAGCGCTGAACGCCGGTGAGCTGTCCTTTGCCGACTTCATGCGAACCGAGAAGCTGGTGCTGCACGCCGAGCTGCTGCGCCCGTGGGCGAACTGGGTGACTCCAGAAGCCGAGCGCACCCGCCGATACGACACCTACTTCTTCGTGGGTGCCCTGCCGGTCGGGCAGCGGGCGGACGGTGAGAACACCGAATCCGACCGCGCCGGCTGGTTCACGCCGGAAGCCGCGATCGAAGAGTTCGCGGCCGGGAACAGCTTCCTGCTGCCGCCGACCTGGACGCAGCTGGATTCGCTCGTCGGTCGCAGCATCGAGGCCGTGATGGCGGTGGAGCGTCAGATCGTGGTGGTGCAGCCGGACCTGGCGCGCCGCGGCGACAATTGGGAGATCGAATTCTTCAATTCCGAGCGCTATAACGCCGCGCGCGGGAAGCGGTGGGTCGGATGAGCGAATTCGTATCGGTGCACACCTCAGCGGAGGAGCCCGGTGTGGCCACCCTGGTGATCTCGCGGTCGCCGACCAATGCCATGACCCGGCAGGTCTACCGGGAGATCGCCGCGGCTGCCGGCGAGGTCTCGGCACGCGACGACGTCGCCGCTGTGGTGCTCTACGGGGGCCACGAGATCTTCTGCGCCGGTGACGACGTGCCCGAACTGCGCACGCTTATCGCGGCTGAGGCGCAGGTGTTCGCCCGGGTGCGCCACGATGCCGTGCAGGCGGTGGCGGCGATTGCCAAACCGACGGTGGCGGCGATCACCGGCTACGCCCTGGGCAGTGGTCTGGCGCTGGCGCTGGCCGCGGATTGGCGAATCAGCGGCGACAACGTCAAGTTCGGGGCGACCGAGATTCTGGCCGGCCTGGTTCCCGACGGTGGCGGGCTGGCTCGCCTGGCCCGAACCATCGGTGCCAGCCGTGCCAAGGAGTTGGCGTACAGCGGCCGCTTCTTCGATGCCGAAGAGGCGCTGGCCCTGGGGTTGGTCGATGACATGGTCGCTCCCGACGGCGTCTACGACGCCGCGGTCAGCTGGGCCCGCCGCTTCATCGCCACCCCGGCGCAGGCACTGGCCGCGGCCAAGGCCTCGATCGACTCCATCGAGACGCAGCCTGCGGCCGGCCGCGCCGTTGCCGACCAACGCCGCTACGGCGAGTTGTTCGCCGCGGGAATCCGGCCCGCCGGGGACGGGATTTAGCCGCCCACGCCGACACGGTTTTGGGGCGGTGACGGTTTCTTTTCACGTTTTTATCAGCTAACGTCCAGTCAGCGGCGAAGGCCGCCTCGATCCCGGCGTTAGGAACCACCATGCAGTCACCTGCCCTCCGTCCCTGGACCACCGCGGCCGTCGCACTGCTGGGCGCGGGCGTCGTTGCGGCCGGCCCGGTCGGGGTTCCGCAGGCCGGAGCGGTTGCGATCGACTTCGCATTGGCCGCCCAGGACATCACCCTGGACCTGGTGCGCCACGGCCAGTCGGTGGACAATGCCGAGGGCATCCTGGGCACCCTTCCGCCGGGGGCTGATCTCACCGAACTCGGGGAGCAGCAGGCCGCCTACCTCGCCGATCCCGCCAACCCGCTGCATCTTGCCGACCCCACCTCCTATGCCGGGATCTACGCCTCGGAGTTCCTGCGCTCGCAGGAGACGGCCGCCGGGTGGCTGACCGCGGCCGAGGCGCCGGAGACGCCGGTGACGATCCTGGCCGGGCTCAACGAGATCAACGCCGGATGGCTCGAAGGCAAGGACCTCAACCTCCTCACCGAGATCGGCTACGCCCTACCGACATTCATGTGGGCCCTGGGCCAGTACTGGGTGCCCATGCTGGGATCCACGATCGACCCCAACGGGGTGGCGTTCAACGACCGCGTCACCGAGGCCATCGACACCATCTACAACAACACCATCGGTGTCGAGGAGGGCTCGCTGAACGACGTGGCGTTCGCCCACGCCGGAACGATCGCGATCTGGACGCTGATGAACGTCCGGAACCCCGACTTCGGGCTGGTGCTCAGCGAACTGCTCGACACGCACACCCCACTGGCCAACACCGGCCAGGTCATCATCGAAGGCAACCCCACCGACGGCTGGACCCTGGTCAGCTGGGGTGGTCACGAGGTGTCGGCGACGCCGGATCTGTTGACCGGGCTCTTCGTCGACTGGCGGGACCTGAACGTCGCACCGCAGATCGCCACGTGGCACATCCTGGAGGCGCTGCAGGGTGGGGACGAGGCCGAGATCCTGGCTGCGGTGCAGACCGGGTTCGACCAGGTGGTCGGGGCGATCGCGGCGTTCCCGCAGGCCGTGATCGACACCATCACCGACGCGCTGAGCGGCTAGCGCGTCGGGCCGGGGGGCCGGCGAATTAAGCATTGACATAGGTAAATCGACGGGATACTTTCAGCAAAGCATTGCGATACGCGTCGGAGCGTAATGAAAGCGATGGGCCTGCCGAAGGAGAACGTCATGCACCACACCCGCCCGTGGATCACCACCGGGATCGCTCTTGTCGGCGCCGGCCTGGTGGCTGTCGCCCCCGGGGCCCCGAGCGCAGCGCCGCTGCCCGTGCGGCCCGACATCACGCTGACCGCCGTCGACATGGTGCTCGATCTAATCCGTCACGGGCAGTCGACGGAAAACGTGACGGAGTACATCGGGACGACGCCGCCGGGTGCCGCACTCACCGAACTCGGCGAGCAGCAGGCAATCACTGTCGGCGAGCAGCTGTACAACGGCGGCGACAACGACATCACGCGGGTGTACGCCTCGGACTTCCTGCGGGCCCAGCAGACGGCGTGGCCGCTGATCCAGCTGCTGGCGGGCAACGAGGATTACGACCAGATCCCGGCGGGCCCGACCCCGCTGCTCGACCCGAGTCAGATCCTGTCCGGGCTCGGCGAGATCAATGCCGGGTGGATGGAAGGGCAGGACGGCACCATCCCCGGCCTCTTCTATCTCCTGCCCACCATCGCGTGGATGACCGGGGCCTACTGGGTGCCGATGCTGGGCTCGGACATCAATCCCAATGGAATGGCGTTCCAGGACAACTACAGTGGCGCCATTCAGGCGATCTACGACGCCGACACCGCCGACCCCGACAGCACCGGGAACAACGTCGCGTTCTCGCACGGCGCGGCGATCATGACGTGGACGATGATGAACGTCAAGAACCCCGATTGGGGGCTGTTCTTAGAGACGCTGGTCGGCGACCGCGGGCTGCCCAACACCGCACAGGTCGTGGTCGAGGGCAACCCGACCGACGGCTGGACGCTGGTCAGCTGGAACGGAACGGAGGTCGCCGAGAACCCGGACCTGCTCACCGGGCTGTTCGTCGACTTCCGTGACCTGATCACCGCGCCGCAGATGGCCGGCTGGCACATCTGGGAAGCCCTCTTGAGCGGCGACCCCGGCGATGTTCTCGCGGCACTGCAGACCGGCGTCAACGACGTGTTCTCGGCGCTCGTCGAGTTCCCGCAGGCGGTGATCGACACCTTCACCGGCGCGTTCAGCGATGCCGCAGACAGCGGCTCCGCTGATGCGTGGGCCGATCTGCTGGGGGCCCTGGCGATCTGAGTCCCGGCCGGGACGAAGTCCGGACCCGGGGCGGTGCGCCCGGGCTTCGGACTCCCTGAGCGTCAGCCGACGCTTCGCTGAAGGTGAGGTATTGCCCACCTCGTCGCGCCATAGATAGGATGTGACATCAGACACACCGCGTCCTATCTGGGGGGATGGACATGAAGCGAGTCGTCAGCTCTACGTGGGTATTCACCGGGATTGCACTGGCTGGTCTGGGGGGCGTCACCGCCACGCCGGTGGGGGCGGCACCGCCGCCTGCGCGTGCCTTCGACATCGCGCTGACTGCCGAAAACATCACGCTGGATCTGGTGCGGCACGGACAATCGACGGACGATCTGAACGACATCCTTGGCACGCTGCCACCCGGTGCTCACCTCACGGAGCTGGGCGAGCAGCAGGCGCAGGAAGTGGCCGCCGCCATCCAGCAGGCGTTCCCCGGAGGTATCGCCGGCCTCTATGCCTCGGAACTCATCCGGACCCAGGAGACCATAGCGGCGCTGGCCCAGCTGCCCGGAATGCCGGCTGTGCAGGTCTTGGCGGACCTCAACGAGATCCCCGCCGGGTTGTTCGAAGAACAACCCCGCAACCTGCTCACCCAGGCGTCCTACTTCCTGCCGATGGCGTCGTGGATCCTGGGCAACCTGTTGGTCTCCGAGCCCGGCACCAATTACAACGGGGTGGTATTCGACGAACAGGTCGAGCGGGCCATCCAGACGATGTACGACAACACCATCGCCGCGGACGGCACGACCGCGGTGGCGTCCTCCAGCGGAGGAGTCATTGCCATCTGGACACTGATGAACGTCAAGAACCCCGATATCTGGCCGATCATCCAGACGGTGATCGAAAACGGCGGTCCGCCCCCCAACGGCGGTCAGGCCATCCTCGAAGGCAACCCCATCGACGGCTGGACGCTGGTCAGCTGGGACGGCATACCGGTCTCGCCGACCCCGGACCTGTTCACCGGGTTGTTCGTCGACTTCCGCGACCTGATCACCGCGCCGCAGATCGCCGCCTGGCACGTTTGGGAGGCCATCCAGGGGGGCGAATCCGCAGACATCTTCGCTGCGCTGCAGACCGGCTTCACCGACGTCCTCGCCGCGTTCGCCGCGTTCCCCCAGGCCGTGATCGACACCATCACCGGTTCCCTGGGGGACAGCGCCGCCTCAGCCGCCGATGTCGTCGCAGACGGTTTGGTGGGAGCAATCTGAGCCACAGCGGCGTCAACGGTGAGGAGTCTGCGCCCGGCTTCGTCGTGCGGATATCACCGATTAGGCTGACCTACCATGACCAGTACGGACCCGACGCCGAACCCGCACGCCACCGCCGAGCAGGTGGAGGCCGCCCGGCACGACAGCAAGCTCGCCCAGGTGCTCTACCACGACTGGGAAGCCGAGCAGTACGACGAGAAGTGGTCGATCTCCTACGACGAACGCTGTATCGACTACGCCCGGGGCCGCTTCGATGCGATCGTGCCGGCCTCGGAGCGGCAAAGCGCGGACGGGCCGCTCTATGACCGGGCACTGGAACTGGGCTGCGGCACGGGATTCTTTCTGCTCAACCTGATGCAGTCCGGGGTGGCGCGGCGCGGCTCGGTCACCGACCTGTCGCCCGGCATGGTCAAGGTCGCCACTCGCAACGGCCAGGCCCTCGGCCTGGACGTCGATGGGCGGGTCGCCGACGCCGAGGGCATCCCGTACGAGGACAACACCTTCGACCTGGTGGTCGGCCATGCGGTCCTGCACCACATTCCCGATGTGGAACTGTCCCTGCGCGAGGTGGTCCGGGTGCTCAAGCCCGGTGGCCGGTTCGTCTTCGCCGGTGAGCCCACCACCGTCGGCAACTTCTACGCCCGCCGGCTGGCCGACCTGACCTGGAAGACCACCGTCGCCGCGATGAAGCTGCCCGGCATGGGCTCGTGGCGCCGGCCGCAGGAAGAGCTCGACGAGAACTCCCGGGCCGCCGCCCTCGAATGGATCGTGGACCTGCACACCTTCGAGCCGAGCGACCTGGAGCGGATGGCCACCAACGCCGGCGCGGTCGACGTGCGCACCGCCAGCGAAGAGTTCACCGCCGCCATGCTGGGCTGGCCGGTCCGCACCTTCGAGTCGACGGTCCCGCCGGGCAAGCTCGGCTGGGGCTGGGCACGGTTCGCCTTCCGCAGCTGGACCGCTTTGAGCTGGGTAGACGCCAACATCTGGCGCCGGGTAGTGCCCAAGGGCTGGTTCTACAACCTGATGATCACCGGGGTTAAGCCGTCCTGAAAGCCGGCTTCAGATTTGAAGTCGACGATGTCGGCTATCTGAGCTCCCCGGCCGGGAGCACCGCCCTGGCCGAGGTCGGCGGATTCGCACTCACCGACGCCACCCGGATCGCCGACGTCGCCGCCCTTCGGGGTCGCTTCGGCGCCCGGACACCGGCGTTGGTCGAGACCGTCCTGCTGCGCCGGCGGGCCGCTGCAAAACTGGCCGAGCTGCCCGAGACGTCGCGGTGGCTGTTCACCGACGAGGCCCTGCAGCAGGCCAGCGCGGCGCCGGTGGCACGGCACCGGGCCCACCGGATCGCAGCCGCGGCCCCGGGTGCCGTGGTACACGACGTGACCTGCTCGATCGGCACCGAGCTGGCAGCGTTCCTGGCAGCCGGCCTGCCGGCGGATCGGATCCTGGGCAGCGACCTGGACCCGGTCCGGCTGGCGATGGCGCGCCACAACGTGGCCGGCGTTGTCGTCGCCCGCGCCGATGCGCTGGCGCCGGTCAGTCGCGGCACCGTGGTCCTGGCCGACCCCGGCCGGCGCGGCGGCGGGCGGCGTCAGTTCGATCCGGCCGACTATCAGCCGGCTCTGGACCGGTTGCTGGATGTCTACGACGACCGTGACATGGCGGTGAAGGTTGCTCCCGGAATCGACTTCGAGAAGCTCGGGGCACTCGGCTTTGCCGGCGAGATCGAAGTCACCTCGTGGCGTGCCTCAGTGCGAGAGGCCTGTCTGTGGTCGCCGGGGCTGACCGAATCCGGGGTGCGCCGCCGGGCGGTGATCCTCGACCGCGACGAGCAGATCACCGACGCCGACCCGTCGGACTGCGATGTGCGTCCGGCGGGGCGCTGGCTGATCGACCCCGACGGCGCGGTGGTGCGGGCCGGCCTGGTCCGCCAGTACGGCGCCCGGCACGGGCTGTGGCAGCTCGACCCCGACATCGCCTATCTGTCCGGCGACGAGTTGCCGCCGGGAGTCCGCGGCTTCGAGGTGCTCGAAACCCTGGCCTACAGCGAAAAGCGCCTCCGTCAGGCATTGGCGGCCCGCGACTGCGGTGCCCTGGAAATTCTGGTGCGGGGCGTACGCGATGTGCAGGCCGATCCGGACGGTCTGCGGCGCCGGCTGCGGTTGCGGGGGACACAGGCCCTGTCGGTGGTGATCACCCGCCTCGGGACCGGGGCAGCAGCCCGCGCGATTGCCTTCATCTGCCGTCCGTCGCGTTGAGGCTCCCGGTAGGCTGGCGGCTTAGGGGCCATTCCTGCTTGCTGCGGCAAGTCGAGACAAAGCGAGACAATCCGACAATGCGCATTCTGGTGGCCGCCCTGTTGGCGGGCGGTGCAATGGGCAGCTGGCTGGGGATGACCGGTGTGCCCGCTGCGGGCGCGGTGTCGCCGTGTGCCGAACTGGGCGGCACGCTCGACGCAGGGCAGTGCCACGTGCACTCGTCCAACGCCAGCTACACCCTCGACATGCGGTTTCCGGTCGACTATCCCGACCAGCAGACCCTCACCGACTACCTGGTGCAGAACCGCGACGGATTTCTGACCGTGGCCAAGTCACCGGGGTCGCGCGACATGCCCTACGAAATGGACGCCACATCCGAGCAGCATCGCTCGGGTCAGGCTCCCAAGGGCACCCAGAGCGTGGTGCTGAAGATCTTCCAAGACCTGGGCGGCCCGCAGCCGTCGACCTGGTATCAGTCGTTCAACTACGACCTCGGAGCCCGTAAGCCGATCACCTTCGAGACCCTGTTCGCACCCAACAGCAAACCACTGGAGGCGATCTTTCCGGTGGTGCAGCGCGACCTCGAGCGCCAGACCGGAGTGCCGGCGATCCTGATCTCCTCCGGCTCGGGGATGGACCCGGGGCATTACCAGAACTTCGCCATCACCGACGACGACGTGATCTTCTATTTCGCTCCCGGCGAACTGTTGCCGCTCAGCGCCGGTGCCGCCTCGGTGAAGGTGCCCCGCACGGCGCTTCCGCCGCTGGAGGTCTAGGCGGGGGCGAAGCTGAACACCTGACCTGCGCTGGTGGCCACCGCCACCCGCCGGTCATTGCCGACCGACACGCCGAGGGGAAACCCGCGCGCTTCGGGCAGCGGATAGCTGTTGAGGGTGTGGCCGTCGGAGGGGTCGAACACCAACAGCGACAGACCCGCGGGCCCGAGGCTGGTGCCGGCGACCACGGTGTAGCCGACCTCGCCGGCCAGACTCGACGACGACAGCGGCACGGTGTCCTCGCGGCGCCATACCTGCTCGGCGTAGTCGCCGCGGTCGGCATAGGCCACCAGTTCGGTGTCGGGGCCACCGCCTGAGACGATCAGCCCGCCGGGCGTCACCGCAGGGGGTGTCTGGGCCAGGAACTTCAACGGCACCGACCATTTCGCTTTGCCGTCCGCGGCGTTGATCGCCCACAGCCGCTGGTCGCGTCCGTTGACGTAGACCGTCGAACCGTCGGCGGACAGGACGGGACTGGCCAGCACCCCGGCCGCGACGGCATCGCTGGCCCACTCCTGAGTGAGCAGCGGAACACCACCCGGGTGGTATCTGAGACCGACCAGGCCGGACTCCTTGGCGCCCGGCTGCCACAGGCTCACCACCGCGATGTTGCTCTGCGGCGAGAAGGCAGGTGCGGCGGCGACCGGACAGTCCGGCCGGGCCGCGGCACAGTCGGACAGCCCGCGCCGGAAGTCGTTCGGGTCGACACCGTCCACCAGGTCCAACGGCGTCCCGACGACCGTGCCGCGATGCGCGTCGAAAATCAGCACCTGGCCCAGATGGGTGACGACCAGCAGCAGGCCGTCACCGAGGATCCGCGGCGTGGAGGGCATGCCGATCACCGGGGCGCGCCAGCGGATCCACTGGGTGGGCGGAAACGACAGCATGGCGCCCGGTTGCCCGACGTAGACGTTGTCGAAGCCATCGATGAGCGCACCGAAGAACCCACCGCCCTGATGCAGTCGCGTGCACCAGCGCTGCCGGCCGCGGTCGGCGTTCTCCCACTGCATCAGCGAGCAACCGGACTCCGTCGCCGCGTTGAGCACCATCCAGCCGTGGACGCCCAGCGCGGGCTGGGCCCCCAGCTCACCTTTGACCGAGCGGATCCAGTCCAGCTGCAGGTCGGTGGCTCCTGCTGTGGCGGTATGACTGCTGTTCGCGGCGTCGGCGTACTGGGCGGGCCAGCCCGGCGCGGGTGCGGCCTGAACCCACGAATCGGTGTTGGCGCAGCCGCCGAGCAGCCCTGCCAACGTCACCATGGCGATTCCGGCCAGGACACCACGTCGCCGCAACACAGTGGAAATCCCCAATCCTCGGCCGGGTGTGTGAACGAGTCCTGGTGAGGGTAGCGCGTGGCGCGAACACGCTCGCGTAGGCTTTCCGGCCATGACGACGATGTGGGGTGCTCCGATCCACAAACGCTGGCGGGGTTCGCGCCTGCGTGACCCGCGCCAGGCCAGGTTCCTGACGCTGGCCTCGTTGCGCTGGGTGCTGGCCAACCGGGCGTACACGCCGTGGTACCTGGTGCGCTACTGGCGGCTGCTGAAGTTCAAGCTGGCCAACCCCCACATCATCACCCGTGGCATGGTCTTCCTGGGCAAGGGCGTGGAGATCCAGGCCACCCCGGAGATGTCGTACATGGAGATCGGCCGCTGGGTGCACATCGGCGACAAGAACACCATCCGGGCACACGAGGGCTCACTGCGGTTCGGCGACAAGGTGGTGCTGGGACGCGACAACGTCATCAACACCTATCTCGACATCGAGCTCGGTGATTCCGTGCTCATGGCCGACTGGTGCTACGTCTGCGACTTCGACCACAAGATGGATGACATCAACGTGCCGATCAAGGACCAGGGCATCATCAAGAGCCCGGTGCGCATCGGCCCGGACACCTGGATCGCGGCGAAGGTCACCATCCTGCGCGACACCAGCGTCGGCCGCGGGTGCGTACTGGGCGCACACGCGGTGGTCAAGGGCGTCATTCCCGACTATTCGATCGCCGTCGGCGCGCCGGCCAAGGTGGTCAAGAACCGCAAACTGGCCTGGGAGACCTCGGCCGCGGAGCGGGCTGAGCTGGCCGCCGCGCTGGCCGACATCGAGCGCAAGAAGGCCGCCCAGGGCTGAGTCGCGAGCGCGGACCCGGCTGTTCGCGCCCGTCGGGGCGCGCGTATGCCCCAACTATTCGTCGAAACCTGCCAGAATCGGCTGATGACGACACCGGCATTCTCCGATGTGTACCGGGAGAAGTACCTGCTGCTGACGACGTTCACAAAAGACGGCAAGCCCAAGCCCACCCCGGTCTGGGGCGCGCCGGTCGGGGATCGGCTCTGGGTCATCACCGACGACGGGTCGTGGAAAACCAAGCGGATCAACAACACTCCACGGGTCACCATCCAAAAATGCGGAGTCCTGGGTAAACCCAAGGGCGATCCCGTTGAGGCAGTCGCCCGTGTCCTGCCCAAGTCCGAGACCCGACAGGTCTACCGTGCCGTCGTCAAGCGGTACTGGTGGCACGCCTGGTGGTTCGTCCCGCACTCGCTGGTGCGCGGCGGAATAGACAAGGTGCACATCGGCCTGGAAATCGTCGCCGCACCCGGCAGCAGCTGACTCGCCCGGTGTGCTCAGCCGAACTCGAGCAGGGTGTATGCGCCCCGGAGGTTCTTGGCTGGTCCCCACTGCCAGAGGGCCGGGTACAGCGTTCCGAAGAACAGGCCCCGCCCCTTCGGTATCGGCACATCGTGCACGGCGCTGATACCGGGCACCGTCTGGGGCAGTCGCGCGAGCTGACCTGCCGACAGGCTGAACGGCATCGGGGGCACGCGATAGTGCTTCGATGCGCGCATTCCCCGCGGAGCCAACCGCTTGACCAGGGTCGGTGGCACATCGAAGAACATCTGACCGCCGGGGAAACGTTGCGCGCACGCCGAGATGAGGTCCATCGCCTCGTGCGGCTGCAGATACATCAGCAGACCTTCGGCGGTGATGAAGACGCCGGAACTGGAGTCGACCTGTTCCATCCAGCTGTAGTCCAACGCCGACTGCGCCAGGTTGGTGATGCGCGGGGAAGCCGGCAGCAATTGTTCGCGAAGCCGCATCACCGGCTCCAAATCCACTGACACCCACCTGAACCGCGGATCGGGGATGGCACGGTTCAAGCGCCAGAAGCTGGTTTGGAAGCCCTCGGCGAGCGCGACGACCGTCGCATCGGGGTGCTCACGCAGATACGCTGTCGCGCATCGATCGACGGCCAGCGACCGCAAGGCCATCTCCTGGCCACGACGCCCGAATTTGTCGAAGTCGAACGCGATGGATTCGACGAGTCGAATCGCCTCCGGGTCGTCGATGATGGCGTCGGGGAGTGCGGCCTGGTGTGCCCGCCCATTGAGCGTCATCAGGGCGGTTTCCGAAACCCCATTCAGTGCACTGGCGTCGACTCTGGGTTCGGCTGGATGGTCCACCGCGCCCATGGTATCGGAGAAGCAGCAGCGCTGGGCCGGCTCGGCTAGGGCGCCAGCGCCGGCAGCACCTTTTCGACCAGAAGGCGCAGGCTCTCCCACCCGTCGTCGAGGGGCAGGCCGCCGATCAGCGGGTGCAGGGTCACCCCGCTACGGCCGGCGCGACACTGCGCGACGAGCTCTTCGGGAGTCAGCACCTCGATCTTGGTGGACGCGCGCATCTCATCGATCGTGGCGGTAGGCGCCTCGTTGGGGCGGGGCACCTCCGGCACAGCCCACGAGCTGTATTCGGTTGCCTCGTGCAGGAAATACCGGCCACATCGCGCCCACGTCGCCTCCGGATCGGTGGTCAGGTGAGTCACGGTGTTGCCGTTCTCGGGACTGAATACGAAACCCTGTCTGCCGTTGCGGGCCAGTTCCTCTCGATACGTCGCCTCGATCTCGGGCATCGGCATCGGCGGCGAGAACGGCAATCCGAATCGGGCGGCACGGCGGGCGGCCGCGGTGCTCATCCCGCCGATGAAGAACATCGGATGCGGCTTGGTGTACGGCTTGGGCGTCACATCGATCATCCGACCGTGGTATTCGAACGGCTCATCGCCCCAGGACTTGAGGAGCACCTGAAGGCATTCGTCCATCAGTCGTCCCCGACGCCGGAAATCTTTGCCCACGGCGTGGTATTCCTCAGGGCGGTAACCGATTCCGGCGACGAAGCTGACCCGCCCGGCAGACAACTGGTCGAGCACCGCGATGTCTTCGGCAAGGCGCACCGGGTCGTACAGCGGTACCAGCAGCGCGTTGACGCTGATGCGGATATCGGTGGTGCATCCCGCGACGGCGGCGGCCATCATCAGCGGGGCCGGCAGCCAGCCGGTGGCCGCAAGATGATGTTCTTCGCAACCGATCGCGGTGACGCCGTTGGCGTCGGCATAGGAGGCCATCGCCAATGCTGCCCGGTAGCGTTCGGCATGTCCGGCGCCGGGGGCATTCGTCATGTTCAGGCGTAAGGCACTCAGCAGTGGCATGGGAATCGACCGGTCACCTCCTGGGCGTCACCGTAGCGCACGAATTGATCAATTGACTGATCACGTCAGTCCCGCGCCGTTAGCCTGGGGGCTGTGACCGGTGTGCTGACCCCGCTGCTGACCGGTGCGCCGCGGATGGTCAACGACTCACCATATGGGTTGTCCGCCAAAGCGGATCCGGAGACCGAGGCCCCCGCGGCGCCCGGGGCGCGGCCCTGATGGCCGGACCTCCCGACCCGCAGGTGCTGGCGGCGTTGCTGGCGATGCGCGACGGTGCGGGTGATGAGCCGGCGCCGCCGGTCGGCGATGTCGCCGGCCGGCGGCGCAGTGTTGGCCACCAGTTCGATCAGGTATTGGAGTCGCGGCCGCCGATCACCGGGGTAGAGACGCAGGAGTTTTCGCTGACCTACGGCGGCGGTGCACTCGCCCTGCGTTGGTACCGGCGATCCGGCGCTGATCAGCCCGGCAGTGCCGTGCTGTACCTGCACGGCGGCGGCATGATCTTCGACTGGGGACACCTGGGTCGGCTCTACGACGTGGCGGTGCGCGGCTACGTCGCAGCATCCGGCGTGCCGATGCTGGTGGTGGATTACCGTGTCGCCCCGGAATTCCCGCATCCGACTCCACTTGAGGACTGTTACGCGGCGTTGTGCTGGCTGAGCGACAACGCCGGGCAGCTGGGCGTCGACCCATCCCGGTTGGCCGTGATGGGCGACAGCGCGGGCGGGGGACTGGCCGCGGGTGTGGGTCTGCTGGCCCGCGACCGGGGTGGTCCGGCGATAGCGGCTCAGCTGTTGATCTATCCCATGCTCGATGACCGCACCCGCGAGGCAGGCGCGGCGGGCGCCACCCTGCTCACCTGGAGCTACGAGGACAATGTCACCGGCTGGACAGCGCTGCTGGGTGAGGGCGACGCCGACGGCTACGCCGCGCCGGCCCGCGCCGGCGACCTGTCCGGCCTGCCGTCGACCTACGTTGACGTCGGCGGGCTGGACATCTTCGCGCCCGAGGACGTCGCCTTCGCACAACGGCTGATCGCCGCCGGAGTCCCCGTCGAGTTGCACGTGTACCCCGGATGCCCGCATGCGTTCGATCTGCTGGCCCCCGACGCCGAAGTGTCCCAACGGGTTATCGCCCACCGAGTGCGGTATCTGGCAGCACTGTAGGGATAGCGGTACCTGACGGCGCGGTTACCGGTCCGGCAGTGCGTGCTCGATGATCGGCCGACGGGGCTGCGGTTCCCGCTCGCGGCGTTTGGCCGCCAGGTACACCTGGGCGGTTTCTTCGGCGACGGTGTGCCAGTCGAAGTCGGAGCTGAGCCGTTCCCGGGCCGCGACAGCGCGGCGCTGGGCGGCGGCCGGGTCATCGAGCACGTGGCAGACCGCCGCGGCCAGGGCCGGTACGTCGCGCGGGGGGCAGGACATGCCGGTTTCGCCGTTGATCACCGCTTCGCCCAGTCCGCCCACATTGGCCACCACCAGCGGGGTTCCGGCGGCAGCGGCCTCCAGTGCCGCCAGACCGAACGGTTCGTAGTGACTGGGCAGTGCCGCCGCGTCGGCCCGGTGCAACAGTGCCAACAGATCGTCGTGATCGACCCGGCCGATGAACCGGGTCGCCTTGAGAACCCGGTTCTTTCGGGCGCACTCGACCAGCCAGTCCTGCTGGGTGCCGTCGCCGGCGACGGTCAGTGTGGTCCCGGGGTAGGCGCGCCGGATCCGCGGCAGGGCCGCGATGATGTCGTGCACGCCCTTCTCGTATTCGAGGCGCCCGACGAACAGGATCTCCGGCGGACCGCTGCGGGGCTGCCGGCGGGCGAACGGCCACCGGGCGGCGTCAATGCCGTTGCGGATCACGGTGGTTTCGGCCAGCCCGGGACCGAACAGGGCGGTGATCTCATCCCGCATCGAGGCTGAGCAGGTGATCAGCGAATCGGATTCGCGGACCAGCCACGACTCCACGGCGTGCACCTGACGGCTCAGTGCCCCGGAAACCCACCCCGAGTGGCGTCCGGCTTCGGTGGCGTGGATCGTGGAAACCAAAGGCACATCGTAGAATTCGGCCAGTGCAATGGCTGGGTGTGCCACCAGCCAGTCGTGGGCGTGCACCAGATCGGGGCGCCACACGCTTTGGCCGCCATCGGTCTTGAGCGACAGTCCGGCGCGGACCATCGAATGACCCATCGCCAACGTCCAGGCCATCATGTCGTCGGCGAAGGTGAACTCGTGCGGGTCTTGGGCCGCGGCGACCACTCGCACGCCCTCGCTGATCTCGTCGGACGAGGGGTGCGTGCTGGGGTCGGTGCCGTAGGGGCGCCGGCACAGCACGACGACGTCGTGCCCGGCGGCGGCCAGCGCGGTGGACAGGTGATGCACATGCCGGCCCAGCCCGCCGATCACCACTGGCGGGTACTCCCATGACACCATCAGGATCTTCACGCGGCGGGTCCGTTCTGACGCGCACCATCGCGGTGCGAGGTCCGGTGGCGGGGGGTCACCGTGGCAGCCTACGGGCATCGAGTGCGCCGAAGAGACCGTCGGCCTTATTCCAGCCGTCGGCCAAGCGCTGTGCGGTGTCTCGGTGGCCGCCGGCCAGTGCGCCGGCGATCTCGCGGGTGGCGTGTGCGTGCAGCTGCGCGCGGTAGCGGGCGTAGTCGGCGGCGGAGTCCTTGCTGACCATGAACGGCCAGTCACTGGAGACCGTCAACAGTGCCTCACGCAGGATCTGATCGGCGACCCGGTCGCGCGGGGTGGGACCCGACGGCGCCGCGGTCTGCGCCAGGGCCTTGTCAACCGCGCCCAGGGCAGTCTCGGTCACCTCGGAGTTCAACTGCACCAGGTCGGCCACCTTCTCGCCGGACCACACCCGCCAGTCCTTGCCCGAGCCCCAGGAACTGGGCGGCAGTTCGACGGATTCGCCGACGAATCCGGCGTTGATGGCATCGGTCAGGGTGCCGACGCGAACCCCCGCCTCCGGCAGTGCCCGCAACACCCGGGCCAGCCAGGTCGGGCCCTCGTACCACCAGTGGCCGAAGAGCTCGGTGTCGAATGCCGCGACCACATGGGCCGGGCGGCCGATCCGCTCGGACTCGGACTGCAGCCGGTTGCGGACCACCGCGACGAAATCGGCGACGTGGGCATCGATGGCGGCATCGGCGCGCTGCGGGTCGTACGGCGCCTTCTGCTCGGGCGAGACGTTGCGGCCCGTCACCCGGGACGGCTTCAAACCGGTGCGGTGGTCGTAGGTGTGGAAATCCCGATAGGCCTCATGCCCGGGGTAGCCCGACTTCGGCGACCAGACCCGGTAGCTGACCGCAAGGTCGCGGCCGAACGCGATCACGTCGGAGTCAGCGACCGGCCGGCCCAGAGTGGTGTCGCCGTGCAGCGACGGGCCGTCGACCATGAAGTGCGAAACCCCGGCGGCGGCGTACTCGGTCTCCAGCCCGGGCGTATACGCGCATTCCGGCGCCCAGATTCCGGTGGGGGTGTGCGCCAACCGGGCCTGGGCGTCGGCCAATCCCTCCTGCAGCGCGAACTGGCGCAGTCGCGGCGCCAGCAGCGGCTGGAACGGGTGCGCCAGCGGTCCGCCGAGCAGTTCGACCGTCTGCGCCTGAACCAGTTCCCGCAGCATCGGGCTGGCGCCGTGGCGCCACAGCAGCGAGAACTCCTCGAGTGCCTTTTCGGCTGCCGCGCATTCGTGGAGCCCGAAGGGGCGGATGTCGGCCAAGGTGGTGGCCTGGGTGGCGCGCAGTTGCCAGTTCGCCAGCCAGTGGTGCATCCCGTCCAGGCAGTACGGATCGTCGAGCTGGGCGGCGACCACCGGTGTCACCCCGAGCGTGAGCAGGTTGCTCCGGCCTTCGGCGGCCAGCGTCCGCAGCACCCGCACCAGCGGCAGGTAGGCCGCCGACCAGGACTGGTAGAGCCACTCCTCACCGACCGGCCAGCGGCCGTGGTGCGCCAGCCAGGGCAGGTGGGTGTGCAGCACCAGGGTGAACAGGCCCGGGACGGAGCCGGGGGATTCTTCGGTCACCGGCGCACCGCGATCGCAACCAGGTCCAGGCTCTCGTCGATGTCGCGTTGGGCGGCTTCGAGGATGTCGAAATCGTCGCTGGTGACCCCGGCGACATCGGCCAGCAGGTCGTCCGGCCAGGGCGCGTCGGCCACTGCCCGCGCGATCTGGGCATCGATGATCGAGCCGCCGTGGCGGGCGTCCAGCTCCTGCAGCGCCGGCCCGTGGAAGACCCCGTACACCCCTTCGATCTCGAAGCCGCCCGCGAGCAGCAGCTCGCGCAGTTCGGCGGCATTGAGTTCGCGGGTGTGGAAGGGGTTGATCGGAGTGTCGCGGCCGGGGGAGAAGGTGATCCGGTTGGGGGTGGACACCATCAGCAGTCCGCCGGGCCGCAGCACCCGGGCGCATTCGGCGATGAACTGCCCCTGGTCCCAGAGGTGCTCGATGACTTGGAAGTTGACCACCACGTCCACGGCCGCGTCGGGCAGCGGCAGCTCGGCGAGGTTTCCCTGCACGGCTTCGACACGCGGGTAGCGGGCCCGTACGTGGGCCACCGCCGCGTCGTCGTAATCCACGCCGATCACCCGCTGGGCCACACCCGCGATCAGGTCGGCGCCGTAGCCCTCGCCGAAACCGGCCTCCAGGACCTCAAGGCCGCGACACCGGGGCGCGAGCTGCTGGTACACCACCTCGTGACGCCGGAACCAGTAGTTCTCAACGTCGAGTCCGGGGATGGTGCGTTCCCCGGTCAGCGTCAGCGTGCTGTCGCCGAGCGGCATGCCGGTGGGGTCTCCGGCGGCATTCGTAGAATTCATCGCACAGGCAGGCTAACGCGAAGGGCACGGTCCACGAACCGGCTACCCCGCACTGGCATTATCACGACCCGCTACGCTGTACAGGCGAACCGCATTAAGTTACCGGTGAGTAACATTCTCGTGCGGCTGCGTGAATCGCTACCCAGTCTTGTGGCCTGCCGCTGCAGGACCCCTTCGAGGAGGACGAACCACACTCATGACGAACATCGTGGTCCTGATCAAACAGGTCCCAGACACCTGGTCGGAGCGCAAGCTCACCGACGGTGACTTCACGCTGGACCGTGACGCTGCCGACGCCGTGCTCGATGAGATCAACGAGCGGGCCGTCGAAGAGGCACTGCAGATCCGGGAGGCCGAAGGCGCCGAAGGCACCGTCACCGTGCTGACCGCCGGCCCGGAGCGGGCCACCGAGGCGATCCGCAAAGCACTGTCGATGGGCGCTGACAAAGCCGTGCACATCCTCGACGATGGCATCAAGGGCTCCGACGTCATCCAGACCGCTTGGGTGCTGGCGCGCGCGCTGGGCGCCATCGAGGGCACCGAGCTGGTCATCGCCGGCAACGAGTCCACCGACGGTGTCGGCGGCGCGGTTCCGGCGATCATCGCCGAGTACCTGGGTCTGCCGCAGCTGACCCACCTGCGCAAGCTGACCGTCGAGGGCGGCAAGGTCACCGGTGAGCGCGAGACCGACGACGGCGTGTTCACGCTGGAGGCCTCGCTGCCGGCCGTGGTGAGCGTCAACGAGAAGATCAACGAGCCGCGCTTCCCCTCCTTCAAGGGCATCATGGCCGCCAAGAAGAAGGAAGTCACCGTGCTCACCCTGGCCGAGATCGGGGTCGAGCCCGACGAGGTCGGTGTCGCCAACGCCGGTTCCAAGGTGACCGCTTCGACCCCGAAGCCGCCGAAGACTGCTGGTGAGAAGGTGACCGACGAAGGCGAAGGCGGCACCAAGATCGCCGAGTACCTGGTTGCCCAGAAGATCATCTAAGCGATCCCCGGACCTGGAAGAAGACGGAAGAAATAGACATGGCTGAAGTACTTGTGCTCGTTGAGCACGCTGACGGAGCGCTGAAGAAGGTCAGCTCCGAACTGATCACCGCCGCGCGTGAGCTCGGCGAACCGTCTGCCGTCGTGGTCGGTGCCCCGGGCACCGCCGCCCCGCTGGTGGATGGTCTGAAGGAGGCCGGCGCCGCCAAGATCTACGTCGCCGAGTCCGACGTCGTGGAGGGCTACCTGGTCACCCCGACCGTCGACGTGCTGGCCGGGCTGGCCGAGTCGGCTTCCCCGGCTGCCGTCCTGATCGCCGCCAACGCCGAGGGCAAAGAGGTCGCCGGCCGGTTGGCGGCCCGGATCGGTTCCGGTCTGCTGGTCGACGTGGTCGACGTGAAGGCCGGCGCCAAGGTGGTGCACTCGATCTTCGGTGGTGCCTACACCGTGGACGCCGAGCCCACCGGCGACACCCCGGTCATCACCGTCCGTGCGGGTGCTGTTGAGCCCGCGCCGGCCGCTGGTGCGGGCGAGCAGGTCACCGTGGAGGTGCCCGCACCCGCCGAGAACGCCACCAAGATCACCTCGCGTCAGCCGGCCGTGGCCGGTGACCGCCCGGAGCTCACCGAGGCCGCCATCGTGGTGTCCGGTGGTCGCGGTGTCGGCAGCGCCGAGAGCTTCTCGGTGGTCGAGGAGCTGGCCGACTCGCTCGGTGCGGCCGTCGGCGCCTCGCGTGCCGCGGTGGACTCGGGCTACTACCCGGGCCAGTTCCAGATCGGCCAGACCGGCAAGACGGTTTCGCCGCAGCTCTACATCGCACTGGGCATCTCCGGCGCGATCCAGCACCGGGCCGGCATGCAGACGTCCAAGACCATCGTGGTGGTCAACAAGGACGAGGAAGCGCCGATCTTCGAGATCGCCGACTTCGGCATCGTCGGTGACCTGTTCAAGGTCGCCCCGCAGCTGACTGAGGCGATCAAGGCCCGCAAGGGTTAATTTCGTCTGCGTGAGCAGACGCGAAAGCCCCCGCACGCCGAGCGTGTCGGGGGCTTTGGCGTCTGTTGGCGGGCCTGGGCAGCTGCGCGGTCGCGACGCCGAATGCAGCCGGCTGCGTCAACTGCTCGCCGACGCCCGTGCCGGACACAGCCAGGTGCTGGTGTTGCGAGGCGAGGCCGGGATCGGCAAGACCGCCCTGCTGGACTACCTGGCCGAATCCGCCCCGGAGTTTCAGGTGATCCGGGCGGCCGGGGTGGAGTCCGACATGGAGCTGGCGTTCGCCGGCTTACAGCAGCTGTGCGCACCTGCCGCCGACGGCATCGACCTGTTGCCCGAACCGCAGCGCGATGCGTTGGCCATTGCGTTCGGTATGAGCAGCGGGTCGGCGCCCGACCGGTTTCTGGTGGGGCTCGCGGTGCTGGGGTTGCTCGCCGGGATTGCCGCGCGACAGCCGGTGTTGTGTCTGATCGACGACGCCCAGTGGCTCGACCGGGTGTCGGCTCAGACGCTGGGATTCGTGGCGCGCCGACTGCGGGCCGAACCCCTCGCCCTGGTGTGCGCACTGCGCGAGCCGGTCGAGGGGCTGACCGGGCTGCCGAAACTGATGCTGCGCGGCCTGGCCGAGTCCGACGCTCGCGCCGTGCTCGACTCGGCCTTGCCGGGCCCGATCGATCCCCAGGTGGCCGACCGGATTGTCGCCGAGACCCACGGCAACCCCCTGGCGCTGCTGGAGCTGCCGCGGGGACTGTCCACGGCCGAGCTGGCCGGCGGCTACTACCGCCCCGACGTGGTGCCGGTGGCCGGACAGCTCGAACGCCACTACTTGACCAGGGTTCAGGCGTTGCCCGGCGATACCCAACGACTGTTGTTGCTGGCCGCCGCCGAACCGGTGGGCGATGCGGCGCTGCTGCTGCGGGCGGCGAATCTGGTGGGGCTGACGGCTTCGACCATGGCTCCGGCCGAGGAGGCCGGTCTGATCGAAGTGGGCGCACGGGTGCGATTCCGTCATCCCTTGGTGCGCTCGGCGATCTACCGCGCGGCCAACCTGGAGGACCGCCGGGATGCCCACCGCGCTTTGGCACAGGCCACCGACCCCGCGCACGACCCCGACCGGCGGGCGTGGCATCGCGCCCACGCGGCTGCCGGCCCGGACGAATCGGTCGCCGCGGAGCTGGTGCGCTCCGCTGACCGAGCGGCGCTGCGCGGCGGAACAGCCGCGGCGGCAGCGTTTTTGGCCCGTGCCGCCGAACTGACCCCCGACCCGCTGCAACGCGGATCTCGTGCGCTCGATGCCGCCGAAGCCAAGCGGTCGGTGGCGGAGCTGGACGCGGCCGATGCACTGCTGGGCGCCGCCGAGCTGGCGCCCCTTGACGAGCTGCAGCGCGCCCGAGCAGGCCGGATGCGCGCGCAGCTGGCATTCACCCGCGGCCGCGGCAGCGGCCACGCGCCCACCATCCTCGAGGCAGTTCATCAATTCTTCAGCGCAGCAAGCAGTTTGGAGACCATCGACGAGGCGATGGCGCAGGAGACCCTGTTGGAGGCCGTCAGCGCGGCGATGTATGCGGGCCGGGCGTTCGGAGCGCAGGTGCGCCACCACACCGCGGCGGCCTTGGCCGCAGGTACGCGCACGTCCTCGAACCGGCCCGCCGATCTGCTGCTGCTTGCGTTGACCACCCGGATCAGCGGCGGCTGCCGGGCCGGGCTTGAGCCGTTGCGCGCCGCAATCGCCGCACTGACCCCGAACACCTGGTCATGGCAGGCATTTCCGATCGGCTACGAAGCCGCCGTCCACGACGTGTGGGACGACGAGGCCTGGTATCGGATCGCCAGGGACGCCGTCCGGGTCGCGACCGACACCGGCGCGCTGGCCATGCTGCCGGTTGCGTTGACGACCCGGGCCGGCGTGCACGTGCAGGCGGGTGAGTTCGCCGCGGCGCGCGCGCTGATCGCCGACGCCGACACCCTGACCGCAGCGGCCGGACAGGCGCCGGTGCGCTACCACGCGTTGGTGTTGGCCGCCTGGAGGGGCGATGAGGCCGAGGCGACCGTGCTGATCGACGCCGCCGCCCGCAGCGGGGCGGCTCGCGGAGAGGGCCGCATCACCGCACTGATCGGATACGCCTCCGCGTTGCTCTACAACGGCCTGGGTCGCTACCAGGCGGCATGCGAGGCGCTGCGCCGGGTGCTGGACTACGAGGACCTCGGCCTCTACGGCATGAACCTGGCTGAACTGGTCGAGGCAGGGGTGCGCGGCGATGAGCCGACGCTGGCCGCCGAGGCGCTGCGGCAGCTGGATGAGCGCGCTACGGTCAGTGGAACCGATTGGGGACTGGGTGTGCTGGCCCGATCGCGAGCACTGATGTGTGACGATCCGGCCGCCGAGGACCACTATGTCGAGGCCATTGAGCGGCTGGGTCGAACCCGGATCGCCGTGGACCTGGCTCGTGCGCACCTGGTGTACGGCGAATGGCTCCGTCGGGAGAAGCGGCGCGGCGACGCGCGCACGCAGCTGCGTACGGCGCACGAGATGTTCACCGGATTCGGGGCGCAGGCGTTCGCGCAGCGCAGCCGCCGCGAACTGCAGGCGCTCGGCGAGAAGGTCAGCAGCCGACCGGCGACCGGTGGTGACGTGATGACCCCGCAGGAGCGCCAGATCGCCGAGCTGGCCGGTGCCGGCTTGACCAATGCCGAGATCGGGGCGCAGCTGTTCATCAGCGCCCACACCGTGGAATGGCACCTGCGCAAAGTCTTCGCCAAGCTGGGAATCCGCTCCCGCCGGGAACTGCGCGACACCGCTGCCGGCCGCTGAGCAGGCTTCCGCACCCCGCGGGGCGGGGGACAGACTACGGACTTTCCGGGGTTCCCCCACGGGTCGCACGGTGCCAGGGTCGAAGTATCGAAACCGTGAGCGGAGAGGGTGCCGAAATGAAGATCACTGTGATGGGTGCCAGCGGGCAGATCGGCACCAAAGTCGTCGAGCTGCTGCGTGCCGCCGGCCATGAGACCGTGGCAGCCGCCCGTAATTCAGGTGTCGACGTGCTGACCGGAGAGGGCTTGGCCGAGGCGCTGTCCAGCGCCGATGTGCTGGTCGATGTGGTGAACTCGCCGGACTTCGCCGACGGACCGGTGCTGGACTTCTTCACCAAATCCACCACCAACCAGGTGGCCGCGGCCAAAGCCGCCGACGTCGGCCACTACGTGGTGCTGTCCATCGTGAACTGCGACGGCCTGCCCGACAGCGGCTACATGCGTGCCAAGGTCGCCCAGGAACGCATCATCGCCGACTCCGGGCTGCCCTACACGATCGTTCGTGCCACCCAGTTCGATGAGTTCGCCGACGGCATCACCGCCTCGCTGACCGTCGACGGCGAAGTCCGGGTGCCCGAAGGCCTGATCCAGCCGATCGCCGGTGCCGAGGTGGCCGCCGAAGTGGCCCGCGCTGCTCAGGCCGCACCGGTCGACGGGATCGTCAACATCGGCGGCCCGGAGAAGCTGACCTTCGCTGAACTGGCCGCTCTGACGCTGGCCCATCGGGGCGAGGACATCCCGATCGTCGTCGACCCGGATGCGGTCTACTTCGGCACCAAGATCGGCGACACCGGCCTGGTCACCGGCGACGACGCGACCCTGGCGGCCACCCGACTGGTCGAATGGCAGGCGGCCCAGTGAACGAGCTGGCGGGTCAGACCGCTCTGGTGACCGGCGGGACCGCGGGCATCGGACTCGAATCCGCGCGGTTATTGGCACGACACGGCGCCTCGGTGATCATCACCGGCCGTTCCGCCGCGCGTGGCGCCGCCGCGGTCGCCGATCTCGGCGCCGGGGTGCGATTCGTGGCCGCGGATCTGTCCGACCTCGATTCGGTGAAGTCTCTGGTGCACCACTGCGGCGATGGCGTCGACATCGTGGTGAACAACGCCGCCAGCTTCCCCGGGGCGCTGACCGTGGAACAGGACGTGGCCTCGTTCACCGCGACGTTCGACACCAATGTGCGGGGCGCCTACTTCCTGGTGGCCGCTCTGGCGCCGGGGATGATGCGCCGCGGGCGCGGCAGCATCGTCAACGTCACCAGCATGGTCGCCTTCAAGGGCGTTCCCGGGGCGTCGAGCTACAGCGCCTCCAAAGCCGCACTGGAGTCGCTGACCCGCACCTGGGCCGCTGAGTTCGGCCCGCACGGTGTGCGGGTCAACAGCGTTGCTCCGGGGCCGACCGCCACCGAGGGCGTCGTCGCCGAATGGGGTGACGTCAACGACGAACTGGGCCGGGCTCTTCCACTTGGGCGCACCGCCCGCGCCGTCGAGATCGCCGAAGCCGTGCTGTTCCTCGCGTCGCCGCGCTCCAGCTTCATCACCGGATCGACGCTGCACGCCGATGGCGGCGGGGCCGCCGCCTGACCCGCGCCCGCATTTCAGCGGTGGGCGTTGAGATTGCGCTGAGGGTTGTGCACGCCGTGAATTCACGACCCTAGATGCAATCTCAACTGCCATGGCATCGTCCATGGGCGCTGCGCTGACGAGTGGTGCGCACAACTCGTCACCAAGAGTGCATCGACAGGTCATCCCGTGCTTGCCTCGTCGCTGCCTGGCTGCGCGACCGTGCAGCGTGTGAGCACTCCTTCTGTTCTCATCGCCCCTGAGGCCGCCGCCGATTCTCCCGCTTCTGGGACCGACAACACCCCGCGCTACTCGCTGCTGTTGTCCACCGACCCCGACATGATCGAAGCCGCGCAGCGGATGCGATTCGAGGTGTTCAACACCGAGCCGGGATTTCGCCTGACCGACTCCCGCGACGGCCCGCCCGGCCTGGACGCAGACCATTTCGACCAGTACTGCGACCATCTGCTGGTGCGCGACGACGCCACCGGCGAGCTGGTCGGCTGCTACCGAATGCTTCCTCCCACCGGGGCGGTCGCCGCCGGAGGTCTGTACAGCGCAACCGAATTCGATGTCACAGCGCTGGATCCGCTGCGGCCGTCACTGGTCGAGATGGGCCGCGCGGTGGTCCGGCCGGCGCACCGCAACGGCGCGGTCGTGCTGCTGATGTGGGCCGGAATCCTGGCCTACCTCGACCGCCACCAGTACGACCACATCGCCGGCTGCGTGTCGGTGCCGGTGTGCGGGCAGGGCGCCCCCGGCGCGCAGATCCGCGGTGTCCGCGACTTCGTTCGGCGGCGCCATGCCTCCCCGCACCGGGTGCGGCCGTATCGGCCGGTGATGGTCGACGGCAAGGGCATCGACGAGATCGCGCCGCCGGCTCGCCCGACCATGCCACCGCTGCTGCGCGGCTACCTAAGGCTGGGTGCGCGGGTCTGCGGCGACCCGGCCCACGACCCGGCCTTCGGGGTCGGGGACTTCCCGGCCCTACTGCACCGCAGCGAGGCCGACACTCGCTACCTGCGCCGGCTGCGGTCGGTTTCCGCGGCGTCGGCGCTGGCCGGGCCTGCAGAGACCGCTGACACCGCGGCGCACGCGTGAACGCGTGGGCTCCCCGGGCCGTCTGTACGCCGCGATGCGTCGGCGGCCCCAGCGAGCGGCCGTTCCCGGCGGTGGTGGCACTGCGGATGGCACTGGCGGTGCTGCTCGTGCCGCTGCTGCCCCTGCTGGCAGCGCCGGTTCCAGGCCGCGTCCGGCTGCAGCGCGGCGGCTGCCGAGTGGTGTTGCGCTGCTTCGGGGTGCAGGTCAGCACGACCGGCGGGCCGGTGCGCAACCTGCGCGGCATGTTGGTGGTCAGCCCGCATGTGTCCTGGCTGGACGTGTTCGTCATCGGTGCGGTTTTGCCCGGGACGTTCGTGGCGCGCGCCGACCTGATCAGCTGGCCCGGCATCGGAGCGCTGGCCCGTCTCATGCGCATCATCCCCATCGAGCGGGGCAGTCTGCGGGGGTTGCCGGCCGTGGTGGACACGGTGGCGGCCCGACTGCGGGCCGGCCGCACGGTCGTGGCCTTCCCGGAGGGCACCACCTGGTGTGGACGGGTCCATGGCCGGTTCTATCCGGCGCTGTTTCAGGCAGCCGTGGACGCGGGCCGGCCGGTGCAGCCCGTGCGGCTCACCTACCACCACCAGGACGGGGCGCCGTCGACCGTGCCCGCCTTTGTCGGTGACGACACTCTGCTGGCCTCGATGCGGCGTCTGATCACGGCGCGGCGCACCGTCGCGCGGGTGCATGTCGCTGCCCTGCAGTTGCCGGGAACCGATCGGGGTGAGCTCGCCGCGCGTTGCCAGGCGCAGGCGGGTGAGCCGCTCCGGCCCTGCCGAGGACCCCACGTCGCCTGTTGAGCAGGGCTGTGGCCTCGCCGCAGCGCCGGGACGGCAGCGCGAGCCCGGTATCCTGGGCAGGTCATGGTCTATCTGGATCACGCCGCCACCACCCCGATGCACCCTCAGGCCATCGAGGCGATGGCTGCTGTGCTGGGCACCGTGGGCAACGCCTCCTCGTTGCACGCCGCAGGCCGCGCCGCGCGCCGGCGGATGGAGGAGTCCCGGGAGTCCATCGCGGCGCGACTGGGCGCGCGGCCCTCGGAGGTGGTCTTCACCTCCGGCGGCACCGACGGCGACAATCTCGCCGTCAAGGGCATCTACTGGGCTCGCCGCGACGCCGATTCGAAGCGGCGCCGGATCATCACCACCGAGGTCGAACACCACGCCGTCCTGGATTCGGTGGGCTGGCTCGCCGAACACGAGGGCGCCGAGGTCACCTGGCTGCCCACCGAGGCCGACGGGTCGGTGTCACCGGACGCGCTGCGCGAGGAGTTGGACGGTGGCCGGGCCGACGATGTCGCCCTGGTTTCGGTGATGTGGGCCAACAATGAAGTCGGGACGGTCTTGCCGGTCGCTGAACTGGCCGCGATCGCTGCGCAGTTCGGGGTGCCGATGCATTCTGACGCCGTCCAGGCCGTCGGGCAGCTGCCGGTCGACTTCGGTGCCAGCGGGTTGTCCGCGCTGAGCCTGACCGCGCACAAGTTCGGCGGGCCGTGCGGAACCGGTGCACTGCTGATCCGTCGCGACGTGACCTGCGTCCCGCTCACACACGGCGGGGGACAAGAACGTGACATCCGTTCGGGTACGCCCGATGTGGCCGGGGCGGTCGGAATGGCGGCCGCACTTGAGATCGCCGTGGGCTCGTTGGAGGCCACCGCCGAGCGGGTTGCGGGCCTGCGCGACCGGCTCATCGACGGAGTGCTCGCCCGGATCGACAACACCCGTGTCAACGGGTCGCTCACCCGGCGACTGCCCGGCAACGCGCACTTCACCTTCGCCGGCTGCGAAGGCGACTCCCTGCTGATGCTGTTGGACGCCAACGGAATCGAGTGCTCCACTGGATCGGCCTGCACCGCCGGTGTGCCGCAGCCCTCCCATGTGCTGATCGCGATGGGCGCGGACCCGGTCGCTGCCCGCGGATCGCTGCGACTGTCGTTGGGGCACAACAGTGTCGAGGCCGACGTTGATGCTGTGCTGGCCGTACTGCCCGGCGCGGTGGACCGGGCTCGCCAGGCGATGCTGGCCGCAGCGGGAGCAGTGCGATGAAGGTCGTGGCCGCGATGAGCGGCGGGGTGGACTCCTCGGTGGCGGCAGCCCGCATGGTCGATGCCGGGCACGAGGTGGTCGGCGTGCACCTGGCGCTGTCGCGCAACCCGGGCACCCTGCGCACCGGCTCGCGCGGGTGCTGCTCGCGGGAGGACTCCGACGATGCCCGCCGCGTCGCCGACGTGCTGGGCATCCCGTTCTACGTGTGGGACTTCTCCGAGCAGTTCAAAGAAGAGGTGATCGACGACTTCGTCGACTCCTACGCACGCGGCGAGACCCCCAATCCGTGCATGCGGTGCAACGAGAAGATCAAGTTCGCCGCGGTGGCCGCGCGAGCCCTCGCGCTGGGCTTCGACATGGTCGCCACCGGTCACTATGCCCAGCTCACCGATGGTCGACTGCGCCGCGCGGTGGACGCCGACAAGGACCAGTCCTATGTGCTCGCGGTGCTGTCCGCCGAACAGCTCCGTCACGCTGCGTTCCCGATCGGGGACACCCCCAAGCCACAGATCCGTGCCGAAGCCGCCGAACGTGGCCTGGCGGTGGCCAGCAAGCCCGACAGTCACGACATCTGCTTCATCCCGACCGGTGACACCCGCACCTTCCTCGGTGGCCACATCGGGCTACGGCCAGGGGCCGTGGTGGACACCCGCGGGTCGGTCTTGGCCGAACATGAGGGTGTGCACGGCTTCACCATCGGTCAGCGCAAGGGCCTGGGCATCGCTGGGCCCGGCCCGGACGGTCAGCCGCGCTACGTGACCGACATCGACGCCGCCACCGGCACGGTGACTGTGGGATCCGCCGCCGATCTGAACGTGGTGGAGCTGACCGGGCGGGCACCGGTGTTCACCTCGGGGCAGCCGTGGCGTGGCCCCGTCGAGTGCGAGGTGCAGGTGCGTGCTCACGGTGAGACGGTCGGTGCGGTGGCCGAATTGGTCGGCGAGAAGTTGCAGGTGCGGCTTCGTGAGCCGCTGCGTGGCGTGGCCCGCGGCCAGACGCTGGTCTGCTACCGCCCCGACGCGCGAGGCGATGAGGTGATCGCCAGCGCCACCATCGCCGCCACCCGCGCTTAGCGGTGGCACGTGCACCGACCGTGCACGCAGATCGGCGGTGGGGCGTTCTTCTCGGTCTGGATGCACGTTCGGCGCGGGTGCGGGCCTACCCGGGTACCGCGGCAGCCATGTTCGTCACCACCAGCTCGGCGTCGGACTCCGAAAAGCCGCAGTAGGTGACCTCCAGCAGGACCACCGACTTGACCAGGTAGGACCGGCCACAGTCACCGGCCTGGGTGCGCAGCGAGTCCTCGTCGGAATCCCAGTCGCTGACCAGGCCCTGGCCGGCGGAGGTGTCGGCGCACTCGACGACCACGTTGACCAGCGCGGCCAGCGCCTGGCGGGCCGTCGCGGGGTCGGGGTAGACGGCAGCGCCCTCGGAGACCATTGCGGCTTTCGGTGGGTATTGGTAGGTGGTCTTGTGGAAACGTGTCGCCGCGGACCCGAACACCGCGGTCTCGGCGAAGATGAAGCGGCACGGCGGCGGGACGGTGGCGGCCAGGTCGTCGATGTCGGTGGGTGCACTGGAATCCATGGTGGGGATGACCGTGAGCCGCTCGTCGGCGCCGACGATGGCCCGCATCCGGGGTGTGCCGAGCATGATGCGGCTGAGATCCACCGCGCCGACGGGGACCGGCAACGCCACGAGGGGCAGCGCCGTGCCGTCGACCAGCCGGGTGCAGCCCACCAGCGCTGAGGCCACCGCCCAGATCGGCACCAGCCGCGACATCCTCACCATCGAAGGCTAGCCCGCTGTCAGCGGGGCCATGTCACTTCAATACGGTTGCCCGGTGAGTGCTTTCGCCACCGGGACGGGGCTGGGTTCGTGGCCGGGCACCTCGGCGCGTGCAGCGGCTGAGGTGGTGGTCGGCGAGTTGGGCGGTGGTGGCCTGGCCCACCTGGTCGAGCTGCCGGACCGTGGAGTGGGCGCCGACATGATCGGCCGGACCGGCGCGCTGCTGGTCGACATCGCCATCGACACCGCCCCGCGCGGCTACCGACTGGCAGCGCGTCCCGGAGCTGTGAACCGCCGCGCGGTGAGCCTGCTCGGCGAGGACGCCGACGCGCTTGAGGAGGCGTGGGAAGTCGCCGGCCTGCGCGGTGGCGGACACCCGGTCAAGGTGCAGGCGGCCGGTCCGCTGACCTTGGCCGCAGAGCTGGAGCTGGCGAACGGGCACCGGGCGATCACCGATTCCGGTGCGTTGCGAGATCTGGCCGCATCGCTGGCCGAGGGCCTCAGGTGGCACCGGTCGGAACTGTCCCGCCGGCTCGATGCGCCGGTGATCGTGCAGCTCGATGAGCCATCTCTGGGCGCCGCAGTCACCGGCCGGCTGGCCGGCGTCACCGCATTGAGCCCGGTGGCCCCCATCGACGAGGCGGTGGCAACCGCCTTGCTCGACAGCTGTGCCGACACCATCGGAGGCGAGGTGCTGGTGCACAGTTGTGCGTCGGGACTTCCCTGGAAGGTGTTGCAGCGTAGCGCGATCACGGCATTGGCGCTGGACTGCACCGGATTGGATTCTGCCGACTACGACCAGATCGGTGCATTCGTCGATTCCGGCCGCACCGTGGTGATGGGGCTGGTTCCTGCGCGTGCTCCGGAGCGGACGCCCGCTGCCGAAGAGCTGGCGACCGCGGTCGCGGCGATCACCGACCGGATCGGGTTCGCCCGCTCGGTGCTGGCCGAGCGGGTCGGGATCAGCCCGGTGTGCGGGATGGCCGGCGCGGGCGCCGCGTGGGCGCGCACCGCACTGGGGCTGGTGCGCAAGGTTGCCGAGGCCCTGGCCGGCGACCCCGAAGCGATCTGACCGCGGTAGCTCAGGCCCCGTCCAGGCAACGGATCAACCGCGGCGGTGCGGCCAGCCGAAACGACGCGTCGACCAACTCGCGGACCTCGTCCCAATCCACCGCCGCCGCGTCGAAGTCGAGTCCGAGCCAGCCGAACGGGCCCATGTACATCGGATAGAAGAACCGCGGATCCTGCTCCAGGGCCCGCCGCTCGGACTCCTCCACCTTGACCAGCAGCGCATGCGGATGGGACACCACCTCGCCGGCGGCCTTGCTGTTGCCGCCGTAGATCGCGAACATTTTCCGGGCGCTGAACACCGGGCGGCCCCAGGAGATCTTCTCGATCGCTTCGGGAAAGCCCAGCGCGAGCCGCCGGAGCTCCGGCAGGCCGGGGTCGTCGTCGCGGAACATGATCGGGTGCGGCATGCCGCCAGGGTAGCCAGAACAGATAACCTGCGAAGGTGAGTCCAGAGGTCGACAACGTGCCCCCCGACCTCCGGCGGCAGTGGTATGACCTGGCTGAAGAGGTGCGCGAACACCAGTTTCGCTACTACATCAAGGACGCGCCGATCATCACCGACGGCGAGTTCGACGAGCTCTTCAACCAGCTGCTCGCGCTGGAGGAGGCGCATCCGGAGCTGCGTACCCCCGACTCGCCGACCCAGCTGGTGGGCGGCGCCGGTTTCACCACCGATTTCACGCCCGCTGAGCATCTGGAGCGAATGCTGTCGCTGGAAGATGTGTTCTCGCCCGATGAACTGATGGCCTGGGCGGGCCGCGTCAGCGCGGAGATCGGCGGCGACACCACCTATCTGTGCGAACTCAAGGTCGACGGCGTGGCTCTGGGGCTGGTGTACCGCGACGGCAGACTGATCAGCGGAGCCACCCGCGGCGACGGCCGGGTCGGTGAGGATGTGACGCTGAATGCGCGCACCATCGCCGACATCCCCGAATTCCTCAACCCCGACACCGAATTCCCGGTCCCGGCCGTGTTGGAGGTACGCGGGGAGGTGTACTTCCGGCTGGAGGACTTCGCGAACCTCAACGCTGGACTGGTCGCCGAGGGCAAGCCGCCGTTCGCCAACCCCCGCAACAGCGCGGCAGGCTCGCTGCGGCAGAAGAATCCGGCGGTCACCGCCCGGCGCAACCTGCGCATGGTCTGCCACGGGCTCGGCTACGCCGAGGGATTCAGCCCCGACACCCTGCACTCGGCCTACCGCGCGATGGCAGCCTGGGGGCTGCCCGTCTCACCGCACACGGTCCGCGTCGAGGGCGTGGCCGCCGTGGCCGAACGCATCGCCTACTGGGGCGAACACCGGCACGACGTCGACCACGAAATCGACGGTGTGGTGGTCAAGGTCGACGACCGGGCGCTGCAGCGCCGGCTCGGGGCCACCTCCCGGGTGCCGCGCTGGGCGGTGGCCTACAAATACCCGCCGGAGGAGGCGCAGACCACGCTGCTCGACATCCGGGTCAGTGTCGGGCGCACCGGTCGCGTCACCCCGTTCGCCTACATGACACCGGTCAAGGTCGCCGGCTCCACGGTGAGCCTGGCCACCTTGCACAACGCCTCTGAAGTGCAGCGCAAGGGCGTGCTGATCGGCGACACCGTGGTGATCCGCAAGGCCGGTGACGTGATTCCCGAGGTGCTGGGCCCCGTGGTGGATCTGCGCGACGGCACCGAGCGGGAGTTCGTCATGCCGACGCAGTGCCCGGAATGCGGAACGCTGCTGGCGCCGGCCAAGGAAGGCGACGTCGACATCCGCTGTCCCAATTCCCGCTCCTGCCCGGCGCAGCTGCGCGAACGGGTCTTTCACGTGGCCGGCCGGGGCGCGTTCGACATCGAGGCCCTGGGCTACGAGGCGGCCACGGCGCTGTTGAGCGCGGGGGTCATCACCGACGAAGGCGATCTGTTCACCCTCACCGAAGACGACCTGTTGCGCACCGCGCTGTTCACCACCAAGGGCGGTGCGCTGTCCAAGAACGGCCGGCAGCTGTTGGCCAACCTCGACAAGGCCAAGTCCCAACCCTTGTGGCGGGTGCTGGTGGCGTTGTCGATCCGGCACGTCGGACCGACCGCAGCCCGGGCACTGGCGACGGAGTTCGGCAGCCTGGATGCGATCACCGCGGCATCCACGGAGCAGCTGGCTGCCGTGGAGGGCGTCGGCCCCACCATCGCCGCCGCGGTCACCGAATGGTTCGACGTCGACTGGCACCGCGCGATCGTCGACAAGTGGCGGGCCGCCGGGGTCCGGATGGCAGACGAGCGCGACGCGAGCATCGAGCGCACGCTGGAGGGGCTGAGCATCGTGGTGACGGGGTCGCTGACCGGATTCTCCCGCGACGAGGCCAAGGAGGCCATCATCGCGCGCGGCGGCCGTGCGGCCGGGTCGGTGTCGAAGAAGACCGCTTATGTGGTGGCAGGCGACGCCCCCGGCTCGAAGTACGACAAGGCCGTCGAACTCGGGATCCCCATCCTGGACGAGGAGGGGTTCACCCGGCTCCTGGCAGAGGGGCCCGTGTCCAGCGAGGATTAGCCAGCTCTCAGCTTATTGACAGTCTCGGTGAAGTATGGCAGCGTTCCCAAGCGAAGTGCAACATACTGTTGCAGTTCATCGGGTGGGGTGCCGCTGACCGCAGCGCGTCAGCTCCTGCGTCGTTCACAGGCCGGAAGAGCGGGGACACGATGAGCACGAGTGACAACGTCTTGTGGGGCACCGACACGCAGTCCCGCGGAAGGGCGCGCAAACGGGTTCGCCAGGCCAATCTCGCGATCGGGGCGTTCTTGAGCTGCGGCATGCTCCCGCTGGCCGCCGCGCCCGCGGCACAGGCCGATCTCGAGGACGTGTTCGACCAGCTGTTCTCGCCGTTTGTCGACACCGCCAGCAGCAGCCTCGACTGGGAGGCGTTCTCCGACGCGACGGCGTGGGAGACCTTCTTCGACCCGGCGCACTGGGATGCCGCATGGGCCGGGCTGAACGACCTCGGCACTGTGCAGGCGGCGCTGGCTTCGCCGGTCGGTCTGACCAGCTTGTTCGATGACTTGATCTACACCCCGATCCACACCGGCGTCGACAATTTCATCAACAGCGATCTGGGCCAGCAGGTCGGCGGGCTGATCAATTCGCTGGTGGGTTCGTATGCGATCGGTGACGGCGCGGACGGCACCGCCGAGAACCCTGACGGCGGGGCCGGCGGTTGGCTGTTCGGCGACGGTGGTGCCGGCTACTCCAGCACCACCGACGGTGTTGCCGGGGGTGCCGGTGGAGCTGCGGGGTGGTTCGGCAACGGTGGCGCCGGCGGGGCGGGCGGCGAGGGTGCCGCCGGTGGGGCCGGCGGCAGCGGCGGTTGGTTGCTGGGCATCGGTGGGGCCGGCGGTGACGGTGGCGACGGGGAGATCGGCGGAGCCGGTGGGGTCGGCGGTGCCGGTGGCTGGCTGTTCGGCATCGGTGGCGCCGGCGGCGTTGGCGGTGATGGTGTCGACGGCGGGCGCGGTGGTGACGGCGGCAACGCCATCGGCCTTTTCGGCAGCGGTGGTGACGGCGGCGACGCCGGCGACAGTGGCGTGGGCGGCAGCGCCACCCGGCTGCCCGCCCTGGGCGGGACCGGAGGCAACGGCAGTCAGTTGGGGCTCGGCGCCCACGGCGATGTCGGCCGGTTCGGCACCGGTGTTCCGCTGAGCGGCGGTACTGGCGGCTACTCGACAGTGGGCTCGTGGATGATCGACAGCGAGGGCCGCGTGGTGATCCTGCACGGTTTCGACCACGTGAACAAGCTGGCCCCTTATGAGCTGTCGGCCAACGGATTCGGCGAGGACGACGCTGCGTTCCTGGCCGCCAACGGCTTCAACAACATTCAGCTGGGCCTGATCTGGGCAGCGGTGGAACCGGAGCCCGGGGTCTATGACTACGACTACCTGGCCTCGGTCGCGCAGACCGTACAGACCCTGGCCAACCACGGCATCACCAGCAACATCTACCTGCATCAAGATCTCTACAGCACTCCGTTCGGGGGCGAGGGGGCGCCGGAGTGGGCGGTGCAGACCGGCGGGCTGCCCAACATCGACGTGGGCTTCCCGTGGAGCTACTTCGTCAACCCCGCGCAGAACCACGCCTGGGATGCGTTCTGGGGTAACGCCAAGGCACCGGATGGAATCGGGTTGGAGACCCATCACGCGCAGATGCTGCAGGTGGTGGCGCACTACTTCAAGGACAACCCCGGCGTGGCCTCCTTCGGTGTGATCGCCGAACCGCACGCCGGATCGCACTGGCTGTCAACCGCGTTGGGTAATCCCTACTTCGACGCCCAGCAGCTGACGCCCTTCTACAACCAATCAGTCGCGGCCATCCGGTCGGTGGACCCCGATACGCCGATATTCGTGCAGCCCAATGTGCTCTTCAACCTGGGGATCCAGACCCAGCTGGGCGAGGTCGACGACGACAACGTCATCTACTCGTTCCAGCACTTCTGCCCGTCCGTCGACCTGTTCGGTGTCGACTTCTTCTGCAGTTTCTTCGCCGACATCGGGATTCAGAACGCCTCGACCTACCCGGATACGTACAACATCCCGGCACATATCGGTGGGTTCGGCGCCAGCAACGTTCCCGGCGCGCACAGCTCCGTGGTGGATGCCGCGGCGCGACACCAGTACGGCTGGGCGACGTGGGTCTACAACGGCATGAACGACATCACCACCACCTCCAAGTCACGCGATGCCGAATCGATCGTGTACGACACCAACCTGCCGCCGACCGGAGACAATGTCGACGCCACGAAGCTGGCGATACTCGCCGAGCCGTACCCCCAGGCGGTGGCCGGGATCCCGACCGCCTGGACATTCGACAACGGCACGTTCCAGTTGAGTTACTCGACCGACATGGCCGGTGGGGGAGTCTTCGGCGCCGGATCCCAGACCAACATCGCGGTACCTGAGGTCATCTACCCCAACGGCTACGAAGTGAGTGTCACCGGCGGCCACGTGGTCTCGGCGCCCAACGCCACCGTGCTGGTGATCGCGTCGGATGACGGAGCCGCCACCATCAACGTGACCGTGACCGCCGCGGCCGGCTGAGCGCCACCGGCCGCGGCGCGACGCGCGCCTTACGACGTCGGGTCGATGAGGATCTTCGCGTGGTCGTCGGGAGAGGCCAGCGACTCGAACGCCGCATCGACCTCGGCCAGCGAGACGGTGGCGGTGATCAGCGGGGTCGGGTCTACCTTCTTTTTGGCGAGCATTCTGACGGTCTTGCGGAACTCGACCGGGGTGTATCCCAGGGCGAAATGAATGTCGAGTTCCTTGTTGATCGCCATCGCGAGCCGCAGCCGGTCCTCGCCCATGCACACCCCGGCGACGACGATGCGCGACATGATCGGCGCGGAGGTGATCACCGAATTCAGGACTCCGGGGACGCCGACACATTCGAAGATCACCGGGGCTTTGGGGCCGATCCCCAGGGATTCCAGCGCCCGCCAGGTCTGCCACAGTGGGACCGGCACGGTGTTCGCCGCTTCGGTGGCGCGCAGCAGCAGGCGCATCGCGGCTACTGAGCTGGTGAAGTACCCGGGCCGTTTCTCGACGTAGTCGATGGGGGATTCGGTCGCCGGATCGACGACGATGTCGGCCCCGCATCTCTTGGCCAACGCGCGTCGCGCCGCGCTGTAGTCACTGGCGATCACCGTGCGGACGCCCCGCGCCTTGAGCATGAGCACGACTGCGAGCCCGATGGGGCCCGCGCCGATGACGACGGCGATCTGGCCTCGCCGGATCTTGGAGCGCCGCACGGTGTGCAGTCCGACCGCCATGGGCTCGGTCAGCGCGGCGATGTCGGTGCTGAGTTCGTCGGGGACGGGCACCATCAGCGATTCTTCGACGAGCAGTTCCTCGGCGTAGCCGCCCGGCGCGGACGCCGAGAGCCCGATCGGATGGATGCCCTCGCCCGCGCGCCGCAGCGGAAACGCCACGACGCGGCTTCCGATCGGGGCCCGCTTCTTGCACCGCGGACCGTATTCGAGGATCTCGCCGCAGAACTCGTGCCCGAACACGGTGTGGTCGGTCGAGCGCATCGCCCCCAGGTACCCCATGTCGGCGGCGACGTCGGCGAGATCGTCGCTGTGGTGCCGCGCGTGTAGGTCAGACCCGCAGATGCCGCACCGGAGCACCTTCAGGCGGACTTGACCGCGGCCCGGACGCGGTGAGGGAAGTTCGGAAACCGACAAAGTGCCGTCGTGGCAAACAACTGCTTTCACGCTGTACTGGCCTGTCTGGGTGGGTCGGCGGGTCGTGGAACGGAAGTGCTGCTGGGACGCCTCAGCCGGTGCCGGCTACGTCGAAGTCGGTGTGGTGCGCATCGGCCGACGGGCGGCCGGTGGCGAACAGGTAGTCGTTGAGCGGAAACCGCTTGGCGCGCCTCGCGGTATGCCAGGTCGTGGTGGGCCGGATGGGCACGTCGCCGTGCTTGTCGAAGTAGTAGCTGTTCGAATTCTGGCAGCCGGTCTGCCAGAAGATCTGACGGTACCGGCGGGACAGCATGTCTTCGAAGAACCGGGCGTTGGCGTCGGCCGTGACCTCGACGTAGTTGCTGTGGGTGTCGCGGGCATGGGTCAGGCAGCGCACGATATGCGCGGTCTGGGCTTCGATCAGGTTGAAGTAGGACGAACCGTTGTATCCGTAGGGGCCGTACACGGAGAAGTGGTTGGGGAACCCCGGAACGCTCACCCCTTCGTAGGCCTGCAACCGGTTGGTGTCCCACCAGTCCGCCAGCCGCCGACCGGAGTTGCCGATCAGCTCGTAGGTCGGATTCGCATCCGGGGAGGCGATTTTGAATCCGGTGGCAAGGATGAGCACGTCGAGTTCGTGTGTGGTCCCATCGGCGGTGATGACGCCACCCGCATCGACGCGGCTGATCGCATTGGTCTCCAGATGGACGTTGGCTCTGTTGTAGGTCGCGTAGTAGGTGTTGTGGAAACTCGGCCGCTTGCATCCCAAGGTGTACTTCGGCAGCAGTTTGTCGCGGAGCTCGGGGTCCTTCACCTGGCTGTACAGGTAGAGCTTCGCCTGGCTCTGCGCGACCTTTCCCACGGGGAAGAACTTGTGATAGTGCGCCACGATGGGAAAGGTGATCTCGACAAACGCCTGACTGGCGCCGCGGAGAGCGAGTTCGAGGGCGGGGACTTTGCCGATCCAGTTCTGGAGGCGCCGCGGAATCTTGAGGTCCAGCTTCGGCATACACCAGATCGGAGTCCGCTGGAATACGGTGAGACTGCGGGTTTGAGCAGCGATTGCGGGAATGATCTGAACCGCGGAGGCTCCGGTTCCGATTATTCCGACACGGGCGTCGGAGTAGTCGACCGACGCATCCCAGCGGGCGCTGTGCATGACAGTCCCGGCGAAGAGTTCAATGCCCTCGATGTCGGGCATCTTCGGCGTGGTGAGCGCGCCGGAGGCGTTGATCACGAACCGCGCACTGATTTCTCCATGGCGCTCGGTCTCCAGTCGCCAGAGTGAATTGGCCTCATCAAAGCGGGCCGATGTCACGCTCGTGTTCAGCCGCAGTTTGTCGCGGAGGCCGTATTTGTCCACGCAGTGGTTGGCGTAGTCGGCAAGTTCTTCGCCGTTGGCATAGGAACGTGACCAGGTGGCCCGCTTCTCGAACGAGAATTGATAGCTGTACGAGGGGATGTCGACGGCGACCCCGGGGTAGGTGTTCCAATGCCAGGTGCCGCCCACCCCGTCGCCGTCGTCGATGATGACGAAGTCGTCGAAGTTGTTCTCGCGGAGCTTGATTGCCGCACCGATGCCGGAGAATCCGGCGCCGATGATGACGACCTCATGGTCGGGGGTGGGGGACCGGTCCGGCCGGGCGTCGGCCGCACGACTGTCGTGTGGTGGCGCCCCGGCGTGATCAGTGGTGGCCATGTGTCCTCGCTAGTTGCCCGGGGTCCGGGTACCGGCGGACCACCCGAGGGGGGTTGAAATGCAACAAGGTGTTGCATTTCGGTGCTGGAAGTGTGGCACGCGTCGATTAGGCTGTCAACATGGCGCGAGGGGGTTCGTCGGTCGATACGACCCGGATGCGATCGGACGTGGTCGAGAACCGACTGCGGATTCTCGACGCGGCAACGGCAGTGCTCGCGGGCGATCCGAATGCGTCCATGCAGGAGATCGCTGACGCCGCCGAACTCAATCGCGGCACCCTCTACCGGCATTTCCCGAGCCGCGAACGGCTCGTCGGCGCAATCCACCAGGCCGCGGTCGCGAAAATGCGCGAGCTGTATCTCTCGCTGCCGAAAACCGCGCCGGTGCTGCCGAGCCTCATCGAGTTGGTCGGACCCACAGTCGAGGTCGCCAGTCGCTACCGGGTGTTGATCCTGGCCCCGATCGCCGATCCCAGCCGGTTGGTGGCCGAGGCGCAGTCGGTCGAGGTGCTCGCCGGCGCAATGCGCCGGGCCCAGGTGGCCGGCGAGATCGACCAGCGGATTTCGCCCATCGCCGCGGCCACCACCTTCGGCATCCAGATTCTGGCGGCTGCCACGCTGATCGCCCGCGGCGGTGTCGCACCGGACGACGCGATCGCTCAGACCCGCCTGGTCCTGCACAAGGCGTTGCAGGCGCCCACGCACGACACCTGAACAGCCCGGTCGCGGTTGCCGGCGAGTCGGCCGCTCAGCGCAGCAGGGTGGCCACGATCCCGGCCAGGTAGCCCAGGCGGACCACTTCGGCCGGCAGGAAAGCGGGTCCGCCCGTGCGGCCCAGCACCACGGCGGTGCTCGGATTGCCCAGTGGCGCGGCCGCCAGGGCGATGTCCATGTCCCGCCATACCGTGGGCACCCAGTCGGCGGTGTTGTCCAGGGAAGTGGCACGTTCGATCGGCAGCCACGGCACCGCGGCGACGTCGGTCTCCGGGGTTCCCCGACTGCCCGCCAGCCGGCGGAAGGATCCGTCGGCCCCCTCGCTGGCCAGCACGGTGCACCAACTGACCCGCAGCACCCGCGGCGCCTCGTCAGCCAGCTTCTGCAACTTGGCGTTGCGGTCCCCGGCCGCTGCGACGTGATCGATGAGCTCGAGTTCGCGGTGGGCGTCCAGCAGGCCGGTATGCGGGCGCACACTGTGCACCCGCACTCCGGGCAGCCGCTCGGCGGCGGTGATCAGCACATCTGGCATCGATCCCCGTGGCAACTCGACCACCAGGTCATCGATCGCCGAGCCGGTGCCGCGTTCCACGACGTCCAGCGACAGGATGTCGGCGCCCACCGAGCCCAGGCCCACGGCCAGCGAACCCAGGCTGCCGGGGCGATCGTCGAGTTCGACGCGCAGCAGATAGGAAGGCATGGGCAAACTTTCCCACAGCGCCCGCCGCCCCGCGGAGAGTGAGGCTGAGGTCACGCTCGCTACCCCCGCTGGCTTCACGCTCCGGGCGAGCGGACGACTAGGCTTTGCACCCGTGTCCCAGATCTCTCGTGACGACGTAGCCCACCTGGCCCGGTTGGCCCGGCTGGCACTGACCGACGCCGAGTTGGACGGCTTCGCAGGCCAGCTCGACGCCATCCTGACCCATGTCAGCACAATCCAGTCAGTCGACGTCACCGGCGTCGAGGCGACCGACAATCCGCTCAAAGCCGTCAACGTCACCCGGCCCGACGAGATCGTGCCCTGCCTGACCCAAGAGCAGGCGCTCGCGGCAGCCCCCCGCGCCGAGGACGGCCGTTTCGCGGTTCCGCAGATCCTGGGAGAGAGCCAGTGAGTGAGCTGATCCGATCCGACGCGGCCACCCTGGCGGCCAAGATCGCCGCCCGCGAGGTGTCCTCGGTCGAGGTCACCCGCGCCCACCTCGACCAGATCGCGGCCACCGATGATCGGTACGGGGCGTTCCTGCACGTCGGGGCCGAGGAGGCGCTGGCCGCGGCGGAGGCCGCCGACAAGGCGATCGCCGCCGGCGAGGCGCCGTCGGCGCTGGCCGGGGTGCCGCTGGCCCTCAAGGACGTGTTCACCACCATCGACGCGCCCACCACCTGCGGATCGAAGATCCTAGAAGGCTGGCGGGCCCCCTACGACGCGACCGTCACCGCGCGGCTGCGCGCGGCCGGCATCCCGATCCTGGGCAAGACCAACATGGACGAGTTCGCCATGGGCTCCTCGACCGAGAACTCCGCCTTCGGCCCGACCCGCAATCCGTGGGATGTGGAGCGGGTGCCGGGTGGTTCCGGCGGTGGCAGCGCCGCGGCGCTGGCGGCGTTTCAGGCGCCATTGGCCATCGGCACCGACACCGGCGGCTCCATCCGCCAGCCCGCCGCGCTCACCGCGACCGTCGGTGTGAAACCCACGTACGGCACCGTGAGTCGTTACGGGCTGGTGGCGTGCGCGTCGTCGCTGGACCAGGGCGGGCCGTGCGCACGCACCGTGACCGACACCGCGCTGCTGCACTCGGTGATCGCCGGGTATGACCCGCGTGACTCCACGTCGCTGGATGTGCCGGTGCCCGACGTCGTCGGCGCCGCGCGAGCCGGGGCCGGCGGCGATCTGTCGGGTGTGCGGATCGGAGTCGTGCGCCAGCTGCACACCGGCGAGGGCTACCAGCCGGGCGTGCTGGCCTCGTTCAACGCCGCCGTCGAACAGTTGAAAGCGCTGGGCGCGCAGATCTCCGAGGTGGACTGCCCGCACTTCGACTACTCGCTGAGCGCCTACTACCTGATCCTGCCGTCCGAGGTGTCGTCGAACCTGGCCCGCTTCGATGCGATGCGCTTCGGTCTGCGGGTAGGCGACGACGGCACCCACAGTGCCGAAGAGGTGATGGCACTGACTCGCGCGGCCGGTTTCGGCCCGGAAGTCAAGCGCCGCATCATGCTTGGCACCTACGCGCTGTCGGCGGGCTACTACGACGCCTACTACAACCAGGCGCAGAAGGTGCGCACGCTGATCGCCCGCGACCTCGACGAGGCGTACAAGTCGGTGGATGTGCTGATCTCGCCGACCACGCCCACCACGGCGTTCCGGCTGGGGGAGAAGGTCGATGACCCCCTGGCGATGTACCTCTTCGACTTGTGCACGCTGCCGCTGAACCTGGCCGGACACTGCGGGATGTCGCTGCCGTCCGGGCTTTCCGGCGATGACGGGCTGCCGGTGGGCCTGCAGATCATGGCGCCGGCGCTGGCTGACGACCGGCTGTACCGGGTGGGCGCGGCCTTCGAGGCCGCCCGCGGGGAGTTGCCGTCGCCCGTCTGACGCGGCCAATTCCGTGCGCGAGCAGACACGCATTCACGAGACGCTCGCCACGATTCTGTGTCAGCTCGCGCGGGAACGGAATTCGCGCGGCAAGATAGGCGTCATGCGGATCGGAGTGCTCACCGGCGGCGGCGACTGTCCGGGACTGAATGCGGTGATCAGAGCGGTGGTGCGCACCTGCGACTCCCGCTATGGCTCCACGGTGGTCGGATTCCAAGACGGCTGGCGCGGCCTGTTGGAGAACCGTCGCATTCAGTTGGCCAACGACGACCGCAACGATCGGCTGCTGGGCAAGGGCGGCACCATGCTCGGGACAGCCCGGGTGAACCCGGACAAGCTGCGCGCCGGCCTGGATCAGGTGAAACAGACCCTCGATGACAACGGCATCGACGTGCTCATCCCGATCGGGGGCGAGGGCACTTTGACCGCGGCGCACTGGCTGTCGCAGGAGAACGTCCCGGTGGTCGGGGTGCCCAAGACCATCGACAACGACATTGACTGCACCGACGTCACTTTCGGCCATGACACCGCGCTGCAGGTCGCCACCGACGCCATAGACCGGCTGCACTCCACCGCCGAATCGCACCAGCGGGTGATGCTGGTCGAGGTGATGGGCCGCCACGCCGGGTGGATCGCGCTCAACGCCGGCCTGGCCACCGGTGCGCACATGACGCTGATCCCCGAGCAACCCTTTGACGTCGAAGAGGTGTGCCGGCTGGTCAAACAGCGCTTCCAGCACGGGTCGTCGCACTTCATCTGCGTCGTCGCCGAAGGGGCCAAACCCGCGTCCGGCTCCATGGAGCTGCGGGCCGGCGGGGTCGATGAGTTCGGCCACGAGCGGTTCACCGGCGTGGCCGCCCAGCTGGCTGTTGAAATCGAAAGGCGCGTCAAGAAAGAAGTCCGCACGACAGTGCTGGGTCACGTCCAGCGCGGTGGCACCCCGACCGCCTACGACCGGGTGCTCGCGACCCGCTTCGGCGTGAACGCCGCGGATGCCGCCCACGCGGGCGAGTACGGGATGATGGTGTCGCTGCGCGGCCAGGAGATCGGCAGGGTGCCGTTGGCCGACGCCGTCCGGCAGCTCAAAGTGGTGCCGCAGAGCCGCTACGACGATGCGGCGGCGTTTTTCGGCTGACCCGCGATGTGACAACGTCGCGAAAAAGCCTCACACTGGTGAGGTTGTGCTTGTTGCTGCCGAAGTGGTTGGAGGTGAGTATGGGAAAGATGGCTTGGTGTGCCGCGGTGCTGTGCGGTCTGCCGGTGGGGCTGGTGCTGTCGATTCCGGCTCACGCCAACGGTGACCAGATCGGTGACTACGTCGCCGATCACGGAGGCGATGTCTGCGCCTTGATCAAGGACCAGCCGAACCTGGTAGGGGTCAAACTCGCTGTGAGCCACATCCTGGCTACCAGTGGCCTGCCCGCGGACCAGACCGGGCGCCTGCTGGCCGGGTCGGTGCGGGCCGACTGCCCCGAGGACGGCGCACTGGTCGACGAATTCGTCTGGTACGAGAAGCGCCGTCAGCAGAGCAACACCGGTGTGGGAGCAACCCTCGGCAACTGACCGGCGAACGCCGGCCGGGCTCAGAGGTCGCTCGGGTCGTCGGGCACGTCGACGGCGTATTCCGCCAGCACCTCGAGGGCGACCACTTCCAGGGTGCGTTCGTGGGTGGACGCCAGCACCACAGGAGCGGCGCAGCCGTCGCGGTGGGCCCGCAGCCAGTTCAGCGCGGTGACGCACCAGCGATCACCGGGCGTCAGCCCCGGGAACCGGTAGGCCGGCATCGGGGTGGACAGATCGTTGCCGATCGAGCGCTGGTGTTCCAGGAATTCGCCGGTGACGACGGCACAGATCGTGTGCAGGCCGATGTCTTCGGGTCCCGAGGAGCAGCAGCCGTCGCGGTAGAAACCGGTGATCGGGTCGTTGCCACACGGCTCCAGGGGGCCGCCCAGTACGTTGCGCTCGGGCATGCGGCTCAGTCTAGGGCGGTGTCACCTACCGTGAGGTATGACCGAGCGGAACCGTGAGCGGCTGTGGGCCCCCATCGACGGCATCTACCGGCAGATCTGCGAGCATCCGTTCGTCACCGAGCTGACCAAGGGAACGTTGGGGCGCAATCAGTTTCGCCACTACCTTGTGCAAGACGGGCATTACCTGCGCGGATATGCACGCGCACTGGCGGCTTGCGCGGCCAAGGCGCCGATCGAGTCGGAGCTGACGATGTTCACCGAACACGCGGGTGTGGCGATCACCGCCGAAGCGGACCTGCATGCCGGGCTGCTGGCGGATCTGGGGCTCGACGCCCAGGCCGCTGCCGCGCTGCCGATCGCCCCGACGACCCAGGGCTACACCAGCTATCTGCTGGCGGTCACCGCTTACGGCTCCTACGCCGAGGCCGTCGCCGCCGTGCTGCCCTGCTATTGGGTCTACGCCCGGGTGGGTGAGCACCTGCAGCGCCATGGCTCGCCGGAGCCGCTGTTCCAGCGGTGGATCGACACCTACGCGGGCCAGCAGTACCAGGCGGTGGTCGAGGCGGTACTCGCCGTCACCGACCGCATCGGGACTCATGTTCGCGGTGCGGAGTGGGAGCTGATGCGCCGGCATCTGCACACCGCCGCGCGTTATGAATGGATGTTCTTCGACGCCGCCTACCGGATGGAGGACTGGCCGGTGTGACCAAGTCTGACTGAGCGGGTCACCTAGACTTTGCGGCATGACCGCTGCTGTCGCCGAACTGCTCGATTACGACGACGTCGTCGCCCGCTTCGATCCGGTGCTGGGCCTGGAAGTGCATGTCGAGCTGTCCACCGCCACCAAGATGTTCTGCGGATGCTCGACGGCATTCGGCGCCGAGCCCAACACCCAGGTGTGCCCCGTGTGCTTGGGCCTGCCCGGCTCGCTGCCGGTGCTCAATGCCACGGCGGTCGAATCGGCGATCCGGATCGGGTTGGCGCTCAACTGCGAGATCGCCTCCTGGTGCCGGTTCGCGCGCAAGAACTACTTCTATCCCGACCAGCCGAAGAACTACCAGATCTCCCAGTACGACGAGCCGATCGCATTCAACGGCTACCTGGACGTACCGCTGGAGGACGGCTCGGTGTGGCGGGTGGACATCGAGCGCGCCCACATGGAGGAGGACACCGGCAAGCTCACCCACGTGGGCAGCGACACCGGTCGCATCGAGGGCGCCAGTGAGTCCCTCGTCGACTACAACCGCGCCGGCGTGCCGCTGATCGAGATCGTCACCAAACCGATCACCGGCGCAGGCGAACGCGCACCCCAGATCGCTCGGGCCTATGTGACCGCGCTGCGGGATCTGCTGCGGGCGTTGGATGTTTCCGACGTGCGGATGGACCAGGGGTCGATGCGCTGTGACGCCAATGTCTCGCTGAAGCCCACCGGGGCAGCCGAATTCGGCACCCGAACCGAGACCAAGAACGTCAACTCGCTCAAGAGTGTCGAGGTGGCGGTGAGTTACGAGATGCGCCGCCAGGGTGCGGTGTTGACCAGCGGCGGCACCGTCGTTCAGGAGACCCGGCACTTCCACGAGGCCGGCTACACCAGCCCGGGCCGGGCCAAGGAGACCGCGGAGGACTACCGCTACTTCCCCGAACCCGATCTGGAGCCGGTGGCGCCGTCGGCGGACTGGGTCGCAGAGCTGCGGGAGACCATTCCGGAGCTGCCGTGGTTGGCTCGCAAGAAGATCCAGGAGCAGTGGGGCGTCTCCGACGAGGTGATGCGCGACCTGGTCAACGCGGGCGCGGTTGAGTTGGTGGCCGCCACCGTGGCAGCCGGCGCATCCAGCGAGGCGGCGCGGGCCTGGTGGGGAAACTTCCTGGTGCAGAAGGCCAACGAGGCCGGCGTCGAACTCGACGCGTTGGCGATCACGCCGAAGCAGGTCGCCGAGGTGGTGGCACTGGTGGAATCGGGTGAGCTGTCCAACAAGTTGGCCCGGCAGGTGGTCGAAGGTGTGCTGGCCGGCGAGGGGGAGCCCGCGCAGGTGATGGCCGACCGGGGCCTGGTCGTGGTGCGGGACGACTCAGTGATCCAGGCGGCGATCGACGAAGCCTTGGCCGCCAATCCCGATGTCGCCGAGAAGATTCGGGGCGGGAAGGTGCAGGCCGCCGGCGCTATCGTCGGCGCGGTGATGAAAGCCACCAAGGGTCAGGCCGATGCTGCCCGGGTGCGGGAACTGGTGCTGGCCGCCTGCGGCGGATAGTGCGCCGCCTGCCTCAGCCGGCGGTGATGGCGCGTGTCTGCGACAGGCGGCGGGAGCCCCGGTGGTCGAAGATGAACTGCAACCACCGGAAGTCGATCAACATCGTGGGCCATCCTTTTCGCTCGTCGGGCTGGTGCGGCGGTGACGTGGTGAGTCACCGCTGTCGACCCGTTGAAACCCAAGGTAAGCCCGATATTTAAGGCGTCAGGGCGGAGTCAGTAATACTTCTGTGAGAACCGGCGCCGACCGGGTGGCCCCTGTGTCGGAGACCACCCGGCCGGAATCGATGTGCCGGTTACTAGAACAGGCCGGAGAGGATGTCGCTGACGCCGTCCCAGCCCAGCGACATTGCGATCGACTGGCCGAGCTCGACGAGCGAGGCGATCGGACCCACCGCCAGGCCGGACAGGTCCAACGAGCCGAAGTCGGGGCCGCCGTCGGCACCCAATCCGATGGCGTCGAACAGTGAACCCCCGCCGCTGAGCAGCCCGCCCAGTTCCAGGTCGAGCCCGGTGACGTCGGTCGGCAGACCGGCGATGAGTTCGATGGTCGGCAGGCTGATGCCCAGCTGATCCAGCAGTGGCAGCAGGTCCACCGATCCGTAGCCGTTGAGGTAGGCGTCGGTGATGTTCGCCGGCATATTCGCCAGGCTCTGCAGGGCGGTGTCCCAATCCGGGGTGGCGCCGAAGAGCGCATCGGAGATGGCGTGGACGTCGTCGTTGAACTGCAGGACCGGGCTGAGCATGGTGCCGATCTGGCCGACTAATACGCCGCTCAGCGGGGATTCGGAGAAGTCGAGCAGCGACTGCACCAACGGCAGCGCCGACTCGTCGAGGCCGAGGGGTTCGAGAAGGTTCGGAAGTGCGCCGCCCAACAGGAGCGATAGTTGCTCGTGGTTGAGCGTGATGATCTCGAACAGGCCGGTACCGGTGCTGTTGACCGTGGTGTCGAGCGACTGGTACAGCGTGTCGGTGGGACCGCCCTCGGGCAGGAACGGCCCGAACAGCGCGCCGGGGTCGGCGGGGGTGTCGCCGCTCGCGGGTGCACCGAACACCGCAGTCGCGTGGTCCGCGATGTCCTGGATCACGTCGTTGAAGTTCAGTGAACCGTCGAGCAGGCCCTGGACGTAGCCGATCTGGTTGGCCAGTTGCTGCTCCAGTGCCGGGAACGGCACGGCGGAGAAATGGTTCCAGATGTCCCCGGCGTTCGCCTCGGCGGCGGCGAGCACGTCGGACCAGCTGGCGGTCAGTTCTACGGGATGAGCCTGCAGACGCGGTAGCGAGGGGAGCGGGACGTCGACCGGGGTGGCGGCGATAGCGCCGGCGCCGACCAGCGCCACCCCGGCGGCGACCCAGGGGGAGGGGATGGTGTGTTGCATTGGTCTCCTTATTACGCAGCCGTGACGGGTGCCACGACCGCCGTAACCCTACTTGAAAGTAGGGTAATAGAGGTTGTGACCATTAACGTCGAGAAACCGTTCGGGCGAAGCGCAAATGCGCAGCTCAGAGGGTGTATTGGGGCCTGGATCCGTGGCCCATTCCTGTGAGCACAGCCAAAAATCGGTAGGAGATTCCCAGTGCTCGCGCAGCAATTCTGTCGAGCTGGGCGCCCAGACAGCGCAAAGGCCGCCGCAACGTCCGGGAAGGACTGTTGCGGCGGCCATGCGGGCTCGGTAACCGCTGGGGCCACCTGGCGATTCCGAGCGGAGTTATGCGGACTCAGAAGCCCCAGGAACTCGCGAACGCGGCAAACAGATCGGCGTCCACGCCGCCGCCCAGGTCGTCAAGCGGGCTGCTCACGCCGTCCCAGCCGAGCGTCATGGCGATGATTTCCTGCATGCTCTGCCACGCGCCCATCAGCCCGACTCCTTGCCCCTCAACCACCAGCGGGAATCCCATGAGGCCGGTGGTGAGGCCCAGGCCGTTGATGATCGAGCCGCCGATCCCGGGCGAACTGCCGTCGGAGATCTCGTTGATGAAGCCCTCGACATCGGAGGCGGTGAGGCCGGGCGACAGCAGTCCGCCGAAGGTGTAGCTCAGCGCGGTGACGTCCAGGTCCTCGGGCAGCAGGCCGGCCTCGGTCAGGCTCGGCAGCAGCGCATCCAGATTGATGGTGGCCCCGTTGAGGAACCCACCGACCATGTTGGGCGGGATGTTGACCAGATCCTGCAGCGCCGCGGTCCAGTCCGGGGTGTCGCCGGACAGAGCGGTGCTGATGTCGTCGATGCTGTTGCCCAGTGCCACCAACGGGCTGATGGACGGGGCGAGCGCACCGATCAGGACCCCGCTGAGCGGTGACGCCAAGAACGACAGAATCGGCGTGAGCTCATCGGTGGTGAGGGGGAAGTCCTCGGGCATGAACTGAGGCATCACCAGCGTGATCAGTGCCTGCAACGCGTCGTTGCTCAGCAGCAGCGGCGACATCGGCAGGTCGGTCGCCATGTTGGGCTGAACGATCGCCCCGAGTACCGCCTGCGGGTCGATCGACGTGCCGTCGATGAGGTCGGCGATCAATTGCTGGGCGGCCACCCCCGGGACCGCGGACATGTGGTCCCACAACGTGCTGGCGTTGTCCTGGGCGGTGGTGAACACGTCCTGCCAGGCGGCGAACGGGTCGATGCCGGCGGTCAGCGTCACAGCGGCGGGCGTGCCGGTCGGACCGGGCGCCGATACGACGACCGGAGTGGCGGCGATGGTGCCGGCGCCGACGAGAGCGACGCCTGCTGCGACCCAGGGAGCGGGGGCGAAGTGTTGCATTGGTCTCCTAGTTACGTAAGCGTGACGAGTGCCACGGGAACGAAACGCTACTTGAAAGTAGCTTAGGTGTAAATGAGAATCTCAGCTAACAAAAGCCAAGGTCAGCTCATATTCACCTGATATGACCAGGCATTTTCGCGCAACGAGAAAATTGATTGTCAGCTAACTCACAGAAACTTAATTTCCCTGGGGTGGACGAGTGTGCGAACGCGGTGAACCAAAGTGGCATCAGGTAGCCGTCTGGCCTCGCTGCTGTGGCGCTGCTCGGCGACGGGGCCGCAGGACTTGGCAGAGGCGGGTGGGCCGCAACGGCCGGTGGCCCCTTTCCCGTCGGGAAAGGGGCCACCGGTTCCGCCCAGCCGGGCGGGTGCTGCTCTGACTAGCCTTCGCCGCCGAACCAGTCCAGGATCGGGAAGCTCAGGTCGGCGAGCGGGTTCACCCCGCCCTCCCAGCCGATCGCTCCGGCGATGATCTGCGGCAGCGCCACCAGCGAACCGAGCGGGCCGACGGCATTGCCCACGATGTCGATCCCGATGACGCTGAGGCTCAGGGCGTTCCACAGCGAGCCACCGATGAAGAGGTCCTCGCCCAAGTCGACAGTCTCCTCGATGTCGGCGCCGATCGGCAAGATGGTCTGGCCGGGGGTCAGCAGCCCGCCCAGCGACAGGCCCAGCGCGTCGATCGTGATGCCCTCGGGCAGAATGCCCGCGTCGGCGATCAGGGGGATCAGGAAGCTGAGGTCGAGCTCGCTGCCGTTGAAGAACGAACCGATCACCCGGGCCGGCAGGTCGAAGAGGTCCTGCAGCGCCGCGGACGGGTCTTCGTCCAGGTCGGCGACGATGTCACCGACGACGTTGCCGAACTCCACCAGCGGGCTCAGCACCGGACCGAGCGCGCCGATCAGGGCGCCGGTCAGCGGCGAGGCGAGGAAGTTCAGAGCCTCGGTGACGATCGCGAGGGTCTCCGGGTCCAGGTCCCCGCCCATGATGTCCGGGAATGCCAGGGCCATGACGCTGTGCATGACGTCGTTGGCCTGTGCCAGCGGCACCAGGCTGCTCCAGTCCCCGAGGTCGAACTCCGCCCCGAGCAGGGTGGTGTTGGTGAACACGTTTCCGATGTTGTCGCGGATGTCGGAGAACACGTCGAGGATGCTGCCCGGGTTGTTGAGGAAGTCACCGAGGTAGCCGAACTGGTTGACCAGGATCTGCTGGCCGACGGCGCCCGGTGCCACGAAGAAGGTGTCGGCCAGCGCCTCGGCATTGGCCGACGAGGTGTTGAACACGTCGATCCAGGCGCCGAACGGGTCGAATGCCGTCAGCTGCACGTCGGGCAGGTGCAGGTCGGTGGTGGTGGGGGTGGGTGCGACCGGGGCGACGGCGATCAAGCTCGCGCCGACGACGGCTATTCCAGATGTGACCCAGGGGCGGGTGGTGAGCGACTGCACTGGCAACTCTCCTTTGATTTTGCTGTGATAATGCTTCGAGAAACCAACGTAACGTAACTCATGTTAGCGCGTATTTGTTTTGCCCGATAATTTTTGACGGGTTTCTGAAGGGGTGCGGCCGGCGGTGGCATCGAACAAGGCGGGGGCGTCGATTGTGAGCGACACAATGGGATCTACCAGGGATTATGTCTGGATCTTCAGGGGAAGGGGCTTGGTTGCCCCGGGTGCGCCGCTGGGCGGGGCGAGGGTCTGAATGTTTGTTACTCGCGGTTAGCAAAGCTAAGGCTAAGCTGAGGCCAGCCTTGGTTGAGCGCAGGGTGTCGCACCGTCAACGCCACCGCATGCGCCGTCATCCGGCGCCGAATCACGGCGGGCCGCTAGTCCTTGTCGTCGTTGGCGCGCGGGAATCCGCCGCCGGACGGGAACAGCGGGAAGACCACGTCGTCGAGCTTCTCGGCATCCCCGGCGGTCTTGTTCACCGTCGCGCCCCAGACGTTGCCGTCCGGCGACATCTTGACGGCCCAGACATGGCCGTGGGTGTCTTGGCGCATGACCTCGGGCTCGCTGGTGACCGATCCGGTGCCGGCGGCCAGTCGCACGGCCACCGTCTGCTTGGTGTTGACCAGGTTGACCAGCACGATGCCGTCCATCGCGGCGCAACCGGCAACGCCGGGTTTGTCCGGCCACGTCCACACCGTCGACACCCGGGAATCCTTGGTGATGCGCTGCAGTCGGTCGCCGCTCGGCGTGCGGTCGGTGATGTAGAGCGAGCCGTCGATGTGGTCGATGCACAGCCCGCCCCCGGCACCCATCCCGCTCAGTGCGGTGGTCGGTGGAGCCTGGCCGATGGTCGTGGGCTGCTCGATGCGCAGCACCTTGCCGGCGGTCGAGCCGGGATCGGCGGCCGCGGCAGGATTGCCCGCGTCGCCGGTCAGCACCACCAGGGTGGTCGGGCTGGTGAAGATCAGCGCACCGGTATTGCCCGTGGCGCCCTTGGGGATCCCGGTCAGAATGTCCTTCGGGACGTCGCCGTCGGCGATCCGGATCACCCGATTGTCGGTGGGCGTGCTGATGTAGGCGTACATCAACCGGTCTTGGGTGTAGGTCGGTGACAGCACGATGTCCATCAGGCCGCCGTCGCCGGACGGGTCCACGTCGATGACGGTCTTCACCTTGGGTTCGGCGGACAGCGAGACTTCTTTGACCGCACCGGTGGTGCGTTCGGCGACCAAGGCCGATTTGCTGTCGCCGTGCATGATCAGGCCACTGGTGCTCTCCAGGCAGCCCTGCATCACACCGGGCGCCGGGCACTGCTTGGGGAAGGGGTTGGCGGGCAGCGGCGGCGGCGGCGGAGTAGACGTGGGCGGCACCATGCCTCGTCGCGGCACGGTGGTGAACGGTTGAGACTGAGCGTCGTCGAAGTGTGCGCAGCCGGTCAGAACGAGCAGTGCCGCGCACAGTACGACAGGCACCCGGTGAACAGCCCCGCGCATCCGCATGCCCGTCAGGTTACGGACACCGGGTCGGGTTTCGCCACGACGGTCCACCGCAGCGTGCCGCACCGGGCCGGAATCGATTCGCTAACGAAGCCGTTCAAATCCCCAATCCAGCCGGGGTTGCCCTTACTCTGGCAGGGTGACCAGTCATGGTGAGGGCTCGCTTTGGCGTCGGCCGGGTGAGACTGCCGACGCAGGCAAAGGGCGGCCCAAGTCGGCACGTCTGGTAGATCCGGAGGACGACATGCCATCGCCGACCTACACCGGTGATTTCGAGACCGCGGCCATCCCGCCGTATGACCCCACCGGCACGCGCGCGGCCGGCACCGGCTACCACCCGCTGCCCTACGCCGAACCGCAGGCCAACCCCGGTCGCGTCGGAGTCGCCATCGGTGGCGACACCGACGCCGACGAGCCGTTTCGGGCGCTGGACCGGCGCGGCACCCAGGATCTCGGTCTGCTGGTGCTGCGGCTGGGGCTCGGCGTGCTGCTGGTGGCCCATGGGCTGCGCCAGCTGTTCGGGTGGTGGGGAGGCCAGGGGCTGGCCGACTTCAAGAGTTCCATCGCCGCGGCCGGCTACCAGCACGCCGACATCCTGACCTACGCGGCGGGGGGCGGGCAGATCGCCGCCGGCCTGCTGCTGGTACTCGGACTGTTCACGCCGGTCGCCGCGGCCGGCGCGCTGGCCTACTTCATCAACGGTGTGCTCACCGGCATCTCGTCGCACAACGAGGGGCGGTTTGGCCTTTTCCTGCCCGACGGCCACGAATACCACCTCATGCTGATCGTGGTGGCGGTGGCGATCGTGCTGGTCGGACCGGGGCGGTACGGCCTCGATGGCGACCGCGGCTGGGCCCGCCGACCCTTCATCGGATCCATCGCGGCTCTGGTGCTCGGGTTTGCCGGGGGTGTCGCGATGTGGGTGTTCCTCAACGGGGCCAACCCGCTGGGTTAGCAACGGGAGCGACGGTTTGGGCGTCGCTCTGATGGTTCAGCGATAGGGATTCGGCACCCGCCCACCGCTGGCCTCGGTCAGCAGCGGCAGGGTGGCGAAAGTTACCGCGGGCAACCGCACTGTCTCGCCGTCGCGCAGGTGCGCCCGCGCCCAGGATCCCCGGGTGAATCCCAGGCCGTCGATGTCATCCCAGCTCATCGAGCGGCTGCCGAACAGGGTCCGCACGCTGATCTGCTGAGCATCGGCGACCGTCTGCCACCGGACCACCAGCACGGAGAGCAGAATCGGCAGCGCCAACAGGGGCGCGGTCACTGACCAGGTCATCACCGGGATCAGCAGGCCGAGGGCCAGGAAGCCGACCGCGAAGTGGGCCATCGGCGAGATGCGGATCACCAGGGGAGCGGACTCGGGAGAGGGTGGGGCCACCCTCGCATGATGTCACCGCCGGAGTATCGCGACTCGGTGGGTGGCAGCGGCACCGCGGTAAGAATAAATATTGACTACTTATTTTAAGTGCCCCATCATGGACGCGTGGCCCGGACCAAACCCCGTCGAACCCAGGCGGAGCGCACTGCCGAGACCCGGCACGCACTGCTCAACGCGACGCTCGACGCGCTGGTGGAGGTCGGTTTCAAGGGAACCACCACGACCGAGGTGGCGCGCCGGGCCGGCGTGTCGGTCGGAGCGCTGCAGGGACACTTCCCGACGAAGGTCGGTCTGTTGACCGCCGCCATCGAGTTCTCGCTGAACCGCCGCATCGAAGAGTTCGAGGTTCTGATGGCGGGGCTGGATTCAGCCGCGGACAAGCTCGACGAGGCCATCGATCTGCTGTGGTCGATGTATTCCGGCCCGACCTTCACCGCGACGTACGAACTGTGGGTGGCGGCTCGCACCGACCCGGACCTGGCGCCCGCGGTCATCGAGACGGATCGCCAGTTCTCCGAGGCCTGCGACCGGATATACACCGAACTGCTCGCCCCGGCGGACACTGCCGGCGGTGACACCCCGCCGTCGCGGATCGGGCCGCAGATGACCTTCGCGCTCATGAACGGCCTGGCGATGTCCCGATCGATCGCCGGCTACCAGCCGCTGGCCGCCGACGAAATTCTTGACGCCTTCAAAATGCTGGTTCGTCCGTTGGTGACCGGCCTTGCAGACCCACAACCCGAGAGAGAGTCATGACCGCCAACGAGAACCGCCAGCCGGCGGTACAGCCGCGCCGCATCCGGTTCAACTACCCCGTCGCGGCCCTGGATCGTCACTTCGTCCAGGGCGACCTGGTGATGAGCCACATGATCGCGCATCTGTCGGCCGTGTTCCCCCCGGGTGAGGACTTCTTCATTCGCTCGGTGCGTCGCTACGCCGACCAGATCACCGACCCCGGCCTCAAAGAACAGGTCAAGGGATTCATCGGTCAGGAAGTGACCCACGGACGCGAGCACCGCGCACTCAATGAGCGGCTGCAGGAGATGGGTTACCCGACCCGCAGGGTCGCGCAGCTGGTCGATCGCCGTCAGCAGGCCATCGAACGGCGGTTCTCGCCGCTGACCTGCCTGGCCATCACCGCCGCGCTCGAACATTTCACCGCCGTGTTCGCCGAGACCCTGCTCTCGGATGAGAAGGCGCAGGAAGTGCTGGGCACCAGCGAGGTGCGGTCCATGCTGTTGTGGCACGCCATCGAGGAGTCCGAGCACCGGGCGGTGGCATTCGACGTCTATCGGGCCGTCGGTGGCGGCGAGACCCGGCGTATCCGGACCATGCGGATCATTCGCTTCAGTTTCCCCCTTGCCGTCGTGATCAACACCCTGATCTCCCTCTTCGGCGACCGGGCCGCCTACCACCCGGTGCGTCTGTTCCGCAGTTTCGCGGCCCTGCGGCATTCGCCGTTTCTGACTCGCGCCGTCTTCAGCCGACTCGGCGAGTACATGCAGCCGGGCTTTCACCCCAACGACCGTGACAACACCGACCTGCTCGAGCATTGGGAGGCGAAGCTGTTCGGCGAGCAGGGATCGCTGGTCGACCACCTGAACTGAGCGCTTGCTCATTTGACGCGCGCTCGGTCCAGGGGCTACCGTCGTCTGCTATGGACAACGGCATGCTCGTAGTAGCCCACTGCGCGTTGGTTGTTGCCTGAACTACCAACACCGACGCGCAACCCTCGTGCAGCAGCTGAGCTGGCGGGGGTTTTTTGTTGCCACCAGTTCTGTAGCACCGAGGAATTGAAGAGGAAACCGTGAGCGCACCCACCACCCGGCCGCCGGAGCGGTCGGCCCCGGCGCAAGCCGCCAACGGGGCTTCGGCCCCGGACGCCGTTTCAGGCAAGGCCAAGTCATCGGCCAAGCGGGTCCAGGCCGAGCAGATGACCGGTGCCCAATCGGTGATCCGATCGCTGGAAGAGCTCGATGTCGACGTGATCTTCGGCATCCCCGGCGGCGCGGTTCTGCCGGTCTATGACCCGCTGTTCGACTCGAAGAAGTTGCGTCACGTGCTGGTTCGGCACGAGCAGGGCGCCGGGCACGCGGCCAGCGGCTACGCGCACGCCACCGGTCGGGTCGGGGTGTGCATGGCCACCTCGGGGCCCGGTGCCACCAACCTGGTCACCCCGCTGGCCGACGCACAGATGGACTCCATTCCGGTGGTCGCGATCACCGGCCAGGTCGGCCGTTCGCTGATCGGCACGGACGCCTTCCAGGAGGCCGACATCTCCGGCATCACCATGCCGATCACCAAGCACAACTTCCTGGTCAGCAATGGCGATGACATTCCCCGGCTGATCGCCGAGGCCTTTCACATCGCGGCCTCGGGGCGTCCCGGCGCGGTGCTGGTCGACATCCCCAAGGACATCCTGCAGGGACAGTGCACGTTTGCCTGGCCACCCCGGATGGATCTGCCCGGCTACAAGCCGACCACCAAGCCGCACAGCCGGCAGGTCCGCGAGGCCGCCAAGCTGATCACGGCTGCGACCCGCCCAGTGCTCTATGTGGGCGGCGGCGTGATCCGTGGGGAGGCCTGTGCGGAACTGGCCGAACTGGCCGAGCTGACCGGTATCCCGGTGGTCACCACGTTGATGGCGCGCGGCGCATTTCCGGACAGTCACCGTCAGCACCTGGGTATGCCCGGCATGCACGGCACGGTGGCCGCGGTGGCCGCGCTGCAGCGCTCGGATCTGCTGATCACCCTGGGTGCCCGCTTCGACGACCGGGTCACCGGCCAACTGGATTCGTTTGCCCCGGACGCCAAGGTGATTCACGCCGACATCGACCCCGCCGAGATCGGTAAGAACCGGCACGCTGACGTGCCGATCGTCGGTGACGTCAAGGCCGTCATCACCGAGCTGCTCGAGGTGCTTCGCCACGGCAAGCTGGAGCTGGATATGGCGGACTGGTGGAGCTACCTCGACGGGGTGCGCTCGACCTACCCGCTCAGTTACGGGCCGCAGAGCGACGGCAGCCTGTCGCCGGAGTTCGTGATCGAGACGCTGGGCCGCATCGCCGGACCCGACGCGCTCTATGTCGCCGGCGTCGGCCAGCACCAGATGTGGGCCGCGCAGTTCGTGAAGTACGAAAAGCCGCGCACCTGGCTGAATTCCGGCGGCCTGGGCACCATGGGATTCGCGGTCCCCGCAGCGATGGGCGCCAAGATGGGCCGCCCGGAGGCCGAGGTGTGGGCGATCGACGGCGACGGCTGCTTCCAGATGACCAACCAGGAACTGGCCACCTGCGCCATCGAAGGGCTGCCGATCAAGGTGGCGTTGATCAACAACGGCAATCTCGGCATGGTGCGGCAGTGGCAGACGCTGTTCTACGGCGAGCGCTACAGCCAGACCGACCTGGCCACCCACTCACACCGCATTCCCGACTTCGTGTTGTTGGCCGAAGCGCTCGGTTGCGTCGGATTGCGTTGCGAGCGTGAGGAAGACGTCGAAGACGTGATCAACCAGGCGCGCGCGATCAACGACCGCCCGGTGGTGATCGACTTCATCGTCGGCGCCGACGCGCAGGTCTGGCCGATGGTGGCCGCCGGCACCAGCAATGACGAAATCCAGGCGGCACGCGGCATTCGGCCGCTGTTCGACGACGAGAACAACGAGGGGCACGCGTGATGGCGACAGGTTGGAAGACCCACACGCTCTCGGTGCTGGTCGAAGACAAGCCCGGTGTGCTGGCGCGGGTGGCTGCCCTGTTCTCGCGCCGCGGCTTCAACATCGAGTCGCTGGCCGTCGGCGCCACCGAGACCAAGAACATGTCGCGCATGACGATCGTGGTCTCGGTGGAGGACACCCCGCTGGAGCAGATCACCAAGCAGCTCAACAAGCTGATCAACGTCATCAAGATCGTGGAGCAGGAGGAGGACAATTCCGTCTCCCGCGAGATTGCGCTGATCAAGGTCCGTGCGGACGCCAGTACGCGCGGACAGATCGTCGAAGCGGTGAACCTGTTCCGCGCCAGGGTGATCGACGTCTCTCCGGAGTCGCTGATCATCGAGGCCACCGGCACGCCGGCCAAGTTCGATGCGCTACTGCGGGTGCTGGAGCCCTATGGCATCCGCGAAATCGTCCAATCGGGTCTCGTATCGTTGTCTCGCGGTCCGCGCGGCATCGGCACCACCAAATAGTCCCCCAGTAAAGATAGTTAGGAAGAAATCCAGTGGCAGTTGAGATGTTCTACGACGACGACGCTGACCTGTCGATCATCCAGGGCCGCAAGGTCGGCGTGATCGGTTACGGCAGCCAGGGACACGCGCACTCGCTGAGCCTGCGTGACTCCGGTGTGCAGGTGAAGGTGGGCCTGAAGGAAGGGTCGAAGTCGCGCGCCAAGGTCGCCGAGCAGGGCCTCGAGGTCGACACTCCCGCCGAAGTCGCCAAGTGGGCGGACGTGATCATGCTGCTGGCCCCTGACACCGCCCAGGCTGAGATCTTCACCAACGACATCGAGCCGAACCTGGTGGCTGGCAACGCGTTGTTCTTCGGCCACGGCCTCAACATCCACTTCGGTCTGATCAAGCCGGCCGCCGAAATCACCGTCGGGATGGTCGCACCGAAGGGCCCGGGGCACCTGGTTCGGCGGCAGTTCGTCGACGGCAAGGGCGTGCCCTCGCTGATCGCGGTCGCCCAAGACCCCAAGGGTGAGGGCGAGGCGCTGGCCTTGTCCTACGCCAAGGGCATCGGCGGCACCCGTGCCGGTGTCATCAAGACCACCTTCAAAGAGGAGACCGAGACCGACCTGTTCGGTGAGCAGGCCGTGTTGTGCGGCGGCACCGAAGAATTGGTGAAGACCGGTTTCGAGGTCATGGTCGAGGCGGGCTACGCCCCCGAGATGGCCTACTTCGAGGTGCTGCACGAGCTCAAGCTGATCGTCGACCTGATGTATGAGGGCGGCATCGCACGGATGAACTACTCGGTGAGCGACACCGCGGAATTCGGCGGCTACCTGTCGGGTCCGCGGGTGATCGATGCGGGCACCAAGCAGCGGATGCGCGAGATCCTCGCCGACATCCAGGACGGCACCTTCGTCAAGCGTCTGGTGGCCAACGTCGAGGGCGGTAACAAGGAACTCGAGGCGCTGCGCAAGGAGAATGCCGAGCACCCCATCGAGGTCACCGGCAAGAAGCTGCGCGACCTGATGAGCTGGGTCGACCGTCCCATCACCGAAACGGCCTGATCGGTGCGCTAGCCGTACCCGAGCCGAAAAGACGAGTGGCCCCTCCCAAAAGGAAGGGGCCACTCGCTTTTTCTGGGGGGTTACACGCCGCCGAGCCCGCCGAGCAGGCCATCGAACAGGCCGTCGAGAATGGCCGAGAAGTCGATGTTGGCGAAGATGTCGTCGAAAATGGCCGAGAAGTCGATGTTGGCCAACAGGTCATCGAAAATGGCCGAGAAGTCGATGCTGGCGAACAGGTCCGAGAGGTCGATGTTGGTCAGCAGATCGCCCAGGCCGGCGAAGATGCCGGACAGGTCGATGTCGGCCAGGAAGTCACCGAAGCCGGCGAAGAGACCGGACAGGTCGATGTCGGTCAGGAAGTCGCCGAAGCTGGCGAAGATGCCCGACAGGTCGATGTTGGTCAGGAAGTCGCTGAGGCCGGCGAAGAGGCCGGACAGGTCGAAGTTGGTCAACAGGGCGCTCAGGCTGCTGAAGATGGCTTCGAAGTCGAACCCGTTCAGCAGGTCGTTGATCACGTCGCCGATGCCGCCGAGCGGGCCGGCGTCGGCGGTGAGTTCGATGGCCGGCATGTGCAGGTTCGGCGGGGCGACCACCACAGGGGTGGCGGCGATAGCGCTGGCGCCGATGACCGCGGCGCCGGCCAGGGCAAAGGGACGCAGGGTGCGGTGCAAAGTTTTCCTCCTCATGGGCATGTGACTTGTGCCACTCATGGGAGTTTTTGTAACGCCCAACACAAGTTACCTGAGGTTACATCGAAACTGGCATTCAGTCACTAGTTGACTGGGAAAAATCTGAGTGAAATATAGAAGTCCGCAAAGCTCGCCTGTTCGCTGGCTTCGTGGTCGCAGCCGTCAGGGTCGCAGGCTTGGTAGCTGCGTGATCCCGAACTCGCGCCGCAGCAGGGTGCGGGCGGCGTAGTAGCCGGCCATGCCGTGCACCCCGGCGCCGGGCGGGGTGGCCGCCGAGCAAAGGTAGACCCCGGGAATCGGTGTGGCCCAAGGGTTCACCCGCGGCGTCGGCCCGGCCAGCGCCCGCCAGGCACTGTTGCCGCCGGCGGCGATGTCGCCGCCGACATAGTTGGCGTTGTGGTTTGCCAGCTGCGCCGCCGGCACGGACCTGACCGCCACCACGACGTCGCGGAAACCGGGGGCGAATCGCTCGATGCCCGCGATCACCGTCTCGGCCTGGTCGACAGTTGATCCGGCCGGAACGTGGGCATAAGTCCACATAGGACGCCGTCCGGCGGCGTCGATGCGGGACGCGTCGACCACGTGCGGCAGCGCCGCCAAGATCATCGGCCGGGGCGCGTGCCGGCCGGCAGCGATCGTGGCTTCGGCCTGGGCCATCTGTTTGCGGTCGCCTCCCAGATGCAACGTGGGAGCCTGGGCGAGGCGCGGATCGCTCCACGGCACCTCGCCGGAAAGCACGAAGTCGACCTTGGCGGCCGCGGAGCCGAACCGGTAACGGTGCAGTGCCTTGGCATACCGGGCCGGCAGTGCGTCCCCGTACACCGAGAGCAGCTCGGTCGGGGCGGTGTCGAACAGCACCACCGGGCCGGGGGGCTTTCGCACCGGGCTATCGGCCGCCAGCCGGCCGCCGTGCGCGGTCAGGTCGGCGATGAGTGCATCGGTGATGGTCTGGCTGCCGCCGACGGGGATGGGCCAGCCGACCGTATGGCCAAGGGTTGCCAGCATCATGCCGGCACCGGCCGTGGTCACCGACGGAAGTCGCGAGATCGTATGCGCGGCCACCCCGGTGTAGAGGGCGCGGGCGTCATCGCCGGACAGCGTGACGTTCCAGGCGGGGCCGGCCTGCTGCAGCATGCGCAGCCCCAGCCGGGCGACCGTCACGATCCCGGACGGCACCGACCGTTTGTCGCCCAGCAGAAACTTCACGACGGCCTGGCTGTCGGCCACCAGTGGGCCCAGCAGGCGTCGCCAGGACGACCCGTGCTCCAGTTCTGCGCAGGTGCGCTCCAAGTCGCGGTAGGCGATCGCCGCGGGCCGGTCATCCAGCGGATTGCCATAGGAGATCTCGGGCGAGATCAGCTGCACACCGCGGGCCGCCAGATCGAACTCGGCGAAGAACGGCGACGCCAGCCCGAGCGGATGTACCGCTGAGCAGATGTCGTGGGACACGTCGAACTCCGGATCGGGCGCCGTGCGTGCTCCGCCGCCGAAGGTGGGCTGGGCTTCGAGAACCTGAACCGACAGGCCTGCGCGGGCACAGATGACTGCGGCGGCCAGGCCGTTGGGTCCACTACCGACGACGGTGACGTCCATTCGTCGATGGTAGGGACCGGGGCCGGTCTGCGCCGTGGGAGTGGCCGGCAATCGGCAAACCCGGACGAAGACGCCGAGCGCAGCCAACTAGGCTGTCCGAGTGACTCTGCCCGTGGTATTGATCGCTGACAAACTCGCCCAGTCCACCGTCGCCGCCCTCGGCGACCAGGTCGAGGTTCGCTGGGTGGACGGCCCGGACCGCGAAAAGCTGCTGGCCGCCGTCCCGGAAGCGGATGCGCTGCTGGTGCGCTCGGCCACCACCGTCGACGCCGAGGTCCTCGCGGCCGGCACCAAGCTCAAGATCGTGGCGCGCGCCGGGGTCGGACTCGACAACGTCGACGTCGAGGCGGCCACCGCCCGCGGGGTGCTGGTGGTCAACGCGCCGACGTCGAACATCCACAGCGCCGCCGAGCATGCGATCGCGCTGATGCTCGCCGCCGCCCGGGAGATCCCCGCCGCCGACGCCTCGCTGCACGCCAAGCAGTGGAAGCGGTCCTCGTTCTCCGGCACCGAGATCTACGACCACACCGTCGGGGTGGTGGGCCTGGGGCGCATCGGACAGCTGGTCGCGGCGCGGCTGGCCGCCTTCGGTGCCCACATCGTGGCCTATGACCCGTACGTGTCGGCGGCCCGCGCCGCCCAGCTCGGCATCGAGCTGCTCAGCCTCGACGAGCTGCTGGGCCGCGCCGACTTCATCTCTGTGCACCTGCCGAAGACCCCTGAGACCGCGGGCCTGATCGGCAAGGAAGCCCTCGCCAAGACCAAGCCGGGGGTGATCATCGTCAACGCTGCCCGCGGCGGGTTGATCGACGAGCAGGCACTGGCTGATGCGATCACCAGCGGCCACGTCCGGGCGGCCGGGCTTGACGTGTTCGCCACCGAGCCGTGCACCGACTCGCCGCTGTTCGACCTGCCGCAGGTGGTGGTGACCCCGCACCTGGGCGCATCGACCGCCGAGGCTCAGGACCGAGCCGGCACCGACGTCGCCAAGAGCGTGAAGCTGGCCCTGGCCGGCGAATTCGTTCCCGACGCGGTCAACGTCGGCGGCGGCGCGGTCAGCGAGGAAGTCGCGCTCTGGCTGGATCTGGTCCGCAAGCTCGGCCTGCTGGCCGGTGCGCTCTCCGACAGCCTGCCGGTCTCGCTGTCCGTGCAGGTGCGCGGCGAGCTGGCGTCTGAAGATGTTGGCGTGCTGCGCTTGTCGGCGTTGCGCGGACTGTTCTCGGCGGTCATCGAAGACCCGGTGACCTTCGTCAACGCGCCGGCGCTCGCCGCCGAGCGCGGCGTCGACGCCGAGATCGGTACCGCCACCGAAAGCCCCAACTACCGCAGCGTCGTCGAGCTCAAGGCGGTCACCGCCGACGGCTCGACCGTCACGGTCGCCGGCACGCTGTCGGGCACCCAGCAGGTGGAGAAGATCGTCGAGATCAACGGTCGGCACTTCGACCTGCGGGCTCAGGGCGTCAACCTGATCATCAACTACTCCGACCAGCCCGGCGCACTCGGCAAGATCGGCACGCTGCTGGGGTCGGCGGGTATCAACATCCAGGCCGCGCAGCTGTCCGAAGACGCCGAAGGCCCCGCGGCGACCGTGCTGCTGCGGGTCGACCGCCCGGTGCCCGCGGACGTGCAGTCGGCCATCACCGCCGCAGTCGGCGCCAACAAGATTGAAGAGGTAGACCTGTCATGAGCCTCAAGCTCGCTGTGATTCCCGGCGACGGGATCGGCCCCGAGGTCATCGCCGAGGCCGTCAAGGTGCTCGACGCGGTGCTTCCGGGCACTGCGAAGACCGAATATGACTTGGGCGCCAAGCGTTATCACGCCACCGGCGAGATCCTGCCGGATTCGGTGCTGGAAGAGATTCGCGGCCACGACGTGATCCTGCTCGGCGCGATCGGTGACCCGTCGGTGCCGTCGGGTGTGCTGGAGCGCGGCCTGCTGTTGCACGCCCGCTTCGCGCTGGACCATCACGTCAATCTGCGTCCCAGCCGGTTGTACCCGGGGGTTGCCAGCCCGCTGGCCGACCCGCCGGAGATCGACTTCCTCGTGGTGCGCGAAGGCACCGAGGGGCCCTACACCGGCAACGGTGGCGCGCTGCGGGTCGGCACTCCCCACGAGGTCGCCACCGAGGTCAGCGTCAACACCGCGTTCGGGGTGGCCCGGGTGGTCCGATTCGCCTTCGAGAAGGCCCGCGCTCGGCGTAAGCACCTGACCCTGGTGCACAAGAACAATGTGCTGGCCTATGCGGGTTCGCTGTGGACCCGGACGGTGGCCGAGATCGCCAAGGACTACCCAGACGTCGAGACCGCCTACACCCACGTCGACGCCGCCACCATCTACATGGTCACCGACCCGGGCCGGTTCGACGTGATCGTCAGCGACAACCTGTTCGGCGACATCATCACCGACCTCGCAGGAGCTGTCTGCGGCGGAATCGGACTGGCGGCCAGCGGCAACATCGACGCCACCGGTGTCAATCCGTCGATGTTCGAGCCGGTGCACGGCAGCGCGCCCGACATCGCCGGGCAGGGCATCGCCGACCCGACGGCGGCGGTGACGTCGGTGGCCATGCTGCTGGGGCACATCGGCGAGCACGACGCCGCCGCCCGGGTCGAAGCGGCCGTCGCCAAGCACCTGGCTACCCGCGGGCCGGAGAAGCTGTCGACCGCCGCCACCGGTGACCGGATCCTGAGCCTGCTCTAGCTGCATTCGGCTGGCGCCGAGCCGCCTTAACGCGCCTACAGCCCCGAGCCGCCTTAGCCGCTTACAGCCCCGAGCCGGAATCTGACGACGTGACGCGGGCGTGTCGCGTCGCGAAAGTCCGGCTCGGCGTAGCGGTTAGCCCCAGACCTCGTCCAGGAACGGAATTCCCACGTCGAAGTCGCTCAGGATGGATGCAAGCGTCTCGACCGTAGCGCCCAACTCGATGGCACCCACTTGAGTGACCGCGGCGACCGCTGTTCCGGCGGCCAGGCCCAGCCCGGTCAACGGATCGGCGAGGTTGTCCCACAGAATGCTGATCAGATTGGCCGGCAGGGTGATCGCCAGCGTTGTCAGGGTGTCCGCGGCCGGCAGCAGCAGCGAATAGAGCTGTGCGAACGCACCGGTGAGCGTGTTGACGAAGTCCATGGGCGAGGACAACAGGTCCGTTGGCTTGGTGGACCAGGAGTCGGCCAGGTCGGCCAGCAGTGACGACGGGTTCGACACCAGGTCGCTGATGTCCTGGACGAACGCGTTGAAGCCCTGCTCGGCGGCGGGACCGAGGTTGTTGAACGCCACCATCACCTGATCCCAACTGGGGAAGAGGCCAAACCCGGTGGGCACGTTGGCACTTCCTTCGTCCCAGCCGTCATTGTTCGGGTTGTCATAGCCGAGGTTGACGAGCTGTTCCAGGACCGGATTGAGCAGATTGGCCAGTGGCTGGCCGATGATCGGGAGCTGTCGCAACAAGAACAGCAACGGCAGCTCGTCGGTGGGGATCATGTAATAGGTGGTGGCGCCGTCATAGTCGGCGGTCGTTCCCACCTGTATTGCATTGTCGACCTGTTCGGCGGTCAGTTTGTAGTACGTAGGGTGCACGAAGAGCTCACCCATCGCCGCATTGAGGACCGCCAGAAAATTCAGCGGGTATTTCGGGAAGTCCGCGAAGCCGTCGTACTCCAGTGAGTAGATCGAGGTCTGGTAGGGAGTGTCAGGGGCCGTAGCCGCTGAACGTGGCGCCGAATGCCGGAATCGTCATCCCAAGCCGCTCGAAGAGGCCGCCGTCCGGGTTGGTGACGGTGCCTGTCAGCACGAATTTCACGGCGTCGTCGGGCACGCCCTGCGCCAGCAGGTCGGTCATCAGGTTCGTGGCGATCGCGGTGCTCTGGGAGTAGCCGGAAACCACGACGGTGTTGCCGGCGGCGACGTTGTCGCTCACGTACTGGTTCACCATCGCGGTGCCCTGGGCCACGGACACGTCGAACGGCAGGCTCTTGATGCCGGAGAACATGGGCTGGGCGCCTTCGGGAGTGAACACCGGAACGCTGTGGGCTCCCGGCAGCACACGCTGGACAAACAGCTCGTCCATGTTTTCCACGTAGCCCGGACGCTGCTGCGGCAACGGCATACCGCTCCCGCCGACGATCAGCCCCACCAGATTGTTGGGGGAGTCGACCACGTAACCGCTGCCGGTGGAGGTGAGCTGCACCGCCGGTACGGCCGCGGCGGATGACAGTGGCGCCGCCGGGAAGCCGGCGATCAGGCCGGTGCCCATCGCTGCGGCAACGGCCATGGCACAGGGACGAAGCATGTAGGACACGGCATCTCCTAACCGAGAACAGGACAACCTGAAAGGCGCACCGTTGAACCTGGTCTGAATATAGTCAGAACGTAAGAATTTCTAGGTGTAGGTGGGCCGTGTTCGGTCGGCTGGGTCAGCGCCGCCGAGCCGGAATCTGACGACGTGACGCCAGCGTGTCGCGTCGCGAAAGTCCGTCTCGGCAGAGCACATCCGGGAGTCAGATACTGACGGGCAACCGCGCCGCGAGGTCGGCGACGCTGATGCCGAAGGTCTCGCGTGCCCGGACTGTCCCCGCAGCGGTGTCGATGTCGAAGACCGCGTACTCGGTGTAGACCCTGCTGACACACCGCAGACCGGTCAGCGGATAGGTGCACGAGGGAACCAGTTTGGCGGCACCGTCCTTGGTGAACAGGTCCATCATCACGAACACGCTCTTGGCTCCGATCGCCAAGTCCATGGCTCCGCCGACGGCGGGGATCGCACCGGGTTCCCCGGTATGCCAATTGGCCAGATCGCCACACTGGCTGACCTGTAATGCCCCCAGCACGCACACATCGAGGTGTCCGCCGCGCATCATCGCGAACGAGTCGGCGTGGTGGAAGTAGGAGGCGCCGGGCAGCTCGGTGACCGGTAACTTGCCGGCATTGGTGAGGTCGGGATCGACGTCTTCACCCCGCGCTGCCGGCCCCATACCGAGCATGCCGTTCTCGGTGTGCAGCACCACTGCGTCGTCGGGTGATAGGTGGTCGGCGACCAGCGTGGGCTGGCCGATACCGAGATTGACGTAGGAACCCGCCGGGATGTCACGGGCGATGAAGGCGGCGACCTCGTCGCGGGACAGGGGTCCGCGGTCAACATGCTCGACTGTGCGGGAGGGCATCGGCGTCATGAGCCCGTCTCCAAGATCCGATCGACGTAGATGCCCGGTGTGACAATCATTTCGGGATCCAGCTGGCCGGTGTCGACGACGCGGGACACCTCAGCGATCGTCAGCGTTGCCGCGGTGGCCATCACCGGACCGAAGTTGCGCGCGGTCTTGCGATACACCAGGTTTCCCGCGCGGTCTCCGACGTGGGCGCGGATCAGCGCGACATCGCCGTGAATCGGATACTCCAGCGCGTAGTCGCGGCCGTTGATGGTCCGAATCTCCTTGCCCTCGGTGAGCAGTGTGCCGACGCCGGTGGGGCAGTAGAACGCCCCGATCCCGGCACCGGCGGCGCGGATGCGCTCAGCGAGGTTGCCCTGCGGCACCAACTCCAGGGCGACCTTGCCGGCGCGATACAGGCCGTCGAACACATAGGAATCGGCCTGGCGCGGAAACGAACAGATCACTTTGCGTACGCGCCCGGCGGCCAACAGTGCAGCCAGTCCGGTGTCGCCGTTGCCGGCATTGTTGCTGACGATCGTCAGGTCACCGGCTCCCTGGGCGATCAATGCGTCGACCAGCACGGCGGGCATCCCGGCCATACCGAAGCCGCCCACCAGAATCGTTGCACCGTCGCTTACTCCGGACAGCGCCTGGGCAGCGGTGTCGCAGATTACGGTGCGGCTCACCCGGCGCCCTCAGCGGTGTCGTAGTCGGCAAGCACCTGCGACGCGATGCGGAACGCGGTGTTGGCATCGGGTACTCCGCAATAGATGGCGGTCTGCAACAACACCTCTTTGATCTCGTCGTTGCTCAGGCCGTTGCGGCGCGCCGCGCGCAGGTGCATGGCCAGCTCCTCGTGGTGGCCCCGAGCCACCAGCGCGGTCAGGGTGACTATCGAACGGCTGCGCCGGTCGAGGCCGTCACGGGTCCAGATGCTGCCCCAGGCATAGCGCGTGATCAGATCCTGAAAGTCGGCGGTGAACGCGGTGGTGCGCGCGATCGCCTGGTCGACGTGGGTGTCGCCGAGAACGCTGCGGCGCACTGATATTCCCTCGGTGTAGACCGGATCGCGGGTCAGAAGGTGATCGAGAATGAGGTTGGCGGTCGCGTGGGGCGCTTCGACAGGCGCAAGGTGTGCGACGCCGTCGAGCACCACCAGTCGGCCGTGCCGGACGCCGGAAGCAATGCGTTCCAACGTCTCTGGGGGAGTGGCGCCGTCCTGGCCGCCGGCAATGGCCAACACCGGAGCGGTGATCTGCCCCAGGCGAGCGGTGACATCGAAATCTGCCAGTGCTTCGCATGCCTGGGCATACGATTCGTCGTCGGTGGCCCGCAGAGCTTCCACCAGTGCAGCGGCCAGGTTCGGGGCCCGGTCGACGAAACCGGCTGCGAACCAGCGCTGTACGGCCGCCTCGACCAGCGTCGTGGTGCCCGACGCACGCACGGTGGCGGCACGGGCGGCCCAGTCCTCGGCGCGGCCGATGCTGGCACCGGTGCACTGCAGCGTGGCACTCGACACCCGCTCGGGCGCATCGAGCAATAACTGCAAGCCGACCACGCCGCCGATGGAGTTGCCGGCGTAGTGGAAGGGTGTGCGCGGCGTGATCTCGTCCACCAAGGCCAGCACGCCCGCTGCCAGATCGGGTATCCGGAAGCCGGCCGCCGGACTGCGGCCGTGACCGGGAAGATCCCAGCCGATGACGCGCACACGCTTGGCGAGTCGTTCGGCGGCTGCGCCCCAAAGGGCGGTTGCCGACGTACCCAGCGAGGGCCCGAGTATCAGGAGATCGGCGTCCGGCGGACCGCCGAAGTCGGTGCCGACCAGGCGCGGCACGCTCATGTTGCCTCCATCAGGTGGTGTTTCGCGCGTTGCAGCACGGCATCGATGAGATGGCCTGCCGCCCCGGTGTAGTCGCCACGAGCGGTGTGGCCGGTCAGTTCGGTCATCGCCCGCTGCTCCCCGAGCAGATCGCCGGCCGCGGCAAGGTTCGCCGCGGCCCGATCGGTGTCGACGACCAGCCCGGTGAGCAGGTCGGTGGTCTGCGCTGCGGCGGTGACGGCATAGCGGGACAACGTTCGCAGGGTGGCCCATTCGGCGTGCCAGCCGCCGTCGGAGCGCTCATCGATGCTGCCTGCCGACGCGGCGTGCAGGCCGGCGGCCAGCGGTGGTGCCAACAGCCCGGCACGGCGGATCAGCATCGATAGCACCGGATTGTTCTTGTGCGGCATCGTTGATGAGCCACCGCCGCGGCCCTCCGCCAATTCACCGATCTCGGCCCTGCTGCTGGCCGCGACATCGTTGGCGATATGCGACCACGCGTCACAACATGTCACCAGTGCGTCGCCGGCGCGGGTGATGACCGAGCGGGTGGTGTGCCAGGGCGGGCCGTCAGCGAGGCCAAGTGCTGCGGCCAGTCGTCCGGACAGATTTATGGCCTCGTCGGGAGACCCGGCCAATTCGGTGGCAGCGGCCATCGTTCCCGCCGCGCCGCCGGCCTGCACCGAGAGCTGCGGCAGAGTGGCGACGCAGTCGGCGCCGTCCAACAGGCCGGCCAGCCAGTGCGCAAATCTCAGTCCGATGGTGGTGGGCAAGGCGGGCTGGGTCAGGGTGCGGGCAAGCATGGGGCTGTTACGGTAGGTCTCGACCAACGCGGCCAATGTGCTCACCTGGGCGCTGATCTCGTCGCGGATGCGATCGAGCGTTTGCTGCAGGCAGAGCATCAGCGCGGTGTCGACCACGTCTTGGCTGGTCAGCCCGCGGTGCAGCCAACGTGCCGGTTCGCCGCCGGTGCGTGTCCGCAGCAGTTCGAGCAGGCCGGGCACCGGATTACCGGTCGCCTCGGCGGCCACAGCCACCGCTTCTACGTCCGCTGCCGAGACGAGCGCGGTCAGGTCGGCCCGCGCGGGCTGCGGCGCGATGCCGGATTCGACAAGCACATCGAGCCAGGCGCTTTCGACGCGCAGCATCGCGGCCAGGTACGCCGCATCGCTGAAGATCAGCCCAGCCCGGTGATCGCCGGGCCACAACAAGTCGGTCATGGTTGCCCCCGGTAGCGCAGGAACACCGTCTCCTCGGCGCCCTGCAGCCTGATGTCGAACCGAAAGCCGACGTCGTCCGGCTCCGCGATGAGGGTATGGCGACGATCGGGTGCCACAGAGTTCAGCAGGCGATCGCCATCGAGGTGATCGCCGGGCACATACGCCCGGGTGAACAACCGGTTGAGCAGGCCCCGCGCAAACACCGCGACGGTGATGAACGGTGTCGATCCTTGTGGCGCACCAGGTTTCACCGTCGTGAAGCTGTAGTGGCCGTCGGCATCGGTCGCCGCGCGCCCCCACCCGGTGAAGGTGTGGCCGTCACGGCGAAGGGAACCCGACGTCGCCACCGCCCCATTCGTGTCGGCCTGCCAGATCTCCAGCAGCGCATCGGGAACCGGGGCGCCGGCGCCGTCGGTCACGGTGCCGTGCAGCTGGATTGCGCCCGTCGAGCCGGGGGCCACCAGCTCGTTACCGCGCTCGAACGGCAACGCATAGCCGAAGAACGGCCCGATGGTCTGTCCGGGCGTGGCCGTCAACTCAGGCATCGTGATCCTCGAAAGGTGTTGCGGCTGGACCGGTGAGCACGATGTCCCACCGATAGCCGGTGGCCCACTCATGGCTGGTGATGTCGTGATCGTAGGTCGCGACCAGCCGATCACGAGCCTTCTGGTCGGTGATCGATTGGTAGATCGGATCCAGCGCGAACAGCCGGTCGCCGGGGAAGTACATCTGCGTGATCATCCGCTGCGTGAAATCAGTGCCGAACAACGAAAAATGGATATGCGCGGGACGCCAGGCGTTGTGGTGGTTGCGCCAGGGGTAAGGGCCGGGCTTGATGGTGGTGAAGCGGTAGAACCCGTCGTCGTCGGTCAGGCAGCGCCCCGCCCCGGTGAAATTGGGGTCCAATGGTGCGGGATGCTGATCCCCCTGATGGATGTAGCGCCCGCTGGCATTGGCCTGCCAGATTTCGACGAGTTGCCGGCGTACCGGTCGCCCGTTGCCGTCGACGATCCGCCCGGTCACCACGGTGCGCTCACCGATCGGTGCGCCGGCGTGCTGGACCGTCAGATCCGCGTCCAGCGGGTCGACGTCGTCCTCGCCGAAACAGGGCGCCCGCAGTTCTGCGGCCTCCGGGTCTGCCAGGTGCAGCGCATGCTTGGGATGCCGAAGCACGCTGCTGCGGTACGGCGGAAAGTCCAACCGAGGTTGGGTTTCCTCGATACCCGCACACTCGTAATCGGCGTGGAGCGCCCGGATTTCGGCGCTGATCTGCGTTTGGCCGGTCATCGCCGCTCCAGCCGGGCCAGTTCATGGCGCCAGGCGGCGTCCGCGGTGAATGAGGGACCGAGATCGGGCAGATCGGCCCAATCCGCGTCGTCGATCGGTTTGCAGGTGCCGCCGGCGGCGCGAATCCGCAGGGACATCGAGGCCAGCTGATCCAGGCTAATCGCCTGCAGCACAGCCTGGGCGGCCGTGGCAGCGGCACTGGTGATCCCATGACCGCGGCAGATCACCACCGGCTTGTCTGCCATGGCGGCGACCATCTCCTTCCCCAGCTCTGGGGTGCGGATCAGCACAGCCCGCGGGTAGACCGGAACGCCCCGGCGGGCGAGCCAGGCGCCCGGAATGTCGAAGGCCCCGTAGATGGGTTCGATGGTGATACCGGCGAGGTCGGCGGCGACCACGGCCGGCGGGTGCAGGTGGGCCACTGCCCGGTGTTCGGGATGGGCCAGCAGGGTCTCGACGTGAATCGGCAACTCGTTGGGTACGCGATAGCCGTCCAATTCCCCTGGCATCCCGGGGGTTCCGTCAAAGCGGATGAGCCGAATGTCGCCGGGACGAGTGAATGCCACACCGTCGTCAGAGTCGCTTCGGCACCGCACGAGCAGGTGCTCCTCATCGACTCGGGCGCTGATGTGTCCGAGAATTCCGTCGACCAGGCCCCGAGCGGCAGCCACTCGGCATGCCTGCGCGACCTCCAGCCGCAGCGGCGCAAGCTCGTCGATGTTCACGGATCAGCCTTCCGGCCGCGAGGAGTGCCGTGCCGGGCCCATTGCGAATCCGCCATCGGGATGGGTGCTCCCGGCCGTGATGCCGCGGGAGCGGTCCGATGCCAGGAAGACGTAACTCCACGCGTGGTCCTGCGGCGTGAGTGCCACGTTGAGCGGGGTGCGTGCCGCGAGGTCGCGTGCCCGGTTGGGGGTGTCGTCCAGGCGGATGTGGTCGAGCGACAAGTTCTGCAATCCGCGCAGGTCGGTGTTCAATGTGCCACCCGGCGCAACGCCGTTGACCCGGATGTGCGGGGCCAGTTCGTAGGCGAGTGTGGTGACCAGGCCACGCACGGCGAACTTGGACGCGACGTAGAGCACGCCCCCGCGACCCGGATAGAACGACGACGCAGACTCGGTGAGGACGATGGACGACCCCTCCTGGGCTTGCAGTGCCGGGACGGCGGCTTTCACCGACTGCAGATGACTCAGCACGTTCGTCCTGAACATCTCGTCGAACGCCGGCGCCAGCTCCTCGGTCGAGATGTCGGTGATGCCCTTGTAGAAGTCGAAGATCCCGACGCAGTTGACCAGCGTGTCCAGGCCACCGAAAGCTTCCACGGCTGCGGCGACAGCACGCTCGTTGGCCTCGGCGATCGTGGCATCGCCCTGGGTCACCGGGACTTCCGGCAGTTGACCGGCCAACGCGGAGCACTTCGCGCCGCTGCGTTCCAGCACCGCGACCTGGGCTCCCTCCTCCAGGAAGGCGTCAACAACCGCTCGACCGATACCCGAACCGCCGCCGACGACCAGCGCCCGCTTACCGTCCAGCCACCGCGTCATGGCAAGTCGCTGTCGTCGGAGAGGAGTGGTTGATGCATGTTGCCGACCATCGCCGCCAGAGTGTAGGCGTTCTGCCAGGTCAATGCCTCAAGTTCCAGGGCGTCCAGACTGATCCATTGCCCCGACTTCGGCGATGTGATCAGCAGCCGCGAACCGTTGCGGGTATCGACCCGCTGCAGTGTCACCTCGGTGAATTCGTTGGCGATGGTGATGGCGTCGCCGACCGCGTTGGCCAGGAGGTCGTCGCGTGCGCTCACAGGAAGACCGCCAGGTTCTGCATCCGCAGGACGGACTCATCGACATAGATGGTGCGGCGCGCCAACTTCCATTGATCATCAGTGCGCCGCAGCAGATCTTCTCGGCCGCAGGAGACGAGGGCGGCCTCGTTCACATCGCCACGGCTGCGGAAGAGCAATTCGGCCGACTCGACGATCAGATGCTGATCATCGTCGCAGGCAAAGGTGCGCACGTTGGTGATGTGATGACGCAGCCGTGACGGTGGATCTTCGGTCCAGGCGTGTTCGGTCGCAAAACGCGCGACCCGGCGGTTCAGGGAGTACTTGTTCTCATCGAAGTGAGCCATGCCGGGAGAGGTGTCGAATCCAGCGCCCGCGGCGGTGGTGACCCGGACAGGCATGAAGTAGTGGATGTCCTCGGTGAGGGTGTCGAGCCATTCGGTGTATTGCTGTGCGTCGAGCAGATAGGCCTCGTCGACCAGGAACTGGTGTGCCTGTAGGTGCCGGGGGTCGTTGAACGGCAAGGGCTTACCGGTACGGACATACTTTGGAGCATGGCCGCCGAGAACCGCCAACTCCCATGGGCCGGCGGCGTCCTTCGGTCGGGCATACCCCGCCCGCTGACCATTCTCGGCGGATGTCATACCCGGGCCTCCTCGCAGTCTGCGTCGCACGCAGATGTGCCGTTTGTCTGCACCAGAGGGGTGATCGCCTCGCGCTGGGTGCCCATCGCTGCGGCGGCCGCCGACACCGGCGGCATCTCGAGGTGATCGGCCCACATCCGCAGGATCGCCCGCTGATTGTTCTCGTTGTAGCCGACTTGAGCGGTGCCCGGGCCGTGGAACAGTTCCGGCGGCAGCGCATTGACCACCGGGGTGTCGTCGGCGAGCAGGCCCATCCGCCCGTTGAGCAGCAGTTGACGGGCCATGGAGCCGGCTGCGGTGTTGGTCAGTGACACCCAGTTCTCCACATCATCCTGTTCGAACATGCCCGTGGATCCAAAGCACATCAGGTAGGCCTTGTAGGAGTCCTTCTTGAACTGCTCGGGAGCGGCCGCGTCGACCGCGAACCACGAATACACCTCGGTTTCGTTCTCACTGATCGGCTGCCAGGTTCGAATCGATATGAACGGCAACACTTCTTCGCTGTCTTGGATCTTCGGCCAGTTGTGCACCAGGCTCATGTTGGGAAAGCACGATGCCGCCGAGATCATGAAGCCGTCGTCGGCCACCATGCGCTGGTGGTCGGCCGACCACACGTCCTTGATTCGCTCCACCATCTCGTCGGGGTAGCCGACGTAGCGCATCCGTTCCTCGAAGTCGCCCGGTGGCAGTTTGTAAGTAGTGCCGCCGCCGCAGGTCGCCCAGTACGTCGCACCGTCTTTTCGCTTCTGCGCCTTGGGTTCACGAAACAGCCCGATGTCGACGACCGAGGCGTGGGTGTGCGGGGTGTGATACATGTCCCCGGCGAAGTTCTCGACACCGATCTTCCAGTTCGCCTTGATGCGCCACCGTTGCGGGCCGCGCACCTCCAGGCCGCTGCGGCTCTGCTTGGTGTAGAAGTCGAGATAGAACTTGAAGTCGCCGAGAAACTCTTCGAGCGGGGGAGCCTGCGGATCCAGGCTGATGAAGATCAGACCGTTGTAACTGGCGAGACTCGGCGCCGGCAGCAGAGTCTGGCCTCGCTTGGAGAAGCCGGCTTCGCCGCCATAGGCCTCTTGGTGGAAGGGCAGGCCGGTGATGCGTCCGTCGTTGCGATACGTCCAGCCGTGATAGGGACAGCGGAAATTGGACGCATTGCCCATCTCGGCGCGGCATAGCTGCATGCCACGGTGCAGGCACATGTTGAACATGGCCCGAACGTCGCCTTTGGAGTCGCGCGCAATGATGAAGGAATCGTTGAGCAGGCGGCGCACGACATAGTCGCCGTCTTGCGGGATCTCCGATTCATGTGCCACGAACATCCAGGCGCGCCGGAAGAGCCGCTCCTTTTCGAGTTCGAAGATCTCGGCGTCGTTGTAGATGTGCGCCGGGATCATTCCCCGCCTGACCTCATCGAGGACATGCCGGTGATCACTCATCGATGCTTCTCCAGTCGTGAGGGCCCGCAATGTCTGCTATGCAGAGAATATCTCCGGGACGTAGGGAGAAACTTTGCCAGGTAGAGCGCTTATAGGCAACAACGCTGGGTAGTGTCTCTGGTATGCAGAGCAAGGATCTTGTCGGATCGCTTGACGACGGCGCCGGGGAAGCCGCCCCGGATTGGGGAGTGCCCCAGTATCCGATCGGATCGGTGGACCGGGCGCTGAAGCTTCTGCTGTTGCTGGGAGAGCAGCCGCAGATCCGCCTGACTGACGCGGCGAACCACTTGGGCGTCGCATCTTCGACGGCCCACCGGTTGTTGGCCATGCTGCAATACCGGGGCTTTGTGCGCCAGGACCCGGTGTCCAAGGCCTACCACCCCGGCCCCGCACTGATGAGCGTGGCGTTTTCGGTGTTCAACCGCATCGACGTCGAAGGCGTGGCGAAGCCGGTGCTGCTTCGCCTCAGTGAACGCCTCAACGAGACCGTGCATCTGGGCATGCTCGAGGGCGCCAACGTTCGTTTCATCGCCGCCGCCGAAGGACAGGCGGCGGTGCGGGTTGCCTCGCGGCTCGGACGCACCATGCCCGCGCACTGCACCTCGACCGGCAAGGCACTGCTGGCGCGTCTGTCGGATGCCGACATCGCCCGCCTGTATCCCGATGACGAGCTGCCGCGGGTGACCGCGCATTCGGTCGGCACCAGGACAGAGCTGCAACGTGAGCTCGGCCGGATCCGACAGCAGGGTTACGCGGTGAACCGCGAGGGGAGCGAGGAGGGAGTCGCCTCGGTCGCGGTGCCCATTCCCACCCGTGCGCCGGGCGTGCTGCTGGCACTCAATGCTGCGGCGCCCGTTCACCGGCTGAGCACGTCGCACTACCCAGGTGTGGCGGCTGTGCTGGTCGAGGCGGCCAAAGAGATCGGCGAGCAGATCGGCTAGCAGCCCGGGTTTCCCGGTCCAGTTTCCCCGGGCGAGCAGACGCGTAAGCCCCCAAAACTCGTCTGTTTTAGGGGCTTACGCGTCTGCTCGGCGGTGAAAAATCAGCGCGGGCATACCGGGTCGAAGTCGCGGCTGGCGATGAATGCCGGCCGCGGCACGGCAGCGCCGAATGGTTCGACCAGGGCGTTGTCCACGCTGTTGTAGACAATGAATACGTTCGAGCGCGCATACGGCGTGATGTTGCTGCTCGACCCGTGCATGCAGTTGCTGTCGAAGAACACCGCCGACCCGGCTGGGCCGGTGATCTGACGAATCCCGTGCTGATGGGCCAACCAGGTCAGGCTCGCATCGTCGGGCGTGCCGATCTCCTGCTGTTTGAGCGACGAGCGGTAGTGATCCGGCGGGGTCTGGCCGGGGCAGGACACGAACCACCGGTGCGAACCGGGCATGATCATCAACGACCCATTGCTGTCCAGGTTCTCGGTGAGGGCCACCGAGACGCTGACCGCACGGGGGCTGGGCATCCCGTCCTCGGCATGCCAGGTCTCAAAATCGGAGTGCCAGTAGAACTCTCGGCCATTGAACCCTGGCTTGAAGTTGACGCGGCTCTGGTGCACATAGACATCGGAGCCGAGTAGTTGACGGGCCGGTCCCACCAGACGCGGATCGGCGACCAGCGCGGCGAACACTCGGCTGATTCGGTGCACCTCAAAGATGGACCGGATCTGGCCACTGTCGCGCTCGCAGATCGAGCGCTCGTCGGCGGCCAGCGCGGCGTCGGCCCGCAGGCGGTCCAGTTCGTGCCGCAGGTCCGTCACCGCCTCGGCGTCCACCAGGGTGTCGAAGGCCAGAAATCCGTCAGCGTCGAACTGCGCGACGAGGTCCGGGCTCAACGGGCCGCCGCCGGGCTCGGTATTCCAGACCACCGGGTCGTGCCGGGGTTCGACACCGATCGTGACGTTGTTGCGGGTGGGGTAGCGGTCGGTGAGGGTTTCGATCACAGGAGGGGTCACGATGCCGTCTCCTGTTCGATGAGCAACGGGTACGCGCCGGTGTCGTCGTGCACCTCCTGCCCGGTGACCGGCGGGTCGAAGACGCACACCATGCGCAGGTCGGTGTGGGCGATAACCCGGTGGTGCTCGTGGCCATCGAGCAGATACAGCGTGCCGTCACGCAATGGGTGCACTTCGCCGGTCTCGTCGTTGATCAGTTCACCTTCGCCGCCCACGCAGTACACCGCCTCGACGTGGTTGGCGTACCACATAGAGGTCTCGGTACCGGCGTAGAGGCACGTTTCGTGCATCGAGAACCGCTGCCCGTCGCGGGCCAGCAGCAGCCGCTGGCTGTTCCACGTCTTGGACTGGACATCGCGGTCGGTGCCCTTGATTTCGGCGAGGGTGCGGACGATCATCGGCGGACTCCTGAGGTGGTTGTGGTCAGTTCACGGGCGGTGACGGCTTCGATCGACTGCGCGGTGATCGTCAGCCCCTCGGCCAAGTCGTCGTCGTCAATGACCAACGGAGGCATCAGTTTTACGACCTCGCCCTCAGGGCCAGAGCTCTCCAGCAGCAGCCCGCGGTCGAACGCCTCGCGGCAGACCGCCCCGGCCAGCTCCGGGCGTTCGAAGACCACGCCGTGCACCAGTCCGCGGCCCCGAGTGGTGACGCCGGGGATCGGGTCCACCACCTCGGTCAGCGCCCGCTCGATCTGCTCGCCCTTGCGAAGTACCGACTTCTCCAGGCGATCGTCGGTCCAGAAGTTCAGCGCCGCAGCGGCTGTCACGAACGACGGGTTCTGGCCGCGGAAGGTGCCGTTGTGCTCGCCCGGGTCCCACACGTCCAGTTCCGGCTTGATCAGCGTCAATGCCATCGGGAGCCCGTATCCGCTGATCGACTTGGACAGGCAGACGATGTCGGGAACGATGCCGGCCGCCTCGAAGCTGAAGAACGGTCCGGTTCGCCCACAACCCATCTGCACGTCATCGACGATCAGCAGAAGGTCGTGGCGTTGGCACAGCTCCCACAGGCCGCGAAGCCATTCCAGGCGGGCCACGTTGATTCCGCCCTCACCCTGAACGGTTTCGACGATCACCGCAGCCGGGTCGTTGAGCCCGCTGCCGCTGTCCTCGAGCAGACGCTCGAACCAGATGAAGTCGGGTACCACCCCGTCGAGGTAGTTGTCATAGGGCATGGGTGTGGCGTGCACCAGCGGAATCCCGGCGCCGCCGCGCTTCATCGAGTTGCCGGTGACGCTGAGCGACCCCAGCGTCATGCCGTGAAAAGCGTTGGTGAAACTGATGATGCTCTCGCGGCCGGTGACCTTGCGCACCAGCTTCAGTGCCGATTCCACAGCGTTGGTCCCCGTGGGCCCGGGAAACTGCACCTTGTATTCGAGTCCGCGTGGTTTGAGGATCACGTCCTCGAAGCGCTGCAGGAACTCAGCTTTGGCGACGGTGTTCATGTCGAGGCTGTGCACCACCCGATCCGAGCTGAGGTATTCCAGCAGCGGACCCCGCAGATCCGGGTGATTGTGGCCGTAGTTGAGGGCTCCGGCGCCGGCGAAAAAGTCCAGGTATTCCTTGCCGTCGACATCCCACATCCGGGAGCCGCTGGCCCGGTCGAACGTCACCGGCCAAGACCGGCAATAACTGCGTACTTCGGATTCCAGGGTCTCAAAAATCGTCACAATTCCTCCGTCCGTCGGTCGCACACAACGGAACGGAACGACGGGTCGAAATCAAACTCGCCGCGGGTGATCTCGGCTCGACCCACCACCCCGCTCGGATGCCCCCGGCCTAGGTCTGTCGGGGCTCACGTTTGCGTATTCGTGACCTTACCGAGACCATTTTGTGATCTCAACCGTGCCACGCCCTCACTGGCGTCGTCGGGGTACCCCAAGCGGTCCGATGCGAAACAAGTCTTCTGCCAGATGGGATTCGGCGAACAAATCCGCTCCGAACAGCTCAGAAGTCTCCAGCGCGGCGTCCCACCGGCGGGCGAAGGAGCCGAATAGCCGTCGGCTGGCCTCGTTGTCCGGTGTGATGGAGGTCTCAAGATGTGTCACGCCCGCAGCCACCTGCTCGGCCGCCAGGTGGTCGAGCATCCGGCCGGCCAGCCCGGCTCCCCGGTGGGCGGCATTGACCGCCACCTGCCAGACCATCAGGGTCTGCGGCTGTTCGGGGCGCCGGTAGCCAGTGACGAAGCCGCCCAGCTCCCCGTCCACCTCGGCAACTACCGAGGTAGCGGCGAAATCGCGGCACCACAACAGGTAGGCGTAAGGCGCATTGACGTCGAGAGTGGCGCTGTCGACGGCCATCTGCCACAGGGCCTGGCCGTCCGCCACCGTTGGTGTCCGAAGCCGGTAAGGAGCGGTATCCGTCATCGTTTCGACGGTACTTGCCGAAGCGCTCAGGGTGTTGACGTGTCGGGCGGGGGCCCGGGCGGCACCCGTAGGGTGCGCAACGCTTCGAGTACTGAACGGCCTTGGGGCTCGGCACTCACCGGCACCAACCGCAGCGCGGCCATGGGGAACAGTCCGCACAGCGCAAACGCGGCGGGATAGCCGACTGCGCCGATCAGCGCACCGAAGAGCGGGGGAGCGATCCCAGCGGTCAGTCGCTGGGTGGTGTTCTGGATTCCCAGCGCACGACCGCTCCAGTAAGGACCGGCGATCTCCGCGACTGCCGTCGAGGCCAATCCGTTGTCCAGCACCGTGATAACCGCCGCGACGACCATTGTCATCTCGGCGAGGCGGGAGTGAAGATGGTCGGCGGCTCCCAGCGCCAGCATGGCCAGTGCCGCGCCGACGGCGAGGCTGCGAATCGGCCGCAGTCGTGACCGTACGCGGTCGGACCACCGGCCAGCCGCCACCCGCCCGGCGGCGCCGAGTAGCTGCGACACCGTCACCAGGCCGCCGGCGGCGGCGATCGACCAGTGGGTGTCCACGATCAGCCAGACCAGCATGAACGTGGCGAGCACCGACTGCGGGACCATCAACAGAGCCGAAGACAGGTGGATGCGCCACAGCACCTTCGAGTCGCGGTAGGGGCTGGCGAGTTCGGCGCCCGAGGCCGCCGAGCGGGGTCTGCGCGGTGGATCGACTACGCCGATCGCACACGCAACAGCTGCCACGGCGCACAGCGTCGCCGGGAACATCAGCGCCCGCGTCAGACCGTGTTCAGCCAGTTCGGGAATCACCTCGGCGCCCAGCGCAATGCCCAGGGGTTGTGCGGTTTGGCGGATTCCCATCACCAGGCCCCGCTGGTGGGGCGGGAACCAGCCCGTCACCAACCGGCCGCTGGCACTGTTGGCGCTGGCGGCGGCCATGCCTCCGAGAAAGAGGAAAGCGCCGACCGCCACCAGTGACTGCATCGATGCGGCGGCGAAGGTGGCCAGCGCGGTCAACGCGGAGCCGACGCTCAACACGATCCGTTCACCTATGCGGTCCAACAGGGCTCCCCAGGCGAACAGGGTCAGCACCATTCCGAAGCTCGGCATGGAGGCCAGCAGGCCGGCCATTGCCAGGTTGGTCTCCCGCTTGGTCTCCAGCATCGGGATGACGAAGGCGATGCCGTTGATGAACACGAACGAGCACAGCGTGGCCATCAGGGCGACGAACACGACCGACCAGCGAGCGGCATTCCCGATCGGCTCGGCGGACATCCGACCATGCTTGCACAGGCGGCTGACCAGGAAAGCGAGCTGAGCGACGGTCCCGCGCTGGTGACCGGGCTGTGCGCCTTGTCGGCGCCCCACTGCACCCAACTCCGCGGCGCGTGTGAACGCCGGGTCCCAGGTGATGGCGACGCACTGCGCCCGGCTCCGCTGGGCTTGTGAACGCCATTAGGCTTGTGCAAATGCGACTAGGCCGAATTGCCAGCCCGGACGGTGTCGCCTTCGTCAGTATTGAAGGGGACCCCGACCGGCCACACGAGATGACCGCCCGCGAGATCGCCGAGCACCCGTTCGGCACACCGGAGTTCACGGGCCGGTCCTGGCCGCTGGCAGACGTGCGCCTGCTGGCGCCGATCCTGGCCAGCAAGGTGGTCTGCATCGGAAAGAACTACGCCGCCCACATCGCTGAAATGGGCGGCGCCCCACCGGCCAATCCGACCATGTTTCTCAAGCCCAACACCGCCATCATCGGTCCGAACGTGCCGATTCAGCTGCCCGCCAATGCTTCCCCGGTGCATTACGAAGGCGAGCTGGCTGTGGTCATCTCCCGACCGTGCAAAGACGTTCCGGCCGCACGGGCCAAGGACAACATCTTGGGTTACACCATCGGCAACGACGTGTCGGCCCGTGACCAGCAGCAGTCCGATGGGCAGTGGACCCGGGCCAAAGGCCATGACACCTTCTGCCCGATCGGGCCGTGGATCGTCACCGACGTCGACCCCGCTGACCTGGCGATTCGCACGGAGGTCAACGGCGAGGTCAAGCAGGACAGCCGGACGTCGCTGATGATGCACGACGTCGGCGCCATCGTGGAGTGGATCTCCGCGGTCATGACGCTGTTGCCCGGCGACATCCTCCTGACCGGCACCCCCGACGGTGTCGGCCCCATCGAGCACGGCGACACCGTGTCCATCTCCATCGAAGGCATTGGCACCCTGTCCAATCCGGTTATCCGCAAAGGAAACTCGTGACCGCATCTGGTGTTCGCGTCCGGTTCTGCCCGTCCCCGACCGGCACGCCGCACGTTGGGCTGATTCGCACCGCCCTGTTCAACTGGGCCTACGCCCGCCACACCGGGGGCACCCTGGTCTTCCGGGTGGAGGACACCGACGCGCAACGCGACAGCGAGGAAAGTTATCTGGCGCTGCTGGATGCGCTGCGCTGGCTGCATCTGGACTGGGATGAGGGGCCCGAGGTGGGCGGGCCCTACGGCCCGTACCGCCAGTCGCAGCGCGCCGACATCCACCGGGATGTGGTGGCACAGCTGCTGGCGGCGGGCGAGGCGTATGAGGCCTTCTCGACGCCAGAGGAAGTCGAGGCCCGCCACCTCGCGGCCGGCCGCAACCCCAAACTGGGTTACGACAACTTCGACCGTGAGTTGACCGCGCAGCAGCGGGCCGGTTTCCTGGGCGAGGGGCGCAAGCCCGTCGTACGGCTACGGATGCCCGACACCGAGCTCGGTTGGACGGACCTGGTGCGCGGACACACGTCCTTCCCGGCGGGCACCGTTCCCGACTTCGCGCTGACACGGGCCAACGGGGACCCGCTCTACACGTTGGTCAACCCGGTCGACGACGCCCTGATGAAGATCACTCACGTGCTGCGTGGTGAGGATCTGCTGCCGTCCACGCCACGCCAGATCGCGCTGTATCAGGCGCTGATCCGTATCGGTGTGGCTGACCGAGTTCCGGAATTCGGCCACCTGCCAACTGTTTTGGGTGAAGGCACCAAGAAGCTGTCCAAGCGCGACCCGCAGTCGAACCTGTTCGCGCATCGCGACCGCGGATTCATCCCCGAAGGGCTGTTGAACTACCTGGCGCTGTTGGGCTGGTCTATCGCTGATGACCGCGACGTGTTCAGCCTCGACGAGATGGTCGCCGCGTTCGATGTGGTCAACGTCAACTCCAACCCGGCCCGATTCGACCAGAAGAAGGCCGATGCGCTCAACGCCGAGCACATCCGGATGCTCGACCTGGACGACTTCACCGCCCGGTTGCGTAGTTTCCTCGACACCCACGGACACGACACCGGCCTGGACGAAGCCGGCTTCGCGGTGGCCGCCGCCCTGGTGCAGACCCGCATCGTGGTGCTCGGCGACGCGTGGCCGCTGCTGAAGTTCTTCAACGACGCGCACTACGAGGTGGACCCGCGGGCCGCCGCCAAGGAACTGGGCCCCGACGCGGCTCCGGTGCTGGATGCGGCCATCGCGGCGCTGGAGGGCGTGGGGGAGTGGACCACCGCCAACATCGAGGCCGCCCTGAAGACCGCGCTGCTGGACGGTCTGGGGCTGAAACCCCGCAAGGCGTTCGGCCCGATCCGGGTCGGGGTCTCCGGTGGACTGGTCAGCCCGCCGCTGTTCGAGTCGCTGGAGTTGCTGGGCTCCAACCGCAGCTTGGCCCGGTTGCGGAGCGCCCGAGACGGCATTGGGGAAGCGCGATGACAACTTCGCGCTAGAAGTTTGGTAGTCTGCTCGTCGGCCCAAGAACGGCTGTCCAGTAGTGCCCCACCGGCACTCTGACCAGCAATAATGGCCGGCCAATGGGGTATGGTGTAATTGGCAACACAGCTGATTCTGGTTCAGCCATTCTAGGTTCGAGTCCTGGTACCCCAGCAAAAGCGGTCCGCTGCAAGCGATTAGGCGGGCCGTGCGGGTTGAGCTATGCTGACAACCCGGAAATGTTCTAGCCCCCGTCGTCTAGCGGCCTAGGACGCCGCCCTCTCACGGCGGTAGCGTGGGTTCGAATCCCATCGGGGGTACAACACAAAAGGCCCGCACCGTCAAGGTGCGGGCCTTTTGGCGTCGAGCAGGCCTTGAGGGTTTCAGTCGCCCTTGGGGGCGGTGGAACCGGCCAGCGGCATGGCCGGCAACCCGAGCTTGCGGTGGTCCCAGGAGCGGGTGCGCTGTGTGACGATGCGCACAGCCACCCGGTTATTCATCATCGCGTCGACGCCGGGCTTCATCTCGTCGGTGTAGGGGCCGGTGTAGCGCTCCCAGACGCTGACGCCCACCCGGAAGAGGGTGTCTGGGTCGTCGACGATCTCCGCGACGCCCTCGAAGGCGGCCCCACGCAGGGTGTCGTAGGTCAGGCCGTCTTCCAGGAGGAAGGTAACCCGCGGATCGCGGCGCAGGTTGACCGCTTTCTGGGACTTGGCTTTGGTCTCGAGCCAGATCTCGCCGTCGAGCACCGCGTACCACATCGCGGTCAGGTGGGGCTGCCCGTCCGGCCCGATGGTGGCCAGTGTTCCGGTGCGGTGCGAGTTGACGAAGTCAGCGACCTCGGCATCGGTCATCACGATCTGTGCGCGCTGTTTGGTTCCCATCTCTGCAGTCTGACAGGCGGATCAGATCCTCCGGCGAGCAGAGGCGGAATCGCATTGGTCCCGCCGGCGGCAGGCGAAACTGGGACTGCTCGCGCCCAGTTACAGCCGGTCAGCAAGCGCGTCGGCCGCCGCGAGCAGGTCGGCGGCCCAGCGTGCGCCCGGCCGCCGCCCCATCCGGTCGATCGGGCCCGACACCGAGATCGCTGCCACCACCGTGCCGCTGTGATCGCGCACCGGCGCCGACACGCTGGCCACCCCCGGCTCGCGCTCGGCGACGCTTTGTGCCCAGCCTCGGCGGCGGGTCTCGGTGAGGGCGCGGCTGGTGAACTTGGCCTCCGGCAGCACTTCCTGTTGCAGGCTCGCGTCGGCGTAGGCCAGCAAGACTTTGGCCCCTGAGCCGGCGGTCATCGGCAACCGGGTGCCGACCGGAACCGTGTCTCGCAGTCCAGCGGGGGGTTCCAGCGCCGCAACGCAGACTCGTTCGGAGCCTTCGCGGCGATACAGCTGCACGCTCTCCCCGGTGATCTCACGCAGCCGCGGCAGCACCGCCGCACCGGCCGCTCGAAGCGGATCGTCGGCGCGGGCGGCCAGCTCACTGACCGCGGGCCCGACTCGCCAGCGGCCCTCGTTGTCACGCCCGAGTAGCCGGTGGGTCTCCAGGCCTGCGGCCAGCCGGTGTGCGGTGGCGCGGGGCAGGCCGGTGCGGTCGCACAGTTCAGCGAGTCCACATGGTGATTCGGCGACGGTGTGGAGCACCGACAGTGCTTTGTCCAGAACGCCGATACCGCTATGCTGTCCCATATATAGATACTAGCGTCTCAAAATATGAGACCCACAGATTTGGGGATGGCAATGACCGAGCAGCCTCGCACCCTGGCCGAGAAGGTCTGGGCAGACCACGTCGTGGTGTCCGGCGGGGGGACCGAACCCGACCTCATCTACATCGATCTGCACCTGGTTCATGAAGTCACCAGTCCGCAGGCGTTCGAGGGGCTGCGGCTGGCGGGTCGTCGAGTGCGGCGGCCGGATCTGACCATCGCCACCGAGGACCACAACGTGCCGACGGCCGATATCGACAAGCCGATCGCCGACCCGGTGTCACGCACTCAGGTCGAGACGCTGCGGCACAACTGCGCCGAATTCGGTATCCGGCTGCACCCCATGGGCGACATCGACCAGGGAATCGTGCACATCATCGGCCCGCAGCTCGGGCTCACCCAACCCGGGACGACGGTGGTCTGCGGTGACAGCCACACCTCCACCCACGGCGCTTTCGGTGCGCTGGCAATGGGAATCGGCACCTCCGAGGTCGAACACGTACTGGCCACTCAGACACTGCCGCTCAAGCCGTTCAAGACCATGGCGGTCAACGTCGACGGTCAGCTCGCCGACGGTGTGACGGCCAAGGACATCATCCTGGCGGTGATCGCTCAGATCGGCACCGGCGGCGGCCAGGGCTACGTCATCGAGTACCGCGGCAGCGCTATTGAGGCGCTGTCGATGGAGGCGCGCATGACGATCTGCAACATGAGCATCGAGGCGGGCGCCCGCGCCGGCATGGTCGCCCCGGATGAGACCACCTATGAGTACCTGCGGGGCCGGCCCCACGCGCCGACCGGTGCGGACTGGGACGCCGCCGTGGCCTACTGGAGCAGCCTGCGTACCGACCCGGGAGCGGCTTTCGATACCGAGGTCCACCTGGACGCGGCTGCCCTGACCCCGTTCGTGACCTGGGGCACCAACCCTGGCCAAGGTGTCCCGCTGGGCTCCGACGTACCCGACCCGGAGGCCATCCACGACGAAGCCCAGCGGCGGGCCGCGGAGAAGGCGTTGGCGTACATGGACCTTCAACCGGGGACGCCGATGCGCGACATCGCCGTAGACACGGTGTTCGTCGGATCCTGCACCAACGGCCGCATCGAGGACCTACGTGCCGCAGCAGAGGTGCTGCGTGGACGCAAGGTCGCCGACGGTGTGCGGATGCTCGTGGTGCCGGGCTCGATGCGGGTGCGCAATCAGGCCGAAGCCGAAGGACTGGCGGAGGTTTTCACCGCCGCAGGCGCCGAGTGGCGCCAACCGGGCTGCTCGATGTGCTTGGGAATGAACCCCGATCAGCTGGAGCCGGGGCAACGGTCCGCGTCGACCTCCAACCGCAATTTTGAGGGCCGGCAGGGCAAGGGCGGACGCACCCACCTGGTGTCTCCGGTCGTCGCCGCTGCCACCGCCGTCCGTGGGAAGCTGTCGGCTCCCTCCGACTTGAACTGACCGCCACGGTATTAAAAGGAGCCTAATCATGGAAGCTTTCAGCACTCATACCGGAATCGGAGTCCCGCTGCGGCGGTCCAATGTCGACACCGACCAGATCATTCCGGCGGTCTATCTCAAGCGCATCACCCGGACGGGATTCGAGGACGGCCTCTTCGCCACATGGCGCACCGATCCGTCCTTCGTGCTGAATCTCAGTCCTTTCGACAAAGGTTCGGTTCTGGTGGCCGGACCGGACTTCGGCACCGGATCGTCGCGGGAGCACGCGGTGTGGGCGCTGCTCGACTACGGGTTCCGGGTGGTGATCTCCTCCCGATTCGCCGACATCTTCCGCGGCAATGCCGGCAAGGCCGGTCTGCTGGCAGCCCAGGTGGCCCAAGATGATGTGGAACTGCTGTGGAAAGTCATCGAGCAGAACCCGGGGCTGGAAATCACTGTCAATCTTCAAGATCGGAATATCACCGCCGGAACGGTGGTGGTGCCGTTCACGATTGACGACTACACCGCATGGCGGTTGTCCGAAGGACTCGACGATATAGGCCTTACGCTGCGGAAACTCGAAGAAATCGACTCTTTCGAAGCCGCTCGCCCGAGCTGGAAGCCGCGCACCCTGCCAGCTTCTTGAGGCCCTCTTGGGAGCTGAATTTCGTGGGTAGGACGCGCTCGTCAGCGCCCAAGGGCGGTAACCGGATTGCCGAATTTCGCCCATAATCTCGTTTGAAATTGCGCGTGGCTCTTGGATATCTGTGGTATCAGGGATTACCGTGTGCTCTAGTCGGCTCAAGTAGGGCCACTGGGTTCGGAGGGATTGGATGAACAAAGCAGAGCTCATCGAGGTGCTCACAAAGGAATTGGACACCGACCGTCGGTCGGCGACTGACGCCGTCGAGCATTTCGTCAATGCCATTGTGCGCGCCGTCCACAAGGGTGAGAGCGTCACCATCACCGGGTTCGGCGTTTTTGAGCGTCGCCGTCGCGCCGCGCGCGTGGCCCGCAATCCCCGCACCGGTGAAACGGTCAAGGTGAAGCCGACGTCCGTTCCCGCTTTCCGGCCGGGTGCGCAGTTCAAGGCGATTGTTTCTGGCGCGCAGCGTGTCCCGGCTGAGGGTCTCGCCGTCAAGCGCGGTGCTGGTGCCAGTGCGGCTCCGGCGAAGAAGTCTCCGGCCAAGAAGGCCACCAAGGCTGCTGCCAAGAAGACTGCGGCCAAGGCTCCGGCGAAGAAGGCTCCGGCGAAGAAGGCCGTGACCAAGGCTCCGGCGAAGAAGGCCGTGACCAAGGCTCCGGCGAAGAAGGCTCCGGCGAAGAAGGCCGTGACCAAGGCTCCGGCGAAGAAGGCCGTTACCAAGGCCCCGGCCAAGAAGGTTGCCGCGAAGAAGGCAGCGACCAAGGCCCCGGCCAAGAAGGCCACGAAGGCTCCAGCCCGCAAGGGTCGCAAGTAACAACGAACAGCCGAGCGCCGCGGGGTCAGCCCCGCGGCGCTCGGTCGTTCATACCAGTGCTTGGGTAGCCAGCGGACTACCGATGTGGTCGGCGGCGATCAACCGGCCTCCCGACAGCGACAGCACCCAGGTGCTGCCCTTGCGATTGCGCGACTTGTCCGGACTGATGCCGTCGCGCTCGCACCACCAGGCGATCAACCCCGGAATCACCTTGCCCTGGGTACAGATGACGGGTGTGCCGCCCAATTTCGCGATCTCCACCAGCCGGCGCCGGGCCTGCTTCGGGTTGTCTGCGTAAGACTCCTCGGTCAGCGTCGGCTCGTTGTGCACGGGTACTCCGAGCTCGGCGGCCAATGGTTCCACGGTCTGCTCGCAGCGCACCCGGTCGGCGGCGTACACCGCGCTCGCGCCGAAGGCCAGCAGCTGATCGGTGAGCGCCTCGGCCTGTGCGCGGCCCTTCTTGTCCAGCGGGCGCTGCCGGTCGTCGCCGGAGAACCGCGACCGGCGCCCAGCGGTACCGTGCCGAACGATCAACACCGTCTGGGTGTCCGCGGGCTGCTTGGCGAACCGCCGCAATATCTTCCGGTCATGGGCGTAGGGGAGTTCCTTCATTGCGGCATCGACCGGTAGCCAGACCAGGTCGTCAACCTCGTGATTGGGCACAAACTCTCCGCCCAGCGCCTGTGCGGCCCAATACCGGACCTTCTTGACGCCCTGGGCCACCGGATATCGGACCGTCCCCAGCCGGCGGCCCAGCCGTGCGTGCTGGCCGGTCTCCTCGAGGATCTCCCGTACGGCCGTCACCGGCTCGGTCTCCCCGGGATCGACTTTGCCCTTGGGCAGCGACCAGTCGTCGTAGCGCGGGCGGTGGATGAGCGCCACCTCAACGGTCTTGCGCCGCCTGCGCCACAGCACCGCGCCCGCGGCGTGGATCACCTTGCCTTCGGTCCCCGCGCCATCCGGAACTGTCGTTTCGAGCACCTTGGACTCCCTGCAGGTTCTGAGGCGGTGGGCGGGTCAGGGATTGCGGTGGCGGTCCATCAACGAGACCTGGTGATCACGTACGGTGGCGCCGTCCTGCGGCGCGGCCGTCCACTTGCCGTCGGATCCGAGTTCCCAGCAGCGAGTGGCCGGATCCATTGCGGAGTCGAAGACATCGGCCAGTTGTGCGGTCAGCCGAGGGTTCTTCACCTGCACCATCACTTCGACGCGACGGTCGAGATTGCGGTGCATCATGTCGGCGCTGCCGATCCAGAATTCGTCGATGGCGCGGAAATGGATGATGCGGGAGTGCTCCAGGAATCGGCCGAGAATCGATCGGACGATGATGTTTTCGGAGAAGCCCTCGACCCCGGGCCGCAGTGCGCAGATGCCCCGGACGAACAACTCAATCTGCACGCCGGCTTGGGAGGCCCGATAGAGCGCGTCGATCACCTGCTCGTCCACCAGCGAGTTGAGCTTGAGCCGGATCCGCCCGTTGCCGGAGCGGCGGTGTGCTGCCACCTCACGGGCGATGAGTTCGATGATGCCGGTCCGGACACCGTAGGGCGCCACCAACAGGTTGCGGTAGGCGACTTTCCGCGAATAGCCCGTCAACGAATTGAACAGGTCGGTCAGGTCGGCACCGATGTCCGGGTCCGCGGTGAGCAGCCCCACATCTTCGTAGAGGCGCGCGGTCTTGGTGTTGTAGTTGCCGGTGCCGATATGGCAGTACCGCCGGATCACGGAGCCCTCGCGGCGCACCACCAGACAGACTTTGCAGTGGGTCTTCAGACCGATGAGTCCGTACACCACATGCACGCCGGCCTGCTCCAGCTTGCGGGCCCACTTGATGTTGGCCTGCTCGTCGAAGCGGGCCTTGATCTCTACCAGCGCCACCACCTGCTTGCCGGCCTCGGCGGCGTCGATCAGCGCGGTGACAATCGGCGAATCACCGGAGGTGCGGTAGAGCGTCTGCTTGATCGCCAACACGCCCGGGTCGGCCGCCGCCTGTTCGATGAACCGTTGCACGCTGGTGGCGAATGAGTCATAGGGGTGATGTACCAGCACGTCGCCCTCCCGCAGGGTGGCGAAAATGCTTTTGGGGGTTTCCCGTTCGGCAAATGCCGGGTGGGTGGCCGGAACGAAGGTGCGATCCTTGAGATCGGGCCGATCCTGACCGTAGAGCTGCCACAACGATGACAGGTCCAGCAGACCCGGGACCTCGATGACGTCACCGGGATCCACGTCGAGTTCGCGCAGCAACAGCTCCAGCATGTGTTCGGTCATGTCGTCGGCGACCTCAAGGCGCACCGGCGACCCGAACCGGCGCCGCGCCAACTCCCGCTCCAAGGCCTGCAACAGATCTTCGTCGCGATCCTCTTCGACCTCGAAATCGGCGTTGCGGGTGATACGGAACGCGTGATGCTCAACGATCTCCATGCCGGGGAACAACACCGGCAGGAACGCCGCGATCAGCTCCTCCATCGGCAGGAAGCGAACCTCGCCCCGGCGGTCGCCGGCGTCGAGTGTGACGAAACGGTCGACGTTGTCGGGGACTTTGACCCGCGCGAAGTGGCTGCCGCCGTCTTCGGGGCGCTTGACGGTCACCGCCAGGTTCAAGCTGAGCCCGCTGACGAACGGGAACGGATGCGCCGGGTCGACTGCCAGCGGCGTCAACACCGGGAACACCTGCTCGTGGAAATACACCGACAGCTGCTCGCGCTCGGCCTGCGAGAGGTCGGCCCACGTCACCACGTGAATGCCTTCGGTGGCCAGCGCCGGGCGAACCGAGTCGAGGAACACCCGCGCATGGCTGGTGGCGATCTGTTGGGTCCGTTCGCCGATGCGGCGCAGTTGTTCACGCGGAGTCAGGCCGTCGGCCGAGCGCACCGAAAGACCCATCTCGTCGCGGCGCTTGAGGCCGGCGACCCGGACCATGTAGAACTCGTCGAGATTGGAGGCGAAGATCGCCAGGAACTTGGCCCGCTCCAACAGGGGCAGTGAGGGGTCGGCGGCGAGCGCCAGCACTCGCGCGTTGAAGTCCAGCCAGCTCAGTTCACGGTTGAGGTAGCGGTCCGCGGGCAGCTCGTCGCCGTCGGCGGGAAGCACTGCGGTGGCAGCGGGAGGGGCGGTGGGAGCGTCGTCGTGCGGACGCGAGTCGGTCGTGTCGGTACGCGTCTCGATGAGTTCGCCGGCCTCGATGTCGTCCACTCCGAAATCATGGCTCATTGCGGGTGCTGCTGCCAATGGACTTGGCATGCGCGAGCGCACGTGCCGTCGCCGGGCCGACTCCGAGCCGTCGCGCCACCGCCAGGTCTTCGGGGGTGTCGATGTCACAGCGCAGACCGGGCCAGGCGCCGGTCAGTTCCAGCGCACCGGATTGCCGGTGGCGCTTCGAGGAATCGCGGCCGAACTGGGGATCCAGCGCGGTGCCGAAGGCGAACAGCGCCGCGGTGCCCATCCCGTGGCGATCGGCGACGAAGCTGCGTTGGTGCGTTCGTGCCGCGGCTATCGCCTCATCGAGTTCGTAGGTCTGTAAGGCTGGCAGATCACCCTGCAACACAACGATATTCGGAACGGATTCGGCCACCGAGGCTTCGGCCGCGGCGAGCGCGTTGTTCAGGGGGTCGCCGTGACCGTCGGGAGTGGGGTCCTCCAGCACCTCGGCCCCCAGCTCGGCGGCTGCCGCGGCGGCGGCCTCATCGGGGGTGACCACGGTGATGTGTTCCAGTCCCCGGGCGGCAGCAGCCGCGGTGATGGTGTCCACCAGCATCGCCAGCACCACCGATTCGCGCAGCGGCGCGGGAAACGCCGGCGCCAACCTGGTCTTGGCCACGCCGAGCCGCTTGACGGCAATGATCAGGCCGATGCCGGATACCTCAGCCGGTGCGGAGTTCACACCTCACATCCTGCCAGCGTCGGGCCGGCTGTCCCACGGGCTGGGTTGCTGGCGGTGACCCGCTTCGCCCGGCTCCGCCGTGCTTGCGATCACCGCTGGGCTGTTGGCGGTGACCCGCTTCGCCCGGCTCCGCCGTGCTTGCGATCACCGCTAAGGTGATGCGCCTAAGGGAGGTGGTGTGCGATGGGCGGCACCGAGGGCACGGTCGCGGTGATGGGCGCGGGCGCGTGGGGCACTGCGCTGGCCAAGGTCCTCGCCGAGGCCGGCAGTGACGTCAGACTCTGGACACGTCGGCCCGAGATCGCCGCGCAGATCAACGAGACTCGGCACAACCCCGACTACCTGCCGGGTTTCGCGGTCCCCGACGCGGTGCGCGCCACCAGCGATCCGGCCGAGGCGCTGGATGGCCTGACCACCGTGGTGCTGGCTGTTCCGGCGCAGACGATGCGGGCCAATCTCCAGGCATGGACGCCGTACCTGACCGGCAGCGCCACATTGGTCAGCGTCGCCAAGGGCATCGAGCTGGGCACGCTGATGCGGATGAGCCAGGTGATTGCCTCGGTGACGGGGTTCGACGCCGGTCAGGTCGCGGTGGTGTCTGGTCCCAACCTGGCCGCCGAGATCGCGGCCGGGCAGCCCGCGGCCACCGTCGTCGCCTGCACCGACTCCGGGCGTGCGGTGGCACTGCAGCGGATGCTCAACACCGGCTATTTCCGGCCCTACACCAACTCCGACGTGGTCGGCACCGAGATCGGCGGCGCCTGTAAGAACGTCATCGCGCTGGCCTGCGGGATGGCCGCCGGAGTGGGTCTGGGGGAGAACACGGCCGCCGCCATCATCACCCGGGGCCTGGCCGAGATCATCCGGCTCGGCGTCGCGCTGGGCGCCAAGGGCGCCACCCTGGCGGGCCTTGCCGGCGTGGGCGACCTGGTGGCCACCTGCACATCGCCGCATTCGCGCAACCGCTCGTTCGGAGAACGGCTGGGCCGGGGTGAGGCGATGCCGCCGGTGCCCGGGTCGGCGGGGTTGAGCACCTCTGAGGGTCACGTCGTCGAAGGCGTGACGTCGTGCCAGTCAGTGCTGGCGCTGGCCTCGAGCTACGACGTGGAGATGCCGCTGACCGATGCCGTGCACCGGGTTTGCCACACGGGCTTGTCGGTCAATGAGGCGGTGGCCCTGCTGCTGGGACGTCGCACAAAACCGGAGTAACACGCCCCCGGTACCCTCTGGCGTGTGAATTCCCACGAACGCACCCGCGTGGCCGTCGTGTTCGGTGGCCGCAGCAGCGAGCACGCCATCTCCTGCGTCTCGGCGGGCAGCATCCTGCGCAACCTGGATCCGCAACGCTTCGAGGTCGTCGCAGTTGGCATCACCCCGGAGGGGGCGTGGGTGCTCACCGACGGCAACCCCGACGCGCTGGCGATCACTGATCGTCGGCTGCCGGCGGTCAGTGATGACTCGGGCGCCGAACTGGCGCTGGCGGCCGACCCGCAGCGGGCCGGTCAGCTGGTTGCGTTCTCCACCGCCGGACGTGCCGAGGTGCTGGAGTCGGTCGACGTGGTGTTTCCGGTGCTGCACGGCCCCTACGGCGAGGACGGCACCGTGCAGGGACTGCTGGAGCTGGCCGGGGTGCCCTATGTCGGTGCCGGCGTGCTGGCCAGCGCGGCGGGCATGGACAAAGAGTTCACCAAGAAGCTGCTGGCCGCCGACGGCCTGCCGATCGGCCCCTACGCGGTGTTGCGGGCCAACCAGGAGACGTTGTCGAACGACGATCGGGAGCGCCTCGGGTTGCCACTGTTCGTCAAACCGGCGCGCGGTGGGTCCTCGATCGGGGTCAGCCGGGTGACGTCCTACGACGAGCTTCCCGCGGCCATCGCCGAGGCACGCCGGCACGATCCCAAGGTCATTGTCGAGGCCGCGATCGTCGGTCGTGAAATCGAATGCGGGGTGCTCGAATTCCCCGACGGCACGGTGGCTGCCAGCACGGTGGGGGAGATCCGGGTGGCCGGCGTGGCCGACCGGGACGACTCGTTCTACGACTTCGCCACCAAGTATCTCGATGACGCTGCCGAGCTCGACGTGCCCGCCAAGATCGACGACGACGTCGCCGAGGCCGTGCAGCAGTTGGCGATTCGCGCGTTCGCCGCCCTCGACGGTCAGGGGCTGGCCCGGGTGGACTTCTTCTTGACCGACAGCGGCCCGGTGATCAACGAGATCAACACCATGCCCGGATTCACCACGATCTCGATGTATCCGCGGATGTGGGCGGCCAGCGGCGTCGACTACCCGACGCTGCTGGCGACGATGGTCGACACGGCCCTGGCTCGCGGCGTGGGCCTGCGCTGACGGGATCGATCGCCGCTGCGCGCCGAACGTGTACGGAGCACGAGAAACTGGTCACGTTCTCGGTCTGAGTTCACGCTCGGCGCAAGGCGCAACTGGTCAGCGCGGCGGGCCCGGCCGGATCGGGACCGCCCCGATGGTGTCGGCGATCAGATCGGACACCTCCTGAATCGGTGTGGGACCTGATCCCGGCGGCAGCGTCAGCGCCAGATAGACCTTCCGGTCCACCGCATACCAGGTGGCGCGGTCGCCTTCGCGGACTTCGAACCACTGCACGTGATCGACCACTTGGATGGGTGAGCCCACCACGAAGTCGGCCGGCCGGTCCAGTCCACAGCGCAGCACCACGGCCTCGCCGCTGTCGCCGGTCCAGGCCGCGGCGCCCTGCGGGGCGGGCGCGGCGAGCTCGGCGCGCCGAAAGTCGCCCAGCTGGGCCGGTAGCGCCTCGAGCAGGGCCCGGCAGTCTTGGCTGTCGGCTTGCGGAGCAGGCACCGTCACGACCGGGACCGGTGCCGGCGGCCGTTTGCCCGGCTGGTGTAGTGCGGCCACCGTCAGTGCAGCGCCTACCGCGGTGACGGCCACCACCAGCGCGACAATCAGCGCGAGCCGCGGCGGTCCGTCCGCGTCGTTGTCCGGATTGGTCAAGCCCCGCCTACCGTTCTGATCACACCTACACTCCAGGCTGTGCGCGGTAACGAGCCCACGCTGGGTCAGCTTGGAGAGTTTCCCATGATCGACCGGCTGGTGGCCGGGCGACGTCAGCCTGACACCACTGTGCTGGGTCCCGGGGACGACGCGGCGGTGGTGCGGTGCGCCGACGGCCGGGCTGCGGTGTCCACCGACATGCTGGTGGAAGGCCGCCATTTCCGGCTGGACTGGTCAACCCCGCACCAGGTCGGGCGCAAGGCGATCGCGCAGAACGCGGCCGATATCGAGGCGATGGGTGCGCGCCCCACCGCATTCGTGGTCGGCTTCGGCGCCCCCGCGCACACCTCGGCCGCCGATGCCGCCGAGCTGGCCGACGGGATGTGGGCCGAGGCGGAGCAGCTGGGTGCCGGCGTGGTCGGCGGCGACCTGGTCCAGGCCGACTGCTGGGTGGTGTCGGTGACGGTGCTGGGGGATCTGGCCGGCCGGGCCGCGGTGCTGCGCTCGGGGGCGCGGCCGGGCGCGACCCTGGCGGTGGCCGGGGACCTGGGCCGCTCGGCGGCCGGGCTGCGGCTGTTCAGTGCGGGCGTGGATGCAGCAGACTTTGCGGAGCTGAGGCTGCGCCACCTAGTCCCGCAGCCGCCCTACGGGCAGGGCGCGGCTGCCGCCGAGGCGGGGGCGCAGGCGATGACCGATGTCTCCGACGGCCTGCTCGCCGATCTGGGACATGTGGCCACCGCATCGCAGGTGACGTTGGAGGTGTCCACGGCGGCACTGGCGGCCGATTACCGGGCTCTGGAAGCCGCGGCTGCTGCCGTGGGCGCCGATGCGTGGTCGTGGATTCTGGGCGGGGGAGAAGACCACGCCCTGATCGCCGCGTTTCCCGGCGACGTGCCGGCCGGTTGGCGGGCAATCGGGCAGGTGTTGCCGGGGCCGGCGCGCGTGCTGGTGGACGGAGCGCCGTGGGACGGGGAGGCGGGCTGGCAGTCGTTTGACTCGCCGGGCCCATTACCTTGAGACACCATGACTGCGCGTCCACTACCTGAACTCGTCGAAAGCGGTTGGGCCAGCGCACTGGCACCGGTGACCGAACACGTCGCAGCAATGGGGCGCTTCTTACGCGAAGAGACGTCATCCGGTCACGGCTATCTGCCCGAAGGTCGGAACATCTTGCGTGCCTTCACGTTTCCCTTCGACGACGTCAGGGTGCTGATCGTCGGCCAGGATCCGTACCCGACGCCCGGACACGCCGTGGGCCTGAGCTTCTCGGTCGCGCCGGACGTTCGGCCGCTGCCGCGCAGTCTGGAGAACATCTTCACCGAATACACCGCCGATTTGGGCTATCCCAAGCCGTCCAACGGTGATCTGTCCCCGTGGGCTCAGCGGGGTGTGCTGCTGCTCAACAGGGTGCTCACCGTGCGACCGGGCACGCCGGCGTCACATCGCGGCAAGGGCTGGGAGGCCGTCACCGAATGTGCGATCCGCGCGTTGGTCGCCCGCAGGCAGCCGATGGTGGCGATCCTGTGGGGACGCGACGCGGGAACGCTCAAGCCGATGCTGTCCGACCCCTGCGTCGCGATCGAGTCAGCGCACCCGTCGCCCTTGTCGGCGTCGCGCGGATTCTTCGGATCGCGGCCGTTCAGCCGCGCCAACGAGTTGCTGACGCAGATGGGGGCCGAGCCGATCGACTGGCGATTGGAGTAGCGGTCGAGACGATCGCGCAGACTCGCCGCCGCAACCAGAGGCGGCGAGAACAGAGCGGACTTAGCCGCGGGAGACCTTGCCGGCCTTGATGCAGGAGGTGCAGGCGTTCAGGCGCTGCTTGTTACCACCGGGACGAGCGGCGTGCACGACCTGAATGTTCGGGTCCCACCGACGGCTGGTCCGACGGTGCGAGTGGGACACCGACTTGCCGAAGCCGGGGCCCTTTCCGCAGATATCGCACACGGCAGCCATATGTGACACTCCTCAAAACGTCTGCTTGAGGGCCAACAACCTCAGCGGGTGGCCCGACAACCTGATCAGGATACCCGTCCGGCGGGGTATCCACCAAAACGCCCTCTCCCGGTCGGCCATAGGTGACCTGTGCTGTCGCCCGCAGTGATTAGGCTTGCGGCCACCGGCGGTGCCGTCAGGAAGGTGGGTGGAGGTGGGCAATCCCGATCGTCGGCTGGATGCGGCGACCTTGCGGGACTGGGCACACACCGCCGTCGGTGACCTGATCACCCACACCGACGAGATCAACCAGCTCAACGTCTTCCCGGTCGCCGATTCCGACACCGGAACAAACATGCTGTTCACCATGCGTTCAGCCCTGGCCGAGGCCAACACCGAGGCCGCCTCGGGCCAGGTGGGCCGGGTCGCGGCCGCACTGTCAGCCGGGGCGCTGCACGGTGCGCGGGGCAACTCCGGGGTGATTCTGTCGCAGATATTGCGCGGTCTGGCCGATGTCACCGCTGCCGACCCCACCGTCGCCGTCATCGACACCGCCCTGCTCGGCGCTGGCCTGCGGCACGGAGTCGAACTGGTGATCGCCTCGATGGGCGGCCGCGAGGTCCCGGGCACCATCGTGTCGGTGCTGCAGGCCGCGGCCGCCGCCGTCGAGCGGTGCGCGGCGCAGGGAGCCGAGCTGGGCCCGGCCCTGGTGGCCGGCACCGACGCGGCCGCCGAGGCACTGGAGGCGACCACCGCCCAGCTCGACGTGCTGGCCGACGCCGGAGTGGTCGACGCGGGTGGTCGCGGGCTGCTGGTGCTGCTCGACGCGCTGCGCTCCACGATCACCGGACAGGCACCGGTTCGCCCGGTGTATCAGCCGTCGCCGCGCCCCCGGTCGCCGGAGGCGGGCACCGAGCCGCCCGCGCCCCAGTTCGAGGTGATGTACCTGCTGGGTGAATGCAGCCCCGAAGACACCGAGGCCCTGCGCGAACGGCTGAACCAGCTCGGCGAATCGGTCGTGATCGCCACCTCGGGGGTGGTCGGCGGATATTCGGTGCATGTGCACACCGATGACGCCGGTGCCGCCGTCGAGGCGGGCCTGGCGTTCGGCCGGCCGCGGCGAATTCAGATCTCGGCCCTGGCCGGGGCCACCGGCCCGTCCCCGGGCAGCTGGGTCCGCGAGCGGGCGGTGCTGGCCGTGGTCGACGGCGACGGCGCCGAGGCGCTGTTCGACTCCGAAGGCGCCTGCGTGCTGCGGCCCGACCCACACTGTGCCGAGCCGGCCATGATGATCTCCGCCCAGCAACTGCTGCGGGCGGTCGTGGACACCGGGGCAGCGCAGGTGATGTTGCTGCCCAACGGCTACGTCGCCGCCGAGGAACTGGTGGCGGGCTGCACCGCGGCCATCGGCTGGGGTATCGACGTGGTGCCGGTGCCGACCGGCTCGATGGTGCAGGGGCTGTCCGCCCTGGCGGTCCACGATCCGGGCCGTCCGGTGGTCGACGACGGCTACACCATGGCCCGCGCCGCCGGCAGCACCCGGCTCGGATCGGTCCGGGTGGCCACCGAACAGGCGCTGACCTGGGCCGGTTCCTGCCAGCCCGGCGACGGCCTGGGCATCGCCGGCGACGAGGTGCTGATCGTGGCGCGCAATGTCGGCGCCGCCGCGATCGGCCTGATCGATCTGCTGCTGGCTGCAGGTGGTGAGCTGGTCACGGTGCTGTTCGGGGCGGGCGTCGACGGGCTGGAAGAAGATGTGGTGGACGTCTTGTCCCGGCATGTGCACGACCAGCACCCGGGAACCGAACTGGCGACCTACTTCACCGGACATCGGGGGGACGCACTGCTGATCGGGGTCGAGTAGCGATGGTCACCCTGAGCGACCGGCTGGACTACATCGTGGGTTCCGATACGGCCGGAAAACTCGATGAGTTCTTCGGCATCCGCACCGTCGACGACCTGCTGCGGCACTATCCGCGCAGCTACGTCGAGGGCGCGACGAAACGCGGCCTCGACGACGCGCAGGCGCTCGAGGGCGAACACATCACCCTGGTCGACACCATCACCACCGCCGTGGCCAAACCGATGAAACGGCAACAGGGTCGGCGACCCAACGAATACCTGGTGATCACCCTGGGGACCGGCCAGAAAAAGGTCAGTGCGACGTTCTTCAACGCGCGTGGCCTCAAGTACAAGCTCACCCCCGGAACCCGGGTGATGCTGTCCGGCGAGGTCGGCTACTTCAACCGCAAACTGCAGTTGACCCATCCCGACTTCCTCATCCTCGACGGGTCGGACAACGACAACTTCGGCAGCGACTCGCTGCGCAACATCGCCGATGCCTCGCAGAAGATCAGTGGTGAAGTGCTGCAGTCGGAGTTCGAGCGAGCCTGCTATCCGATCTATCCCGCCAGCACCAAATTGCAGAGCTGGGACATCTTCGCCTGTGTGCGACAGGTTCTGGAGGTCTTGGACCCCATTCCGGATCCGCTGCCTGCCGCGCTGCGCGCCGAGCGCGGCCTGATCAGTGAGGACGAGGCGCTTCGTGCCATCCACCTGGCCGAGAGCGCCGCGCAGCGGGCGCGGGCTCGCGAGCGACTGACCTTCGACGAGGCGGTCGGTCTGCAGTGGGCCCTGGCGGTGCGCCGCAATGGTGAGCTCTCCGAATCCGGTCCGCCGGCCCCGGCCCGCGACGATGGCCTGGCCCGGGAACTGTTGGGGCGGTTGCCCTTCGAGCTGACCGCCGGGCAGCGGGAGGTGCTCGAGGTACTGCAGTCCGAACTGGCCGCGTCGCGCCCCATGAACCGGATGCTGCAGGGCGAGGTCGGCTCCGGAAAGACGATCGTGGCGCTGCTGGCGATGCTGCAGATGGTGGATGCGGGTTACCAGTGCGCGCTACTGGCTCCGACTGAAGTGCTTGCCGCCCAACATGTTCGATCGATTCGGGACATGCTCGGCCCGCTGGCGCTGGGAGGCCAGCTCGGCGGGGCCGACAATGCGACCGCGGTGGCACTGCTGACCGGATCGATGCCGGCGGCCACCAAGAAGCAGGTCCGCGCGGAGATCAGCGCAGGCACCGCCGGGATCGTGGTCGGTACCCACGCCCTGCTGCAGGACGCCGTGGAGTTTCACAAGCTGGGCATGGTCGTCATCGACGAGCAGCACCGCTTCGGTGTGGAACAGCGGGATCAGTTGCGCGCCAAGGCGCCCGACGGCATAACCCCACACCTGCTGGTGATGACGGCCACTCCGATCCCGCGCACCGTCGCCCTGACCGTCTACGGGGACCTGGAGACCTCAACGCTGCGCGAGTTGCCCCGCGGGCGCCAGCCGATCCGCTCCTCGGTGATCTTCGAGAAGTCCAAACCGGCCTGGCTGCAGCGGGCCTGGCAACGGATCCGTGAAGAGGTCGCGGCCGGCCGGCAGGCCTACGTGGTGGCGCCGCGCATCGACGAGACCGATGAAGCGGCACAGGTCGGCGATCAGGAGCAGGGTGCGACCCGCCCCTCAGCGACGGCGGTGGACCTCTTCCAGCGACTGGGAGCCGGACCGCTGGCCGGATTGCGGCTCGGGCTGATGCATGGCCGACTGTCCAGCGACGAGAAGGACGCGGTGATGAGCGCGTTCCGATCCGGAACTGTCGACGTGTTGGTGTGCACCACGGTGATCGAGGTCGGCGTCGACGTGCCGAACGCAACGGTGATGGTGGTGGCCGACGCCGACCGGTTCGGCATCAGTCAGCTGCACCAGCTGCGTGGCCGGATCGGCCGCGGTGAGCACGCCGGCCTATGCCTGCTGGTCACCACCGCCTCCGAGGGGTCCCGGGCGGGCAAGCGACTAGAGGCCGTAGCCGGCACGCTGGACGGGTTTGCGCTGGCCGATCTGGACCTGCGCGAGCGCGGTGAGGGAGACGTGTTGGGCCGTAACCAGTCCGGTTGGCGCGGCGGCCTGAAGCTGCTGTCGCTGACCGACCACGGCGAGGTCATCGAGGCTGCTCGCGCGTGGTGTGACCAGGCGTGGAAGGCAAACCCGGGTGATCGCGGATTGGCCTCGCTGGCTGCGCAGTTCACAGACATCGAATACCTGGGCAAGGCATGAACCCGAGCCGCAAAACGCTGCTGTGGCTAGCCGTGGCGGCGTTGCTCGCCGTGGTGGTGGCCTACCAGACGGTGTCGGCCGTGGGCCATCGCAGCCGGGCCCTGACGGCGCAGGCCGGCATGCCCACGGTGGCAGCCGGCACCGATGTCCTGGCCGGCATCACCGTGGTTGCGGCCCGCACCCACCGTCACGACTACCGCCGTGCGCTGTACGGCGACGCCTGGACTGACGACAATGACGCGCCGGGCGGACACAACGGCTGCGACACCCGCGATGACATCCTCAACCGGGATCTGGTGGACATCACGCATGTGTCGACCAAGCGCTGTCCCGACGCGGTGGCCACCGGAACCCTGCACGATCCCTACACCAACGCCGTCATCGCCTTCACCCGCGGCGCGAAGGTCGGCGAGGCGGTGCAGATCGACCACATCGTGCCGCTGGCGTATGCGTGGGACATGGGGGCCTCAGCCTGGCCGTATCGACAGCGAGTGCGCTTCGCCAACGACCCGGCCAACCTGCTGGCGGTCGCCGGGCAGGGCAACCAGGACAAGGGCGATGCGGGACCGGGGCAGTGGATGCCGCCGAACAGCGCGTTCGCGTGCCAGTACGCCATCGCCTTCATCACGGTCGTGCGGGGCTACGCGCTACGCCTCGACCAGCCCTCCGCCGACGTGCTGCGTGCGGCAGCGGCCACCTGCCCGGCCGGATAACCGACCAGCCGGCGCCGGGGGTGGCAATCAGATACCGGCGTAGGTGAGCGGGTCTTCCCGCACCCGGGTGCCGTCATTGAGGCCGTTGAGGCTCTCCATGTGCTCGTCGGCCAGCTCGAAGCCGAACACGTCGAGGTTGGCCGCGATGCGCTCGGGCTGGGCCGACCGGGCGACCACGGCGTTGCCCAATTGCAGGTTCCACCGGATCAGCACCTGCGCCGGGGTCTTGCCGTACTCACCGGCGATCGACGTCACGGTCGGGTGGTCGAGCAACCGGCCCACCGCCAGTGGGCTGTAGGCCTGCGTGATGATGCCGCGCTCGGCGTTGGCGGCGCGCAGCTCTGCCTGGTTGAGCAGCGGGTGCAGTTCGATCTGGTTGACCGACGGCGTCTCGAACGCCAGCTCGATCACGTCGTCGAGGTGAGACTCGGTGAAGTTGGACACCCCGATGGACCGGGTCAGCCCCAGCTCGCGAGTCTGGATGAGTCCGCCGTAGCTGTCGACATACATGCCCAGCGACGGAGCCGGCCAGTGGACCAGGTACAGGTCCACATAGTCCAGTCCGAGCCGCTCCAGGCTGGCCTTGCAGGCTTCGATTGCGGCGGTCAACCCCTGGTCGGCGTTGGCCAGCTTGGTGGTGACGAACACCTCCTCGCGCGGGATCCCCGACGCGGCGATGGCGCGGCCGACCGCGGCCTCGTTGCCGTACACCTTGGCGGTGTCGATCAACCGGCAGCCGAGCTCCAGTGCCGTCGAGACCGCACGCTCGGCCTCGGCTTCGGACAACTCGCCCACCCCGATGCCCAGAACCGGCATGGTGCGGTCGTCGTTGAGGGTGACGGTGGGGATCGCAGTGCCCGACGTCATTTCACCTACCTGTGTAATCGAATGTTCGCGGATCGGGTCCCAGTCGGGCGCCGTCGTCGAGCGAGGATATCGCGGCCATCTCTGCCGCGCCGAGCTCGAAGTCGAACACGTCGAAGTTGCCGACGATGCGCTCCGGGTGCACCGATTTCGGAATCACAATATTACCCAGTTGGATATGCCACCGGATCAGCACCTGCGCCGCTGTCCTCCCGCACCGCCGCGCCACATCGGAAACAACCGGATGAGTCAGCAGCGAACCCCGCCCCAGGGGCGCCCAGGCTTCGGTGGCGATTCCGAGCCGGGCGTGTAGCTGACGCAGTTCGGGCTGGCTGAAACGCGGGTGCAGCTCGACCTGGTTGACGACCGGCACGATCCCGGTTCCGTCGATGAGTGTCTCGAGGTGCTCAGGCATGAAGTTGCTCACCCCGATGGAGCGGATCCGGCCCTGATCCCGCAGGTGGGCCAGCGCCCGGAAGGTCTCCACGTACCTGCCGGCCGCCGGCAGCGGCCAGTGGATGAGGTACAGGTCCAGAACGTCCAGGCCGAGGCGGTCCATGCTCGCGTCGAATGCCGTCAATGTCGAGTCGTAGCCCTGGTCGGCGTTCCACACCTTGGTGACCAGGTACACCTCGTCACGCGGCAGGCCGGATGCCGCGACGGCCCGGCCCACCTCCCGCTCGTTGCCGTAGAGGGCCGCGGTGTCGATATGGCGGTATCCGGCGGCCAGCGCGGTGCGCACCGCTTCCTCGGTCTCGGCGGGCGAAATCTTGTAAACCCCGAAACCGACGCTGGGGATGGAATTACCGTCGTTGAGCGTGACCGAACGCAAGTTGTCTCCGGCAGCCATGACACGAAGTCTGCCAGGCGGGTCCGGTTCCGGCCGGGGCGCGCGCTGGGCGGACCGGCTGCAGGGCCCGTTGATGGCGGTCGGCCTGAAGGTGATGCCGGCGCTGCCGATCGGGGTCCAGCGGGTGATGACCGGTGGGCGTGCGGTGACCATCGACGGCAAGACCTTGGACCCCACCCTGCGGTTGACGCTGGCCGCGCAGCGCGCCATGGGCATCAACGGGTTGGTCATCGACGACGACGCGGAGGCCTCGCGCGCCCAGTTGCGCGAGACGGGCGCCGGGCTCGGCGGCGGCGATATCCACGTCGATGTGCGCGACATCGTGTTGCCCGGCCCGGTCGGCGACATCCCGGCTCGGCATTACCGCCCGGTCGGTGGTGGTGCCAAGTGTCTGCTGGTCTTCTATCACGGTGGCGGATTCGTGATCGGCGACCTGGACAGCCACGACGCGATCTGCCGGCTGACCTGTCGAGACGCCGACGTCGCGGTGCTGTCGATCGACTATCGGCTGGCGCCCGAGCACCCGGCGCCGGCCGCGTTCGACGACGCTGTTGCGGCATTCCGCTGGGCCTATGACCATGCGGAAGAGCTGGGCGGGATTCCGGGGCGGGTAGCGGTCGGCGGGGACAGCGCCGGCGGCAATCTGGCCGCCGCGGTCGCGCTGCGGGCCCGCGACGACGGCGGCCCGGCGCCCATCCTGCAGTGGCTGATCTATCCGATCACCGACTGCACCGCCCAGACCCGTTCTCGCACCCTCTACGGCGACGGCTTTCTGCTGACCAAGCACGACATCGACTGGTTCACCGACCAGTACGTGGGCCGCTCGCAGGTGGACCCGACCGACCCGCGGGTATCACCGCTGCTGGCCGGCGACCTGTCGGGGCTGCCGCCCGCACTGGTGGCCGTCGCCGGGTTCGACCCGCTGCACGACGAAGGCGAAGCGTTCGCGGAGGCATTACGGGAGGCCGGAGTGGTGGTGGATCTGCGGCGGATGCCGTCGTTGACGCACGCCTTCATCAACCTGTTTCCGTTGGGAGGTGGCAGCGCGACCGCGACCAGTGAGTTGATCTCGGCGCTGCGCGCGCACCTCAGCCGAGGCTGAGCTCCGGAGCTCACGCCGGTAGGCTGAACCGCGAAACCGACCACCGAACACGAGGACCAACCGACTGTGGCCAGCAAACCCAAACGCCCCGTCGTCTCCGGCCTGAGGGCCAGCGATCAGAAGCGCAACCTCGCAATGCAGATCGGCCTCGTGGCCATCGTGGTGGTCTTCGCGGTGGGGCTCATCGGCTACATCGTGGTGTCCAACGGTCACAAGAAGGGCGCCGGCGCCGGCGAGGCGATCCGGGTCACCTCCAGCAAGCTGGTCACCAAGGAGGGGACCGACGAGCCCAAGGCCGTGCTGACCTTCTACGAGGACTTCCTCTGCCCGGCCTGCGGCAACCTCGAGCGGGCCTTCGGCCCGACCGTGTCGCGGCTGATCGACAGCGGGGCCATCGCGGCCGACTACCACATGGTCGCGATCCTGGACCGGCCGCAGAACGACAACTACTCCTCGCGCGCCGGTGCCGCCGCCTACTGCGTCGCCGACGAGGACATCGACGCATTCCGCCGGTTCCACACCGCGCTCTACACCGAGCAGCTGCAGCCCTCGGAGATCGGCACCGACTTCCCCGACAACAAGCGCCTGATCGAGCTGGCCCGCCAGGCCGGGGTGGTCGGCGGTGTTCCGGCGTGCATCAACAGTGGCAAGTACCTCAAGATGGTCGGCGGTATGGCTGCGGCCGGAGGCATTCACGCCACTCCCACCCTGCGCATCAACGGTGAGGACTACCGGCCCTCGACTCCGGAGGCCCTGGTCGCCAAGATCCGCGAGATCGTCGGTGACGTGCCGGGCATGGACGTGCCGGCTTCTGAGTCGTGACCGTCACCGGCCCGGCGGTCGAATCGCCCGCCCCCGCGCCGCCGGTCGCGGCGTCGCGGGCCTGGGCGGTGCTGATCGGCGGCGTCATCGGATTGGCCGCCTCGGTCACACTGACCGTCGAGAAGATCAAGCTGCTCACCGACTCGGGGTATGTGCCGTCGTGCAATCTCAACCCGGTGCTGTCCTGCGGTTCGGTGATGGTCACCCCGCAGGCGTCCGTCCTGGGCTTCCCCAACCCGCTGATGGGGATCGTCGCCTTCACCGTGGTGGTTGTCACGGGCGTGTTAACTGTCGCGAAAGTGCCTTTGCCGCAATGGTATTGGGTGGGCTTGACGCTCGGCACCCTGGCCGGTGCCGGCTTCGTGCACTGGCTGATCTTCCAGAGTCTGTACCGGATCGGTGCGCTGTGCCCGTACTGCATGGTGGTGTGGTCCGTCACATTGTGCCTGCTGGTGATATTCGCAGCCCTAACATCGGAGCAGACCGGTATACGCAATAAATTGCACCATTTGCACCGATGGCGTTGGACCATCGTTGCGTTATGGTTTATTGCGTTATTCCTGTTGATATTTATTCGGTTTCAGGATTACTGGGTAACGCTGTTGTAGGGGTGCATGGTGATCTCCAAAGTTCTGGTGGCCAACCGCGGAGAGATCGCTGTCCGTGCTTTTCGGGCCGCCTGCGAACTCGGGATCGGCACCGTGGCCGTCTACCCGTACGAGGACCGCAACTCACTGCACCGTCTCAAGGCAGACGAGTCGTACCAGATCGGCGAAGAGGGTCATCCGGTACGCGCATACCTGTGGGTCGACGAGATCGTCAACACCGCACTGCGATGCGGGGCCGACGCCATCTACCCCGGTTACGGCTTCCTGTCGGAGAATCCCGAACTGGCGGAGGCCTGTGCGGATGCGGGCATCACCTTCGTGGGCCCCAGCGCGGAGCTGTTGTCGCTGACCGGCAACAAGTCCCGGGCGGTGGCGGCCGCGCGGGAGGCCGGACTGCCGGTGCTGGCATCCTCGGCGCCGTCGGCCTCGGTCGAGGAACTGCTGGCCGCGGCCCAAGACATGTCATTCCCGCTGTTCGTCAAGGCGGTCGCCGGTGGCGGTGGGCGCGGGATGCGCCGGGTCACCGACATCGGCGGGCTGGCCGAAGCGGTGGAAGCGGCCAGCCGGGAAGCGGACTCGGCGTTCGGCGACCCGCACGTGTACCTCGAGCAGGCGGTCCTCAACCCGCGCCACATCGAGGTGCAGATCCTGGCCGACAACCACGGCAACGTGATTCACCTCTACGAGCGTGACTGCAGCGTGCAGCGCCGGCATCAGAAAGTCGTGGAGTTGGCGCCGGCACCCAACCTCGATCCGGCTCTGCGCGAGAAGATCTGCGCGGACGCCGTCGCGTTCGCGCGCCACATCGGTTACACGTGCGCGGGCACGGTGGAGTTCCTGGTCGACGAGCGTGGCCACCACGTCTTCATCGAGATGAACCCGCGAATCCAGGTGGAGCACACCGTCACCGAGGAGATCACCGACGTCGACCTGGTGTCGTCGCAGCTGCGGATCGCGGCCGGTGAATCGCTGGCGGACCTTGGCCTCTCGCAGGAGTCGATCACGCTGCACGGGGCTGCACTGCAATGCCGGATCACTACGGAGGACCCGGCCAACGGATTTCGGCCCGACACCGGACGAATCAGCGCCTACCGCAGCCCGGGCGGGGCGGGCATCCGACTGGACGGCGGCACCAACCTGGGTGCTGAGATCAGCGCCCACTTCGACTCGATGCTGGTCAAGCTGACCTGTCGCGGCAAGGATTTCCCCACCGCCGTGAAGAGGGCTCGGCGGGCGATCGCGGAGTTCCGCATCCGTGGGGTGGCCACCAACATCCCGTTCCTGCAGGCGGTGCTCGACGACCCGGACTTCTCCGCCGGGCACATCACCACGTCGTTCATCGACGAGCGCCCGCAACTGCTCACTGCGCGCTCGTCGGCCAACCGCGGGACCAAGATCTTGAACTACCTGGCTGACGTCACGGTCAACAGGCCGCACGGCACCCGACCGTCGACGGTGTATCCGCGTGACAAGCTGCCCGAGGTGGACCTGTCGGTCCCGCCGCCGGCGGGGTCCAAACAACGACTGACCGAGCTGGGTCCCGAGGGGTTCGCCCGCTGGTTGCGGGAATCGCCGGCAGTCGCGGTCACCGACACCACCTTCCGTGACGCCCACCAGTCGTTGCTGGCTACCCGGGTGCGTACCAGTGGGCTTGTCAAGGTGGCGCCGTACGTGGCCCGCACCATGCCGCAGCTGCTGTCGGTCGAATGCTGGGGCGGCGCGACTTACGATGTGGCGCTGCGGTTTCTGAAGGAAGACCCGTGGGAGCGGCTGGCGGCGCTGCGCGAGGCGCTGCCCAACATCTGTCTGCAGATGTTGCTGCGCGGGCGCAACACGGTCGGGTATACGCCCTACCCGGAGCTGGTGACCTCGGCGTTTGTCGAGGAGGCTACCGAGACCGGTGTCGACATCTTGCGGATCTTCGATGCGCTCAACAACGTCGACTCGATGCTTCCCGCCATCGACGCGGTGCGCGAAACCGGCAGTGCGGTAGCCGAAGTCGCGATGTGTTACACCGGTGATCTGAGCAGTCCGGGCGAAACGCTCTACACACTGGACTACTACCTCAAGCTTGCCGAGCAGATCGTGGACGCCGGCGCCCACGTGCTGGCGATCAAGGACATGGCCGGCCTGCTGCGCCCCGCCGCGGCCACCACGCTGGTGAGCGCTTTGCGCAGTCGGTTCGACCTGCCGATCCACGTACACACCCACGACACCGCGGGTGGTCAGCTGGCCAGCTACATCGCGGCCTGGCAAGCCGGGGCAGACGCCGTCGACGGCGCGGCCGCGCCGCTGGCGGGCACCACCAGCCAACCGGCGCTGAGCTCGATCATCGCCGCGGCAGCCCAGACCGACTACGACACCGGGATTTCGCTGGACGCCGTCGGTGACTTGGAGCCGTACTGGGAGGCGCTGCGAAAGGTGTACGCGCCGTTCGAGTCCGGAATGGCGGCGCCGACCGGTCGGGTGTACCGCCATGAGATTCCCGGCGGTCAGCTGTCCAACCTGCACCAGCAGGCCAAGGCGCTGGGGTTGGCGGATCGGTTCGAGGACGTCGAGAACAACTATGCCGCTGCGGATGCCGTGCTCGGTCGGCTGATCAAGGTGACTCCGAGTTCGAAGGTGGTCGGCGATCTGGCGCTGGCACTGGTCGGTGCCGGCGTGACCGCCGACGAGTTCGCCGCCGACCCGTCCCGGGTCGACATCCCGGACTCGGTGATCGGCTTTCTGCGCGGCGAGCTGGGCGAGCCGGCCGGCGGCTGGCCGGAGCCGTTGCGGACCAAGGCACTTGAGGGCCGCGGCCCGGCCGGGAAGGTGCAGGAGCTTTCGGCCGACGACGAGGCGGTACTGGCACGTTCTGGCCCGCAACGCCGGGCCCGGCTGAATCATCTGCTGTTCCCCGGCCCGACAAAGGAATTCGAGACGCATCGGGAACTCTACGGCGACATCTCGCGGTTGTCGGCCAACCAGTTCTTCTATGGCCTGCGCCAAGGCGAGGAGCACCGGGTCAGGCTGGAGCGTGGGGTGGAGCTGCTGATCGGGCTCGAGGCCATCTCCGAGCCGGACGAACGCGGCATGCGGACGGTGATGTGCATCATCAACGGTCAGCTGCGGCCGGTCGAGGTGCGTGACCGCAGCATCGCCAGCGAAGTGCCGGTCGCCGAAAAGGCCGACCGCACCAAGCCGGGCCATGTCGCGGCGCCGTTTGCCGGTGTGGTCACCATCGGGGTTGCCGAGGGAGACAAGGTCGCCGCCGGACAGACGGTGGCCACCATCGAGGCGATGAAGATGGAGGCGGCCATCACCGCGCCGGCCGACGGCACCGTCGCGCGGGTGGCGGTAGCCGCGACCGCACAGGTCGAAGGCGGAGACCTGCTGGTGGTGCTGAGCTGATCGCCGGTGACGACGCAGCGCGACGCAATGCTGGGCGGCGCGGATGACCCGCATCGTCGCGGGGGCGGCCGGGGGACGACGCCTGGCCGTGCCGCCGCGCGGCACCCGGCCGACGACCGATCGGGTGCGTGAGGCGCTGTTCAATGTGCTCGATTCCCGGATGGATCTGACCGGGATGTCGGTGCTGGACCTCTATGCGGGGTCGGGGGCGCTCGGCTTGGAGGCGCTGTCTCGGGGCGCCGCGTCAGCGCTGTTCGTCGAATCGGACCGCCGCGCCGCCGACGTGCTGGCCGCCAACATCGGCGCGCTGGGGCTGGCCGGTGCCGTGCTGCGCCGCGGCACGGTGGCCGCGGTGCTGGCCGGGGGCACCGACCATCCGGTAGATCTGGTGTTCGCCGATCCGCCCTACGAGGTCGATGCCGCCGCGATCGATGCGCTGCCGGGCTTGTTGACCGCCGGCGGCTGGGCAGGCCCGGGCACGGTCGTGCTGATCGAACGGTCCGCCGCCAGTCCCGCGGTGGCGTGGCCCCCGGGCTGGGACGCTTGGCCCTCGCGCCGTTACGGCGACACCCGCCTGGAGTTGGCCGAGCGGGAGTAGCGCCGTAGTGGGTCGCCGCAATCGGGCCGATCTGCTGCTAGCGTCGAGCACCATGAGTGGAGCGGTATGCCCCGGTTCCTTTGATCCGGTGACATTGGGACACGTCGACATCCTGGAACGCGCAGCGGCCCAATTCGACGAGGTGGTGGCCGCCGTCCTGATCAATCCCGCCAAGAAGGGCATGTTCACCCTCGACGAGCGCCTCGAGATGATCGCCGAAGCCACCGCGCATCTGCCCAACGTGCGCGCGGAGTCGGGCCGGGGACTGGTGGTCGACTTCGTCCGCGAGCGGGGGCTGACCGCCATCGTCAAGGGCCTGCGCACCGGCACCGACTTCGAGTACGAGCTGCAGATGGCCCAGATGAACAAGCACATCGCCGGTGTCGACACGTTTTTCGTCGCGACCGCTCCGCGGTACTCGTTTGTGTCGTCGTCGCTGGCGAAAGAGGTCGCGTCGATGGGCGGCGATGTCTCCGACCTGTTGCCCCCGCCGGTTAACCGCAGGCTGGCCGCCAAGCTGGGCTCTTAGTAGCGACGGTATTCGTCTCCGCCGCCGCGGATCGGTGATCGCCCAGCCAAGGTTCTCAGTTGGGCGCAGGTGGTGCTTGGGTTTGGAAGGTTTGGCACCAACACTATTGGGCGTGTTCGCCGGTGGGGCTGGGCCAGGGTGCGACGGTGGGTGGTTGGCTGGTCAGCATGCGGGTGCAGTGGTTTGCCGGGTTGCGTGGAAGTTCAGTGCGCGCGGGGGCGCTGACACAAAAGCTGCGGCCCACCGGTAAGCAAATCGGCTGAGTCGGAATGAATCGCCCTGGATCCGCCGGAGGCTCGGGCTATTGGATTTCGACCAGGGGTTGGTCGCTCCGTTGGGCATCGTAGAACGCGGCTTCGAACTCGGCCGGCGGTAGGTCATCGAGGTAGCCGTGTAGGCGGGTGGTGTTGTGCCAGTGCACCCAGCCCAGGGTGGCCAGCTCGACGTCCTCGACGGTCTTCCACGGCCCGCTGCGGGCGGGTCCGTAGATCAACTCGGCCTTGTAATAGCCGTTCACCGTCTCGGCCAGGGCGTTGTCGAAGCTGTCCCCGATGCTCCCGATGGAGGGCACCGCACCGATCTCGGCGAGCGGTTCACCATAGCGAATCGAGGTGAACTGCGCCCGGCATCGGAGTGACATGTCAAGCCCGACAACAGAGTTCCCCGCGACCAGCGAGCCATCTCGATCGCATCGAGCACCATGGTGGTGCGCATGTGCGAGGCCACCCGCCACCCGACGATCATCCTGCTGAACGCATCGATCAGGAAGCACACGTAGGCCACCCCGGCCCAGGTCGGCACGAACGTCAGATCGGTCACCCACAGCGCGTTCGGCGCGCTCGCGGTGAACTTCCGCTTGACCAGGTCGGGATGCCGATCGGCGGCCGGGTCGGCTCGGGTGGTCTTGACCCGTTTGCCGCGTCGCGCGCCTTCGATGCCGGCCGCCCGCATCAGCCGGGCCACCTGGTCACGGCCCACGTCATATCCGGCCCGACGTGCCGCTTTCCACAGCTTGCGGGCCCCATAGACCTTGTAGTTGTCCTCCCAGAGCGACACCAGCACCGGGGTGAGGACGGCGTCACGTTGGGCCCGCGCCGACGGCGCCCGGGTCTTGGTGTCGTAGTAGGTACTCGGGGCCATCGACACCCCTGCGGTGCGCAGGACAGCGATGATGGGCTCGACCCCGAACTCCGCCCGCTGGGCGTCGATGAAGGCGACTATTTCTTGTGTTGGCGGTCGAGCTCCGCCCCGAAGAAACTGGCTGCTCGTTTCAGGATCTCGTTGGCACGCTTGAGTTCTCGAATCTCCTGCTCGAGCTCGCGGACCCTGCGTGATTCAGCGGTCGAGACTCCCGGGGCCAGGCCCTCGTCGATGTCGGCCTGTCGCACCCAGGACCGCACCGACTCCACGCCGTAGCCCAGCTGGCGGGCCACCCGCGCCACCGTGCCCTGCTCGGCGCCCAACTCGGTGCGCAGGGTCCGGACCATCCGCACCGCGGCGGCCTTCTCCTCCGGGCTGTAGCGGCGTGTGGTCGGCTTCCCCGGCGACTGCTCCTTCGGCATGACTCCATCCTCGTTTCCAAGGTCAGGAGCCTCCGGCATTTCCAGGGCGATTCAGAACGCCAACACACCCGTCGCAGGTGCTGTCTATGCTCTGATGCATGGCCGGGGAGGTCTACCGATACGCAAGGGTGCCACTCAGTCCAGGACTGTTCGCACGCCTAGCTGTCCAACTGTGTCCCGGCGAATTGATTCGACGCAATGATCTAGCGGCCGCCGTGAACCAGTACCACCTGAGCAACGGTGGTGCGGAAGGGGTCCAGCCCCTCGACAGGATCGCTAAGAGAGCCTTAAATCAACTGAACAAGAGCGGCCAAGTCGAGAGTGTCGACGGCGGCTTTGGGATGTGGAGGATTGGCGGCGCTCAAACCATCCAAACCGCGCCCCATTCGCCCCAATCCGCTCCCGCGATTGCTCCAAACACACTGGACCCGGTACCCGCAACAGGAGCGGCCTACGAGTACGCAGGCATCGCCCTCACACCGAGACTGTTCGCGAAGCTGGCAGAGATGCTTTTCGACGGGCAAATGGTCAAACGCAAGACCATCGCGGACACGGTTATGGAGCATCATCTTTCGCGTGGGGGCATTGGCCCAACGATGGACCCGCTCACTGTCTGTAAACAAGGTTTGAAACTCCTGGCCCGAGACGGCCTCGTCGAGTCCGTAGAGGGCGGTTTCGGAATGTGGCGTTTCGCAGCCGATGGGATCGGCCAGCCGGTCCCGCTCGACGCAACTCCGCCGCAAGGAGTTACGCCGGATCCGAGCGCCGACACAAATTACGAAAATGCAGGCATCACCCTCACTCCGAGCCTTGCCGGCAGACTGGCGATGCAGTTGTTCGGCGGCCAGATGGTCAGACGCAACACCATCATCGACGGAGTAATGCAGTACCACCTTTCGCGCGGTGGACTTCCGCCACTTATGGAACCTAAGGATGCAGTCCGAACCGGACTCAGCGACCTCCGTCGCGACGGCTTAATCGAGTCCGTAGAAGGCGGGTACGGATTGTGGCGGTTTCCCGATAGCGGAGAGAGCATACGCATCGCCTTCGATAAACACGCAGCAGCCGAAGTGGAATCATCGCCAGATTCGGCAGCCGACTACATCCACAGCGACGGCGAGGATCCCCCTGAAGATGAATCCACCGCCGAGCTTCACTACGTCTACGTCTACGACCTACCTACTTACGCGCAGCTGGCAGATGCCACCGGCAAGAGCCATTGGCCCCACAAAGTTGGATTCACCCGTCTCACACCCGAGGCACGTATTTCCGCTCAAGTGGGCACCGCGCTCCCCGAACACCCCCGCCTGGTGCTCTCCGTCAAACACCCCAATGCCCTTCGTTTGGAACGCGCAGTTCACGCTGTCCTCGACCTGCGAGGCCGCAAGATCGATGGTCCAGGTGCAGAGTGGTTTATGACGAACCCGACCGAGATCAAGGCACTCGTGGACATGCTGCTGCACTCTGAGGTGTTGGAGTCCTAGGCGAACAGCACCTTGCCGGTCCGCCGACGCAAGCTGCGTCGCCAACGGCGCATCACCGGCGTGGGACACTGCCACCGTTCGCGTCGTCCAGGAACGCCTACACCCAGCTGCCGTCGTCCACTGAACTTGTAACCCGCCACGCGGCCAGCGTCTGCTCCAGCGACCGCGGCGCTCTCGCACCGTCCACCACGACTGGGATGCGCTTGCCAGTACCGCCAATGACGAACTGCGCCGCCACCAATAGGTCGCCCACCGACATCAACTCGACGTGGTTGCCGATGCCCCGATTCCGCACCCCGGCAACGGCCACCGTGCGATCGAGGTCATAAACCACAGCATGGCAGGAGGAGCGGACACGAATTGGAGCCTCGGTTCTCGAACACGGCGGAACACGACAAAGGTGCCGGCGCCGTCAGGCCGACCCGAGCCGTCCCTCGGTGCTCTTGCGGATGGCGGTGAAGTCACCGGTGTAGCCCAGAACGCGTAGTGCCGCTTCGGCAATGGTCCACGGATAATCCGGCGGGCAGGAGCCGTCGTCGGAGCGGTGGTTGATCACCGCCTCCGCCAACCGAAACGGCAGGTCTTCGGCGTCTGCGGGGCCGTCATGGTCGGCGATCACCGCGCGCGACAGCTCTTGGTAGTGGCTGCGCAACTCACCGCGGCGGGCCCGGAATGCGGCGAAGCGCTCGAGCCGAAGTTCCGGCAGCAGATACAGGGTGCCCAGATTCCAGGCACCGCCGCACAATTGAGCGGTATCGGCGACCACGAGCGTGTGTAACCGGAAAGCGCTTGGTCCGCCCTCGGCCAGCAGCTCGGCGGCCAGCTGCAGGGAGGAGTCGACGGTCCCGGCCAGCAGGGCGTCGAGGATGTCGTCCTTGGCGGCAAAGTGGTGATACAGCGAGGCCTGCCGGATCCCGACGCTCTCGGCGATGCGCCGCGTCGAGGTGGCGGCGTAGCCGACGGTGGTGAACAGTTCCGCCGCGGCGTCGAGGATTTCCTCGCGGGCACTGCTGCCCGGCCTGCTGGAGGCCACCAGTCGCGGACGTCCTCGTCGCTTGGTCTGCACACCGTATTGCTTACCACGGGAGGGCCGGCGATCTAAGGGCTATACGTGGCACGCGGCCGGTGAAATCGACGGCGGTCAGGCCAATTTCAGCGAGTCGTCCCGGCACAACACGAAGAAGTACGGAGAAGACGAGCCCCGCAGGTCCATTGCGCCGATCACCGCGTCATCGGACAGGCGCCGGAAGACATCGTTGACCGGGGCCTGGTCATAGACCATCGTGGCGCTGTCGACACCGCGGAACCGTGTGGTGCGCAGCCGAGCCCGGGGCGAACGGGTGCGCACCAGTGGCTGCAGCACGGCGATCGACCCGCCGAATGCGCGGTTCTTCAGAGCCGGCACCTTGGTGGCGAGCCCGAGCACGCTGAACGCCAGCACCGGGTTGAACGCCCACAGTGCAGACCCGTCCCGGGTGGGGAACAACAGCGGATGGACCGTCTCGGCATCCACGAACTGCTTGCCCCACCAACCGCTGGCCGCCAACAGGCCGTCGAGCGGGTGACCGGTCGGCAGCTCGGATCCATGCCAGGTGCCGATCATGAAATCGGGGTCGACCGGGTCGGCGGCGTCGAAGACCTCACACGCCTCGGCGGTGGTCGTCGGCACGTGCGAAAACAAGTCCTGGACGGCCATGGGCAACACCGTACTTGACAGAGGTCACCCGCGGAGTCGCTTAGAGCACCACCGTCTCGTTGCCTACCCGAAGCACTCGGTCCTGGCAGTGCCACTGCACCGCCCGAGACAACACTGCCCGCTCCACATCGGCGCCCAAGCGCACCAGATCGGTGACGCTGTGGGTGTGGTCCACCCGCACCACATCCTGTTCGATGATCGGACCCTCGTCGAGCACCTCGGTGACGTAGTGCGCGGTGGCGCCGATCAGTTTCACGCCGCGTTCGCGCGCTCGCTGATAGGGCGCTGCGCCGATGAACGCCGGCAGGAAGGAGTGGTGGATGTTGATCAACGGGCAGCCCACCGCGTCGATGAAATCGCCGGTGATGATCTGCATGTAGCGGGCCAGCACCACCAGATCCACGTTGCCGCAGAGCAACTGCAGCTGACGCTGCTCGGCCTCGGCGCGAATGTCGCGGGTTGCCGGGATGTGGAAGAACGGCACCCCGAACGGGCGCACCTGCTCGGCCAGATCCGGGTGATTGGAGATCACCATCACCACATTCATCTCCAGCTCGCCGCGGCGGTTGCGCCACAACAGGTCCAGCAGGCAATGGTCGGTCTTGGACGCCATGATCGCCACTCGCTTGGGCTTGGCCGCAGCGGTGAACCGGTAGTCCATCGCGAACCGCTGGGCGACCGTGGCGCCGAAGCGCTCTTGGAGTCCGTCCAGGGCCGCCGTCAGCCCGGGCAGGTGAAAGATCGCCCGCTGCACGAAGGTCCCGTCTTCGGGAGCGGTCGAGTGCTGATCCAGCGAGATGATGTTCGCTCCGGCCTCGGCCAGAAAGGCGCTGACCGCGGCGATGATGCCGTGACTGTCGCGACAGCTCAGCAGCAGTCGGCCGATATCGGTGCTCGCCTGCGTCCCGGACTGTTGTGGATAGCCCTGCCCGGACGTCGCGGTGCCCCCGTGGCCCCCAGCACTGTGTGTCATGGCCGCCCTTCGCCGATCTTCGACTTCAACGGGCCAGGCTACCGGGGGAGTGAACGAGAATCCGACACACCGGGCGACTTAACACAGTCACACGCGTAACACGGGGCACACTAGTAACAACAACTATGCCTGGAGGGTGCTGCCGTGTACCGAGTGTTCGAAGCCCTTGACGAACTGGGCTCCATTGTCGAAGAGGCCCGTGGCGTGCCGATGACGGCAGGCTGCGTGGTCCCTCGTGGTGACGTCCTGGAACTGATCGACGACATCCGTGACGCCATCCCCGGCGAGCTGGACGACGCCCAAGACGTCCTGGACGCCCGCGACTCGGTCCTCAACGAGGCCAAGGAGCACGCGGAGTCGATGGTCAGCTCGGCCACCGCCGAAGCAGACTCGCTGGTCAGCCATGCTCGCGCGGAGGCCGACCGGTTGCTGGCCGACGCCAAGGGCCAGGCTGACCGGATGGTGGCCGAGGCCCGCGGACACAGCGAGCGAATGCTCGCCGAAGCCCGCGAGGAAGCGGCGCGGCTGAGCGCCACCGCCAAGCGTGAGTTCGAGACCGCCACCAGCCGCGCCCAGGCCGAATGCGACCGGCTGGTCGAGAGCGGCAACGCCGCCTACGAGAAGGCCGTGCAGGAGGGCATCAAGGAGCAGCAGCGGCTGGTCTCGCAGAACGAGGTCGTGACCGCGGCCCGCGCCGAATCCACCCGGCTGATCGATTCGGCACACGCCGAGGCCGACCGGATGCGCGGCGAATGCGACATCTACGTCGACGCCAAGCTGGCTGAGTTCGAGGACTTCCTCAACGGCACGCTGCGCTCGATCAACCGTGGTCGGCACCAGCTGCGTACCGCCGCGGGCACCCACGACTACGCGACTCGCTGACCCGGGAACGCCCCGTAGCGCGCTGCGTAGAATCGCGGCATGGCGAGGCACACCGGCGCAGGTATCAACGCAACGCGACGGCAGCTGCCTGCGCCGTTCGTGGTCAACGTCTCCCGGTTGGGGCGGCGCCCCGGCGCGTTGATGCCGCTGCACGAGCAGCGGATCAGCCCGACCCGCATCGGGCTGGATCTGGTGGCGATTCCAGCAGACGGCGCAGTCGAGCTGGATCTGCGAGTGGAGTCGGTCTCCGAGGGCGTTCTGGTCACCGGGGTGGTCTCGGCGTCCACCGCGGGCGAATGCGCGCGTTGCCTGCAACCGCTGACCGGCGAGATCGAAGTCGAGTTGACTGAGTTGTTCGCCTACCCGGACAGCACCACCGACGCCACCACTGACGAGGACGAGATGGGCCGCGTCGTCGACGACGCGGTGGATCTGGAGCAGGCCATCGTCGACGCGGTCGGCCTGGCACTGCCGTTGTCCCCGCTGTGCACTCCCGACTGCCCGGGACTGTGCCCGGACTGCGGGGAGGTGCTGGCCACCGCCGAGCCCGGCCACCACCACGACAAAATCGATCCGCGCTGGGCGAAACTGGCGGGAATGCTGGAACCGCAGGAAGACTCCGCACCGAGCGGAGACGGTGAGCGGTGAGCCGACCCCGGCAAGCCGTGCTGGACGCACTCGGCGTGGACCTCGACGACGACCTGCTCACGCTGGCCGTCACCCATCGCAGTTACGCCTATGAGCACGGTGGCCTGCCCACCAACGAGCGCCTGGAGTTCCTGGGTGATGCCGTACTCGGACTGACCATCACCGACGAGCTGTTTCACCGCCACCCGGACCGGCCCGAAGGAGATCTGGCCAAGCTGCGGGCCAGCGTGGTCAACACGTCCGCCCTGGCCGATGTGGCGCGGGGCCTGACCGAGGATGGTCTGGGGGCCCACCTGTTGCTCGGCCGGGGTGAGGAAAACACCGGCGGCGCAGACAAATCCAGCATCCTGGCCGACGGGATGGAGTCATTGCTGGGGGCGATCTATCTCCAGCACGGAATCGACACCGCGCGCGAGGTGATTCTGCGCCTGTTCGGTCCGCTGCTCGACACTGCGGCCACTCTGGGCGCCGGACTGGATTGGAAGACCAGTCTTCAGGAACTGACGGCCGCCCGAGGACTGGGTGTGCCGTCTTATCGGGTCACCTCCACCGGACCCGACCACGACCGCGAGTTCACCGCGACGGCCGTCGTCTCCGACACCGCATACGGCACCGGCGTCGGCCGGACCAAGAAAGAAGCCGAGCAGAAGGCCGCCGCGGCGGCCTGGCAGGCCTTGGACGCGTCGGCTGCGGTGAAAGACGCATCGCAGGCCTGAGAATGCCGGAACTTCCCGAAGTCGAGGTGGTTCGGCGTGGTCTCAATGAGCACTTGGTCGGGCGCACGATCACCGCGGTGCGGGTACACCATCCACGGGCGGTGCGCCGGCATGAGGCCGGTCCCGCCGATCTGACCGGCCGGCTGCTGGGCGCGCAGATCACGGGCACCGACCGGCGGGGCAAGTACCTGTGGCTGCTGCTGAGCGGAGTCGCCGCCGACGCGGCGCTGGTGGTGCACCTGGGCATGAGTGGTCAGATGCTGCTCGGCGAGTTGCCCGACACCAGGCACCTGCGGATCGCCGCCGTGCTCGACGACGGCATGAAGGTCAGCTTCGTCGACCAGCGGACCTTCGGGGGGTGGCAGCTCACCGATCTGGTCGCCGTGGACGGGAGCATGCTGCCGGTGCCGGTCGCCCATCTCGCCCGCGACCCGCTCGACCCGCGCTTCGATGCCGAATCTGTGGTCGAAGTGCTGCGCCGCAAGCACTCCGAGATCAAACGCCAGCTGCTCGACCAGACTGTGGTGTCGGGAATCGGAAACATCTATGCCGACGAAGCACTGTGGCGGGCGGGAATTCGAGGAACCCGAACGGCCGACCGGCTGTCGCGGCCCCGGCTGCGGGCCTTGCTGGCTGCCGCAGCGGAGGTGATGAACGACGCCCTGGCAGCCGGGGGCACCTCGTTCGACTCGCTGTATGTCAACGTCAACGGTGAATCCGGTTACTTCAGCCGGTCATTGGACGCCTATGGCCGTGAAGATCAGCCGTGCCGGCGTTGCGGAACGCCGATCCGGCGGGTGAAGTTCATGAACCGATCGTCGTACTTCTGCCCGAACTGCCAACGCTGACCGCCGTCCCCCTCTTTCGGCGAGCGGGCATTGCTCCTATGTCAAGCGGCGGTGTGGAGGTCGTTGGTTGGTGGGGTGGTTCGGGCTGCTTCGTCGGTGTGGAGGCGGTGGTAGACGGTGCGGGCGAGGTGGCGTTTGAGGGCGCGTAGGGCTTCTTTGGTGGTCTTGCCGTCGGCGAGGCGGCGCCGGTAGTAGCGTTGCCCGGCACTGTCGGGGATGCGCAGTTGGGTGATGGCGATGCGGTGCAGGGCGGCGTTGAGTTGACGGTTTCCTGACCG
>NZ_LQPI01000041.1 GCF_002101775.1 Mycolicibacter nonchromogenicus | reverse complement strand
TGGGCTTGACCCCATTGGGTGGACACTCGGTCAGGCGGCTTGTGCCGTCTGAGTGATCCGGTTCTCGTACTCGACCGGGGTGATCATCCCGATCGAAGAGTGGCGCCGTCGGCGGTTGTAGACCCGTTCGATCCAGTCGCCGACGGCGAGCTTAGCGGCTGCTTTGGTGGGCCACAAGTAGCGGTCGTAGAACTCGACTTTCATTGTGGCCCAGAATGATTCCTGCTGAGCATTATCCCAACACACCCCGGTGCGGCCCACCGAGCGGGCCAGATCATGCTTGCGGGCGAACCGTGCCAACTGCGCACTGGTGTACTGACATCCGCGGTCAGCATGGAACACCACCTGCGCGGCCAACTCGCCGCGCATGGCCACCGCCATCGCCACCGCGTCCTCGACCAGGTCGGTATGCAGGTGCTCATCGATGGCCCAGCCGATCACCCGCCGGCTGCAGCCGTCACGCACGGCGCACAGGTACAACCAGCCCTCACCGGTGCGCAGATAGGTGATGTCGCTGGTCCACACCCCATCCAGACGGCCTGTATCGAATCGACGTTTGACCAGGTCAGGGATCGGCGGCGCGTCCAGATCCACCACGGTGGTTACCGGGGCGAACGTACGTGGGCTGATCCCGGCCAGACCCTGACGGCGCAGCGAGGCAGCCACCGTCTTGCGTGACACGGTCTCGCCGGCATCGCGCAGGTCGGCCAGGATGCGCGGCGCCCCATAGACCCCATCGGAGGCCTCATGCAAGGCCGCGACCTTGACATCCAACTCGGCACGACGCCGCGCCGCCGGCGACGGTCCCGCGGCCTGGGACTTGCGCCATTTGTAAAACCCCGACCGCGACACGTCCAGCAGCTCGCACATCCGGGTGATCGCGTAATTGGCCTTCTCCGCCTCGATCAGACCGTAGGCCTCTACTGGTTCTGTTCGGAGGCAAAGAAGGCCGCGGCTTTTTTCAAAAACTGCCGGTCCAAACGCAATTCAGCGTTCTCCTTGCGCAGCCGCTCCAACTCGGCACGCTCATCAGAATCAAGCACCGCACCATTATCGCCTGCGCCAGCGGCCTCGCGGGCCACCCGCACCCAGCGCCCCAGCAACTGCTCACCCACACCGATCTCCGCGGCCACATGCGCGATCGGCCGGCCCGTCTCGATCACCAAGCGGGCCGCCTGCTCCCGAAACTCCGGGGTGTACTTCTTCCGCTTGCCCGACATACGGACATCCTTCCCGTGGGACCAGCAGTCCCACCAGTCAGGTGTCCACCATCAGGGGTCAACCCCA
>NZ_LQPI01000040.1 GCF_002101775.1 Mycolicibacter nonchromogenicus | reverse complement strand
AGCCGACCTAAGAATCACCGCACGGGGTGGGTACTTTTATCTGGCCACCAGCGGGGACTTCCACTTGGCCATTGACAGCATCGTGCCTACTACTACGGCTGGAGTACCGAACAGATCGCGCTCGATCTGGACATCGCGGAACGCAGCGTGAAGATCCAGCTTCACTACGCGCTACGGACACTGCAACAGACGTTGCGAGATATGGGAACGGTGCTATGACGACGTCTCACCACGAGTACGGCATGTGGGATGCCGCCTACGTGCTGGGGTCACTCTCGGAATCCGACTATCGCGAGTTCGAGACGCACCTGGACGAATGCTCACTGTGCCAGGACGCCGTCGCTGAGCTGTCCGAGATGCCGGCTGCGCTCTCGCTGCTGGATCAAGCGGACTTCGGGCTGGACTTCAACGACGTGACGACCGCCGGCAACGCTGAGCTGAACACTCTCCGCCAGCTCAACGGCCAGGAGTCCGGTGGGGCGGTGGCGGTCCTGCAGCCACCGGAGACCGTGTTCCCGGTCTTTCGGCCCGGCAACTACGGCCCGGTCGCCGACGAGCTCACGGCGTTCGATCTGCCCGTGGAAGGCGCTATCCCGCCAGAGTTGAACGGCTGGTATCTGCGCAACGGCCCCAACCCCCGCGAGGCGGGCGGCCACTGGTGCACGGGCGAGGGCATGGTGCACGGGGTTCGGCTGGAGAACGGCCGGGCCGCCTGGTACCGCAACCGGTGGGTGCGCACCGAGAACTTCGACCAACCCCTGCCCCTGTTCAATGCCGACGGCACCCGAAACCTGCACTCCAGCGCGGCCAACACGCACGTCATCCGCCACGCCGGCAAGACCCTGGCCCTGATGGACACCGCACTGCCCTACGAACTCACCCCCGACCTGGACACCCTGGGCGCCTACGACTTCGCGGGCAAGCTGACCGACTCTATGGCGCCGCACCCCAAGATCTGTCCGGTCACCGGCGAGCTGCACTTCTTCGGTTACGGCGACCTCAGCTACCCGCACATCAACTACTACCGGGCCGATGCCGACGGCACCGTGAAAATTCGCCGCCCGATCGACGTCCCCGGCCTGACGCTGATGCACGACTTCGCGCTGACCGCGCAGCACGTGGTGTTCCTGGACCTGCCGCTGGTGTTCAATCCGCAGATCGCGCTCACCCGGCGCATCGAACGCGACCCGCCCTACCGGTGGGACGACTCCTACGGCGCCCGCCTCGGGGTGCTGCGCCGCGACGACCCCTTCGGCCCGGTTCGCTGGTTCGACATCAACCCGTGCTACGTCTTCCACGTCGCCAACGCATTCGACGTGTCGTCGGCTCAGGGTGACGCGATCGTGCTGCAGGTGGTTCGCTACCCGGAAATCTGGCGCAACAACAGTGATTTCGAAACTGAGGCCTCGCTGTGGCGCTGGACGATCGATCTGGACGCGGGCGTCGTGCGGGAGGTTCAACTCGACGACCGCGACATCGAGTTCCCCCGCGTCGATGACCGGCGGGTGGGCGCTTCGGCCCGCTACACCGTCGCCGTCGGCAAGGACGGTCTGATCCGCTACGACGTGGAGCGCGACAGCTGCGAGGTCCACCGGTTCGGCGTCAACGGCCTGGCCGGCGCACCCGACGAGGCGGTGTTCGCACCGGCGCCGGGTCAGACCGATGAATCGGCCGGCTGGTACATGAGCTACGTCTACAGCCCGGTCCGCGGGTGCAGCGAACTGGTGATCCTCAACGCGTCGGAGTTCAACGCCGAGCCCGTCGCCCGGGTGCGGCTGCCGCGGCGCGTTCCGCACGGCTTTCACGGAAGCTGGATCCCTGACTGAGGCGCGCACCCACCGGCGTGCCTCGCTGAACCCCATAGGCGCCCACGTCGTGTCATTAGGCAGGAGGTGGTCAGCTTGCCTCGCATCGGCATACCCGATCACGAAGCCGCGTTGATGAAAGCGCTCTACGACGAGCACGCCGCGGTGTTGTGGCGCTATGCGCTGCGCCTGACCGGTGACGCCAGTCGCGCCGAAGACGTGGTGCAGGAGACGCTGCTGCGTGCCTGGCAGCACCCGGAAGTCATCGGCGACACCGAGCGCTCACCACGAGCCTGGATGTGCACGGTGGCGCGCAACATGATCATCGACGAACGCCGCAGCGCCCACTTCCGCCATGTCGTGGCCACCCTCGACGAGTCCACCGAACCCGAGCAGCCCACCCGCGACGAGGTGGACACCGCCCTGGACCGGATGTTGATCGGCGACGCCATGGCTCATCTGTCGGCGGAACATCGGGCGGTCATCGAACGGTCCTATTACCGTGGCTGGAGCACGGGGCAGATCGCTCACGACTTGGGGATTGCCGAGGGAACGGTGAAATCACGCCTGCACTACGCGGTGCGGGCTCTGCGACTCGCCCTGCAGGAGATGGGGGTGACACGATGACGTGGCCACGTGACATCGGCGCGTTCGGCGGTCCGATCGACGGCGAGCATCCGTACGCCATGTGGGATGCCGCCTACGTGCTCGGTTCGCTCTCGGCGGCCGACCGCCGGGAATACGAGGGACACCTGGCCGGCTGCCCGCAGTGCCGCGAGGCCGTCGCCGAGATCAGCGGCGTGCCCGCTCTGCTGTCGCAACTCGACGCCACCAGTGTGGCCGCCATCAACGAGTCCGACACCCCGCCCCCGCCGGCCAATATGTTGCCGAGCCTGCTGACGCAGGTGCACCGGCGCCGCCGGCGTACCCGGCTGGTGACATGGACGGCCTCGGCCGCGGCAGCCGCCGTCCTGGGCATCGGAGTCCTGATCGGCATCAACTCGTCCACCACGCCCGCCCCGCATCACGACGGGGTGGCGATGGCCCAGGTCGGCACCACAGAGCTCGCCTCGACGGTTGCGATCCGAGATGAATCCTGGGGCAGCTACATCGATTTGAGCTGCGTCTGCCTCGCGCCGGTGACCGCGCATCACGACACCCTGGCGCTGGTGGTGGTCGGCCGCGACGGCAGACAGACCCGGCTGGCGACCTGGGTTGCCGAACCCGGGCACACCGCGAAGCCGGCCGGCAGCATCTCAACGCCGAAGGACCAAATCGCCTCGGTCCAAGTCGTTTCAGCCGATGACGGCGAAGTCTTGCTGGAGCACACCCTGTAGATCGCGCGCGGGCGTCGCCATCGCAGACGCCGCCCTGAACCAATCCTGCTGCCAAACCGTGTCAATGACATCGTCACGAGTTAGGTGGGCAGATGTCCAGGAGCGCATCCGTGGCCGATTTCATTGTCGCCCAACTGGCGGCCATGGGAATCGGACATATCTTCGGCGTCGACGGCGCAAACATCGAAGATCTCTATGACGCAGCGTATTTCCGTCCCGACATCACGGCGGTGCTGGCCAAGCACGAGTTCTCGGCCGCCACCATGGCCGACGGTTACAGCCGCAGCGGCGCCGGGTTGGGCGTGGTCGCCGCCACCTCGGGCGGGGGCGCCCTGAACCTGGTTGCCGGATTGGGCGAATCGTTGGCCAGCCGGGTTCCGGTGCTGGCTTTGGTGGGCCAGGCGCCGCGCAGCCTGGATGGTCGCGGCAGCTTCCAAGACACCAGCGGCCGCAACGGTTCGCTCGACGCGCAGGCGTTGTTCTCGGCGGTGTCGGTCTTCTGCGAGCGGGTGACCGATCCCGAACAGATCGTGGCCGCCCTGCCCCGGGCCATCGCCGCGGCACGCAGCGGCGGGCCCGCGGTGCTGTTGCTGCCCAAGGATGTTCAGCGGGGGTTCGTCACCGCCAGCCCCTACCGCAACGGTCACGACACCAGCGGTGGTTCTGGGGTGATCAGCGACCCGCATCCGATCGTCCACGCGCTGCGCAACGCCCGGGGACCGGTCACGATCATCGCCGGTGAACAGGTGGCCCGTGACGACGCCCGCGGCGACCTCGAGAATCTGCGGGCACTGCTGCGCGCCCGGGTGGTCTGCGTCCCCGACGCCAAAGACGTCTCGGGCACCTCGGGGTTGGGCGCGTCGTCGGCGCTGGGCGTGTCCGGCATCATGGGCCACCCGTCGGCCGCCGAGGCCGTGTCTGCCAGCGCGGTATGCCTGGTGGTGGGCACCCGGTTGTCGCTGACCGCCCGCGCCGGCCTCGAGGCGGCGCTGGGCTCCACCCGCACGGTATCGATCGGATCGGCGCCGCCCTACATCCCGTGCACGCACGTGCAGACCGCTGACCTGCAGACGTCCCTGCGGTCGATCTGCCGGGAACTCTCGGGATCCGTTCGCCCCCGGGGGCTGCGGGTACCCGAGACCGTGCCGCGCACCGAATTGACTCCGCCGCCCTATTCCGGCCCCGGGGTGCGTTATCGCGACGCGATGGCGGTGCTGGACCGCGCCCTGCCTGCTGGGACCGACATCGTCGTCGATGCGGGCAACACCGGCGCTGCGGCCATTCACTATCTGCCGCCGCGACGCGACGGCCGCTTCCTGGTCGCGCTGGGCATGGGTGGGATGGGCTACAGCTTCGGCGCCGGGATCGGGATGGCCTTCGGCCGCGGTCGGCGCACCGTGGTGATCGCCGGGGACGGTGCGTTCTTCATGCACGGCATGGAGATCCACACCGCCGTCCAGTACCAACTGCCGGTGCTGTTCGTGCTGTTGAACAACAACGCGCATGCCATGTGCGTCACCCGCGAGCAGCTGTTCTACGACGGCTTCTACAGCTACAACCGCTTCACCCCCAGCCAGCTCGGTGACGGCCTGGCGACCATGTTCCCCGGGCTCAGCGCGATCGATGTCGACGACGCCGGAACCTTCGACGCGGTGCTGGCGTCGGCATTGGACCGTGAGGGGCCCACCGTGATCAGCGTCGAGTGCTCCGCCGACGAGATGCCTCCCTTCGCGCCGTTCCTCGCCGCCAAGTCAACGAAAACCACTCACCCAGTACGTCGTAACGGCAAGGTTCCCACCCACCAGGAGGTTAAATTCGATGTCTCTGCCAGCCCTCGCTGATATCAGCGTCCACACCGGCGCACCCGGCCCCATCGACGGACTGGTCCGGGTCGAGACCAGTCCCCGCGAGGTTGCCACGCCGATCATCATGGAGATGATGCGCTCGGTCTACCCCCACGATGTGGTGTTCGGCGACTACTGCACCGTCAACGACTACATCGACTGCCCGCCAGAGGAATTGTTCGACTACCTCTCCGACACGCGATGCCTGGAAGAGTGGACCTACAGTCTGCGCGGCTTCACCCCCGTCGACGAATCCGGCCTCTGGCTCGCCTATGACCGACTGGGTTCGGAGACGAGGATCTACACCCGCACCGTCGCCAACCGGGAAGCCCTCACCGTCGACTACCACTGCGCCTGGGATCAGCCGGATCACCTGTGGATGATCTACCTGATCCGGATCGTCGATGCCCAGGTCGTGCTGAACAAGCCCGGGTCGGTGGTGCTGTGGACCAACTGCCACCACCCGTTCTATGACGACAACCCCTATCCGGAGACCGCGCCGCCCCAGCGGCCGGTGTGGGTCGGCGACTTCTGGGACATGTTCGGTGCCGGTCATCTCCTGGAACTGAAAAACCTCAAGGCAATTGCCGAGTACCGGCATCACAACGGCCTGCCGGTCACCCCGTTCTGGATGCGGTGAGGCGATCATGAACCCACCCACGGTCAGCCTGATCGACGTCTCCAGCTATCTGCCCGGCGAACCCATCCCCGCCGACTACTACAGCAGGTACGCCGAGTCGGACTCGTTGCGCGACAACCTGATGTTCCGCGCTCCCCGATTCCGCCATCACATCGACGACGACGAAACCGCGGTCGACATGGTCGAGCGGGCCGCGCAGGGCATCATCGAGCGCCACGGCCGCGACGTCATCGAGACCGTCGACATCTTGATCACCCACACCCAGTTGCCGGATATCCCGTTCTGCGGTTCCGGCGGGGGAATCGCCCACCGGCTGGGGATGCAGCCGTCCACCGTGCTGGATCTGCACAACGGCGGATGCGCCGCTTTCATCCTGGGAATCAACATGGCCCGCCAGCTGCTGGCGGCCGGCGCGGGACGCAGCGCGCTGATCGCGATCGCGCAGAATGCCGCCGGGCAGATCTTCGACCAGCCCGAGGTGCGCAGCAAGTCGCAGGCATCGGTTCCCGGTGACGGCGCCGCGGTCGGACTGCTCGCACTGTCGGAGCAGTCACCGATCCTCGACGTCGAGTGCCGCACCTATGGCCAGTACGCCGGCGACATGACCTACACCATCGACCCGCCACGCAAATGGTGGCAGCCCGGTCCCGGGGCGCCCTATATCGGCTTCACCGAGGACAAGATCACCAAGGTGCTCGCGCGCGGAAACCGGCAGGTTCCCGAGGTCGCGCTCGCGGTCTGCCACCGCAATGGCCTGTCCCCCTCCGATATCGGGCTGCTGGTCACCAATCAACCCAACCGGGTCTTTCTGCGCAATTGGCGCGAAGCACTCGAAGTGCCCGAAGAACGCCACGTCGACACCTTTGACGAGTGCGGCAACCTGTTCGGCGCCGGCATCCCGATCAATCTGGACCGCGCGATCACGCAGAACCGGGTACAGCCGGGTGAAGTGGTGGTGATGGCCGGCTTCGCACACGCCGGTGACTTCGCCGCCGCGGCGGCCATCCGGTGGGGCGGACGAGCCCGATGACCTCGGCGGCGCAAGAGCATTCAGCTGCCTCCTACCTGCGCAACGCAGTTCGGCCGGCCCTCGATCTCGGTGCGTTGTCGCTCAACGAGAACCCGCTGCCGCCGCTGCCGGCGGTGCGCACGGCGCTGATGGAGTGCATGGCGGCGGCCAACCGCTACCCGGAATTCCTGCCCACCGGACTACGCCGCCTGGTGGCCGAGCACGCACACGTGGGCGAGGAGAACGTGGCGGTCGGCTCGGGCGCATCCGGGCTGGCCATGCGTCTCTTTCAAGCGCTGACCACTCCTGGGCAGCGGGTCGTGTTGAGCGCACCCACTTTTGAGGGATTTCCCGCGTTCGCCCAGATGACCGGCCTGGCGGTGACCGACATCCCGCTCGACAGGTTCGGCCATCAGGACCTGGCCGCGATGGCCCGGGCCGCCGCGGATGCCCGGATGGTGGTGGTGTGCCGGCCCCACAACCCGACGGGGACCCTGGAGCCGGTCGCCGATGTCGAGCAGCTGATCGCCGACGTACCCGCCGACACCCTGGTGCTGCTCGACGAGGCCTACATCGAGTTCGTCGCCCCGGGCCAGCGCCTCGACGTCGCGGGTCTCATCGCACGCTTCCCGCATGTGATCGTGCTGCGGACCTTTTCCAAAGCCTATGGTCTGGCCGGGCTCCGCATCGGCTACGCACTGATGGCACCGGCGCTGGCCGAGCGGCTGTGGTCCATGCAGCTGCCCTTCGGCATCGGCGCCGGCTGCACAGTCGCGGTGGCGGCCTCCTACGCCGCCGAGGACCAGCTACAGCAGCGCATCGCCCACATCGTCGCCGAACGCAGCTATCTGCGGGCCCGGCTGCGGGCAACCGGGGTGTACACCACCGATTCCCACGCGAATTTTGTGTATCTGCCGGCCACGGGCCGGCCATGGAGCGAGATCTTCGCCGACAACGGCCTGCGCGTCCGCGGCTATCCCGATGGCGGCGTGCGCATCACGGTCGGGTCCCGCGGCTCCACCCAGATGGTGCTGTCTGCCGTCGAGCAGACACTCAATGCGCCAGCAGGTGCACCGCGCCGCCGAACACGCTAGGCAGCGCGCACGAAGCGGGAACCAGAGCCCGCCGGGCTGGTTGCCAGGCGCTGGTCAGCACCAGGCCGCGGGTGAGCAGCCGGTACCGGCGGGTGATCGAGTGCCAGGCGCGCTCGTAAGACATCGGGTTGCCGTCGACGATCGCCGCGACTGCGGCAGCCGCCTGCTTGACGGCCAGGCTGACGCCCTCGCCGGTCAGCGCGTCTTCGTAGCCGGCGGCATCGCCGACCAGCAGCACCCGCCCCGCGACACGACGCGAAACCACCTGCCGCATGGGCCCACAGCCGCGGACGGGGCCGCGTTGAGCGTCGGCGAGGTGGGCGGCCAGGGACGGAAACCAGTCGAGCTGCGGGCGATGCGGCGACAAGATGGCCACCCCCACCAGGCCCGGCTCTACCGGCGTCACGTAGGCCTCCCCCCACCGTGACCAGTGCACCTCGACGAACTCCGACCACACCGGAACCTGGTAGTGCCAGCGCAGCCCAAAGCGCCGCGGAGAGCCTGCCACACAGGAGATCCCGACACAACGGCGAACCACCGAGTGCAGCCCGTCGGCGCCGATCAGCCATCTGGCCCGTACGCCACCCGCCGTGACGCCCCCCGCGTCTTGGATCACGTCGTCCACCTTGGTCGCAATCCAGTCGACGTCGTTCTGTTTGGCCTGATCGGTCATAGCGGCATGCAACGTCGTGCGCCGCACGCCGCGTCCCGGGCCGTCGCGAAAGCTTGCCTGGGCCCGGCGCTGCTCGTCGAGATAGGCGATGCCGCGCAGCGGCATGCCGACGGGGTCCACGCCGAGCGACTTCAAGACGGCCAGTCCGCCCGGCATCAAACCCTCTCCGCAGGCCTTGTCGATCGGGCTGGTCCGGGGATCGGCAATGATCACCGAAAGCCCTTGCTGCCGAGCGCATAACGCGGTGGCGAGCCCCCCGGGCCCGCCACCGACGATAAGCAGGTCGGCATCGAAGCCGGTCACCGGTACCCCAGCGCGACGTTCTCCACCCGAAGCCTTTCCCGCAACACCGCCGCATTGGCCAGGCTGAACCACAACGCGGTCAGCCACGCGGTGTGAATCAGCGGCAGCGCGAACCCCTCGAACACCACCGCCACATAGTTGGGATGGTGGATCCACCGGTAGGGGCCGCCGTGCACCAGCGAGCGTTCCGGCAGCACGATCACCAGGGTGTTCCAGCGTCGGCCCAGCGTGCCGATGCACCACCAGCGCAGTCCCTGACTCAACATCGCGACCGCGACCATGGGCCAGCCCAGCAACGGGATGAAAGGCCGGTGCAACAGCCATACCTCGGCGACGCAGCTGAGCAGCAGCGCGAAGTGGATGCTAACCATGGCCGGATAATGCCGGTGCCCGAATTCGGTGCCGCCGTTGGCAAACGCCCATCGCGCGTTGCGCTTGGCCACCACCAACTCTGCGAGCCGTTCAATTCCCACCGCCAACACCAAGAGGTAGTACATGTCTACCACTCCATCAGCACGAGTTCGGCGGAAAATCCCGGTCCCATCGCGATCATCAGGCCCAGGGATCCCGGCGCCGGCGGAGCACCTTCGATGCCGTCAAGGATGTCCAGCACAGACACCGAGGACAGGTTCCCGTGGTCGCGCAGCGAGTTTCGGGTCGGCGTCAGGGCCTCCGGCGGCAGATGCAGCAGGTCCTCGATCGCATCGATCACCTTCGGACCGGCGGCATGCACGATCCAGGTCGAGATGTCGTCGCTGACCAGGCCGTGCTCGGCCAGAAACTCGCGGATGTTGTCGCCGAGGTACTTCTGCACGAGCCTGGTGATCTCCACCGACAAGACGATGCTGAAGCCCTCGCTGCCGATCTTCCAACCCAGGACGTCATCGGTGTCGGCGTAAGTCTGACTGCGGGTGGCCAACAACTTCGGTCCCGTCGCGGACCGCTCGGCACCGGTCGCGATGACCGCGGCGGCGCCATCACCGAATAGGCTGGAGGCAACCAGGTTTGCCACCGAGTGGTCTTGGCGCTGCATCGTCAAAGAGCACAGTTCGACGGCGATGAAGGCCGCCACATGGTCGGGGAAGGCGCGCAGATAGTCGTGGACCCGGGCCAGACCCGCTGCCCCGGCGACACAGCCCAACCCGAACAACGGGATGCGTTTGACGTCGGAGCGCAGCCCGATCCGGCTGACCAGTCGCCCCTCCAGCGAGGGAACCGCCAGACCGGTGACTGTCGTGGAGAACACGACATCGACATCGGCGGGGGCGATTCCGGCGCGTTCCAGCGCCGCCAGCAGCGCCCGCTCGCTCAGATCCAGAGCGATGTCGAGGTATTCATCGTTGGCCTCACTGAAGCCACTGAGCGTGGAGTAGCGAGACAACGGCAGGGCCAGTTGGCGGGTGGCGACGCCGCTGTGGCTGGCGAATCGCTGAAAGTCGGGACTGGCGAAGTCCGACAGGGCGGCCATCACCTCGGCTTGACCGTGTTGGTGCGAAGGGAATTCGACCGCTACCGCGGCCACGGAGGGTGTGTTGTTCATGTCGGGGTCACGGCACCGCCGCAGCCGTGGTTCAACGGCGGGGAGAGTCTGACCGAGATTGTGCGTTGACTAACAAATATTGAACGCGCGGGCCGCCGACTACGTATGTTGTCGAAAGGGGGGCCGCCGGTATCTCCGGCGGACCATTTCGGCGGAAGGTCACTACGTGCTGCACCGGATAGCCCTGCTGGCCCTCGCTGCTCCACGCCGCGTCCTGGCCCTGGCCGGGCTGGTGATGGTCGCGGCCGCGGTGTTCGGGATTCCCGTGGCGGACAATCTGTCTGCAGGCGGCTTCCAGGATCCGGGTTCGGAGTCGGCGCAGGCCACCGCGTTGCTGACCGAGAAGTTCGGCCAAAGTGATCAGCAACTGCTGATTCTGGTGAGCTCGCCCGAGGGCGCCAACAGTGAGCGGGCGCGGGCGGTCGGCACCGACATCGCCGAACAGCTGCGCCAGTCACCGCATGTCTTCAATGTCAGCTCGCCGTGGACCGATCCACCGTCGGCGGCCGCCCGACTGACCAGTACCGACGGTTCCGCCGGTCTGATCGTGGCCAACCTCAAGGGCGGCGAGAACGACGCACAGAAATATGCCCGCACGCTGGCCGACCAGCTGGCCCACGACCGCGACGGGGTCAGCGTTCGCGCCGGCGGTGGGGCGATGGTCTATGCGCAGATCAATCACCAGAATCAACATGACCTGCTGCTGATGGAGTCGATCGCGATCCCGCTGAGCTTCGCGGTGCTGGTCTGGGTTTTCGGCGGTCTGTTGGCGGCCGCGTTGCCGGTCGCGCTGGGCGGAATCGCGATCGTCGGCTCGATGGCGGTGCTGCGGCTGATCGCGCTGGGCACCGACGTGTCGATTTTCGCGATGAACCTCACCACCGCGTTGGGCTTGGCGCTGGCGATCGACTACACCCTGCTGATCATCAGCCGCTACCGCGACGAACTGGCCGAGGGTGTGGCCCCCGATCGCGCGCTGATCCGAACGATGACCACCGCGGGGCGCACCGTGCTGTTCTCGGCGATCACCGTCGCACTGTCGATGGCGGCCATGGCCTTGTTCCCGATGTACTTCCTCAAGTCGTTCGCCTACGCCGGGGTGGCGACGGTGGCGTTCGTGGCGATCGCGTCGATCGTGGTCACTCCCGCGGCGATCGCCCTGCTGGGGCCGCGGCTGGACGCACTGAACCTGCGTCGGCCGATCCGGCGGCTGCTGCGGCGGCCTGAGCCGGTCCCCAAGCCGATCGAGCAGGGATTCTGGTACCGGTCAACGAAGTTCGTCGCCCGCCATGCGTTGCCGATCGGCTTGGCGGTGGTCACGCTGCTGGTGGCGGTCGGGGTGCCGTTTCTCGGGGTCAGGTGGGGCTACCCCGACGACCGGGTGCTCCCCCGATCCGCGTCGGCGCATCAGGTGGGCGACGCGCTGCGCGAGCAGTTCGCCAATGACTCCGACCGCGCGGTGCCGATCGTGGTGCGCAACGCGCACGCCATCGCACCGCAGGAGCTGGATCGCTATGCCGCCGAGTTGTCCCAGGTGCCCGACGTGTCGTCGGTGTCGGCACCCACCGGCACCTTCGTCGCCGGCAAGCGGGTGGGTGATCCCTCGGCGGCCACCGGGATCAACGACGACGCCGTGCTGTTCACCGTCTCCGGCACCGCCCCACTGTTCTCCGATGCCTCCGAAGCTCAGCTCGATCGGCTACACCAGGTGCTGGGACCAAGTGGCCAGCGGCCACAGATGGGTGGGCTGGCGCAGATCAACCGCGACAGCGTCGCTGCCATCACCGACCGGCTGCCGCACGTGCTGGGGCTGATCGCCGCCATCACGTTCGGGTTGTTGTTCCTGCTGACCGGAAGCGTGGTGCTGCCGATCAAGGCGCTGATCCTCAACATCTTGTCGCTGGCGGCTGCATTCGGGGCGCTGGTCTGGATATTCCAGGACGGCAATCTCGGTGCGCTGGGCACGACGCCCACCGGGATGCTGGTCGCCAACGTGCCGGTGATGCTGTTCTGTGTCTCGTTCGGGCTGTCGATGGACTACGAGGTTTTCCTGGTGTCCCGGATCCGGGAGTACTGGCTGGCCTCGGGCCGCACCCGCGAGGACAACGACGAGAGTGTGGCGCAGGGGGTGGCGCACACCGCTCGGGTGATCACCGCCGCGGCCCTGATCATGTCGATCTCGTTCGCGGCGTTGATCGCCGCCCAGGTGTCGTTCATGCGCATGCTCGGGCTGGGTATGACGTTGGCGGTTCTGGCGGATGCCACGCTGATCCGGATGGTGTTGGTGCCGGCGTTCATGCACCTGATGGGCAGGTGGAACTGGTGGGCGCCCGGACCGCTGGCGCGTCTGGCGCAGCGTTTCGAGATCAGCGAGAACGGCGGTCCGAAGAACCGCCATACCGCTGTGCCGGGACCTCAGGCTCCGCAATCACACCCCTATCAGGGCACACACCGGGCAGCCCGGGACACACCCGAGGCCACGCTGATTCCCGCGCCGGACTGAGGGGCAGATATCCGGGGCATGGGATGCGTTTGCAGCGGATTGCGCCTGCGACAGCACCCGGTTAGATCGCAATGAAGCCCAGGTGTTCAGCGACCTGTCGCTGCGCAGCGTCCCGGGAAGCGAATCCCCGCTGTTCACCGGGTTCGAGCAGCGGTGGCACGACCAGCGCGGCGACCGCCAGGTGCCAGGCGTCCATCGCACGCAGTGCGTACCGACGAACGAGCTTGAGGGCGTCTTCTTCCACCTGCTCCTGCGGCGCACCCAGAACGATGACCGGCCCGGCAAGGTCGACGTCCAGCGCTGCCAGGAGTCCCTTTTCGTCGGCGCGGCCGGCGCGGGCCGCACGCACAAGAGCACCGGAAACCTCGATCCGGGTCCAGGTACCGGTCACGGTGGCAACGTCGGGATCTGCAAGCAGGGCGGTTGCCTGCTGATGACCGTCCTCGTCCGCCAGATAGGCCCGCGCCAAGACTGACGAGTCCAAGTAGGCGATCACGTCCGGTCGCGCTCGTCGGCGAGCAGACGGTCTAGCTGCGCCCCCAGGCCCCGGGTCGATGCGATGGCGCGCTGTCGGCGAGCCGTGCGTACCGGATCTGCGGTCACGGTTCGCAGGGCGCCGGATGCGGTCGCCGCCGCACGCAGCTTCGCCCGCCTGTCACCCGAGTCCGCCTCGGCTGCCGCGTCGAGAATCTCGGTGGCCACCGCGTTCAGGCTGCGGCCCTCGCGCGCGGCGCGGGCCACCAGTCGTCGGTGCAGTTCCTCGGGGACCCGCAGGAGGAGCTGTTTCACACCCTCGATGATAGCTATTTCCATCCGGTGATATCACTCTGGAATTCATGCCGAGCAGGCGCGGCTTGCACGCAGGCCCTCGGGGCGGCGTTAACCCGGCTCCATTCCACGTCCAATTTCGGTGCCCCCCTTCGGTTGGCGCCAAGTCTGGTACAGGTAGCCGAGTCCAGCTAGCCACGTGCAGACCCCGGATAGCCCCGCCTGCCGGCGACAGTGCCACATACAGCTCTGCTGGCCGTCAGGTCCCGCAGTAGGTGCGGTAGGTCCCGAATTCCGGCGGCGCGGGCTCGGCGTATGCGGCCCAGCCATCGCGCTCCCGGTAGGGCTCGGTGATCACGTCCAACAGCTTCTCCACCGGAGTCAGGTCGCCGCGCATCGCGGCCGCCAAGGCCTGCTCCACCAGGTGATTGCGCGCGATGTAGACCGGGTTGATGCGGTCCATCGCGTCGACGTCGGGCTGCAGCACCCGCCAGCGCCCCAGCCAGTCACCGAACGCCGCGGGCAGTGCCTCGGTGTCCCCGCGCCCCGCCGCGGACAGGCGCCGGAAGAACGAGGTGTAGTCCACCTGGTGCTCGGTCATGAGCGCCAACGCCTGGTCGATCAGTGCGGCAGCCTCCGCGTCGGCCGACAGCCCGAACTTCGCCAGCATCCCCGCCGACCACAGGCCGTGATAGCGCGGCATGAACCCTTCGAGGGTTTCCACGGCCACCGACAGCGCCTGCTCCTCGGTGGCGGCGAGCAACGGCAGGATGCTCTCGGCGAACCGGGCCAGGTTCCACTGCGCGACCAGCGGCTGGTTGCCGTAGGCGTAACGGCCGGCGTGGTCGATGGAGCTGAACACCGTCGCCGGGTCGTAGGCCTCCATGAATGCGCACGGCCCGTAGTCGATGGTCTCCCCGGAGATGGTCATGTTGTCGGTGTTCATCACGCCGTGCACGAATCCGACCAGCATCCACTGTGCGATCAGCGACGCCTGGGCTTCCACGACAGCCTGAAACAGTGCGAGGTAAGGGTTTTCGGTGTGCGCGGCATCGGGGTAGTGCCGGGCGATCGCGTAATCGGCCAGCCGGCGCAGCAGCCCCAGGTCGCCGGTGGCGCGGGCCTGCTGGGCGACCAGCTGGAAGCTGCCGACCCGCAGGTGGCTGGCGGCGACGCGGGTCAGTACCGCCCCGGGTACCGGTGTCTCCCGTTGCACCGGCGCTCCGGTGGCCACCACCGCCAGCGACCGGGTGGTGGGGATCCCCAGCGCGTGCATCGCTTCGCTGATGACGTATTCGCGCAGCATCGGACCGACCACGGCTAACCCGTCGCCGCCACGGGCGAACGGAGTCGGCCCGGAGCCCTTGAGGTGGATGTCGCGGCGGTGCTGGCCGTCGAGTTCACCGAGCAGCAGGGCGCGACCGTCACCGAGCAGTGGCACGTAATTGCCGAACTGGTGCCCGGCATAGGCCTGGGCCACCGGGGTGGCGCCGTCGGGAACATCGGTACCGGTCAGCAGTTTGAGGCCCTCGGCGCTTTTCAGCCAGGACGGATCCAACCCCAGTTCAGCGGCCAACTTCTCGTTGAGCACCAGCAACTTCGGTTCCGGGGGTATGGCGGCCTGCCAGGGCTGGGCGAGCTCGGGGAACTCGCGAGCAAAGTCGGCGGTCAGTGTCGGAGACGCCATCTGGCCAGCCTACGCAACCCCGTCATCATCGACCGGGATCATGGCGCGCCTTGGCAATCACTCCCGCCTCGCCCCCGCCTGTGCTTGAGGTCCGTACGGACTGTCAGCCCCCGCATCTACGGTGCAGCCATGCCCGAACCCCCGCTACGGCCGGTGCCGGTGCCCACCCCGCGGCCGCCACGCACCGACATCGTCTTCGCGCAGCACCAGCCCCTCACATCGGTTGCCATTGCGTTCGCCGGCAAGACCGGGCCGATCTTTCGTTTCCACCGCCTGCTCCACGACAGCCGACTGGTCCGGTCACGTCACCGCCGACTCCCTCGAAGTGGCCGTGCTGGACGTGATCAGGCAGATTCACGTCGAAAATCCGACCATGGGCAGGACACGCTTCTTAGTGAACCTGACTGCATCCAACATGCTTTGGCGCCATGCTCCGGAGATCAGCGTGCTCCTGCCGGGCGTGACGGTGGAGATGCCCAGACATGCCGATCTGCCTCTGATGCGCGCAGCCAAGGCCGCATTGGCAGCCGAAGCGCCGCCGCCTAGCCCCACCAGCCTGCCGATCAGGTCCGATTCCATCGATCTGGGTGGCTACCGATGGCTCGGTCCGCGGCGAGTTCACAGGTTATGGCTGGCTGGCGTCCACCGGCGAATACGGGATGTGCGGATTCCGCCATTCCACGAGGCAGATCGGCCGCAAGGTCGTCCTTATTGCTGAACTGCGCGCAGTGCATGCAGCGGTCAGCAAACTGCGCAGACGACATCTCACGGTGCTCAGCGACAGCTGCCAGGCCATCGCGATGCTCCAGCGCTGGACGGCCGGTTCCCCCATCCTGCCTGCCGAGTACACCACGCAACGCGCGGACGGCCGCACAGCGGGCCTGGTACTGGCCCAGCGGAGGATTCACACGCAACGCAACCGGCTCAGCTTTTCCTGGGTGAAGTCGCATCAGGGCCACCCCCTCAACGAGGGGGCCGATGCTCTCGCCCGCCTCGCCAGCCGATATGCCGCCGGTGCACAGGATTTGACCGCCGCGGAGTACCGTCGACGAGCTGCTGGACTCGCGACGGCATTCGCCGAGGAGTTCCGGCGCACGCAGCGCGCAGGGGTGGAACTACCCTTGCCACGGTGACGGAAGGGCACCGCGGGGAGACGCTGAAGACGGCGGCGTGGCGGATCGGGACCGCCGTCGTCGTCATCGCGATATTCGTCGGCCTCTACCAGGTGAATCGCACCCACCCGATGCACTCACACATGCCCGTCCCAATCGCGCACGCCATCGGGCCCGGCATCGGCATCAACGTCTCCCCCGGCGGCGATCACGCGGGTATCAGTTGCACCACCGGATTCCTGGTGCGCACCCACGACGGCCAGCCCGGCCTGCTGGTGGCCGGGCACTGCAACCCGGGAGGCGGGCCCGGTCAGGTGGTGATCCGTTACGGCGGCGCCTACGCGTATCGCACCATCGGTACGTTCACCGAGACCGTCAGCGACGGCAGTGACTGGGACGACTATGACATCGGGCTGATCACCCTCGACGACCCGGGGAAGATTCCCCTGACGTCGGTCGTCGATGGGCACCCGGTGGTCGGGGTGGCCGAACATGTCTTGGAGGGCGATGTGTTGTGTCACTACGGGATCCGCAGCGGCAAGCCGTTGTGCGGCCCGGTGGTGGCCAGCGAAACCAACAAGGTCCGGTTTGAAGCCGGCGGTACCTGCGGCGACTCCGGCGGGCCGGTGTACCGGGTGCGCGATGACGGCGCCGCCGAGGCGGTGGGCATCTATGTTGCGGTATCCGACGGCACCTATTCCGAGCCGAAGTGCGAAGACCCGCATCCCTTTTCGATTGCCCAGACCATCACACCGTGGCTGTCGGCGTGGGAGCTGACGCTGGACACCACCACCGGCCGCTGACACGGCCCCGAGGGTGCTGGTGGCAGCAGATGCCGACCTCGGGCGGGCAACCGGAACCCCGAACCGCCAGCCTCCTGCGAGCGATGCTGGCTACACTTTCACCGAGGACTGGGCGTCGGCGCAGTGATCGCCGAACGCACCTGCTAGCCGGTTGCCACCGCGGCGCGAATCTGCCGCAACAGATAGTTCGTCGCGACGATATGCATCCGGGTCCCGATCACCAGAGCGCGGTAGACACTGCCGTGAAGGCCGGGAAAAGCCGCATAGCTGTGCGCGTGCACCCGTGTGGCACCCGCCCGCTCGTCGGTGAGCTCGAACACCAACCGGTAGCGCGAGAAGCGATGCTGACCGGCTAGGACGATCCGTTGCGGTTCAACACTTTCAGCCACCGCGAAACCGGCACGGGGACGTAGGCCGAGCGGCACGAGAAGCGGATTGCGTTCGTTGGCGCGCAACATGGCATCGACATAGCGCTGCAGGGCCTTCCACACCCGGTCGCGCGGGGCGTCGACCCGCAGCGTGTGCTCGTCGATGTAGGGCAGGTCGACCGTCATGACAATCACCTCGTCTGGTTGGGGACGGCGCGGCGGAAGCCGTCGCTCACCGTTTCTGCTCATGTCATGTAGACGATTGCGCGCGGGCAAGTGTGACACCAGCGAACTGTCACATTCACCGACCACCTTCCGTCCTAGCAGAGGTACACCCACGACAGGAAGGACAAAACGATGAACATCGCACTGTGGACGGCTCAATTCGCTCTGGCCGCCATATTCGCCGCCTCCGGTGGCGCCAAACTCACCATGGCGCGCCAGCGTCTGCTGGACACCGGCCAGACCGGGGTGGCGATGTTTCCCATGCCGGTGGTGCGCTTCACCGCGGCGATGGAACTGCTGGCGGCCCTCGGACTCGTCGCGCCGGGACTCACCGGGATCGGGCAGGTGCTGACGCCGCTGGCCGCCGCAGGTCTGTGCGTGGTCATGATCGGGGCGGCGTGGGCGCACTCCCGCCTGCAGGAGCCCAAGAGCGTGGCCTTGAACGCCGTGCTGTTCGCGGTGGCGGCATTCGTGGTGGTTGGTCGGCTGCTCTGATCAACCCCGGTGCGCTAGAACGTGTCGACGAAACGCCGGGGCGGCAGGTCGCGTCCGTATTCGGCGCACGCCGCCAACGTTGCGAGAATCAGACCGCGCGTCTCGGCGGGGTCGATGACGTCGTCGATTTCGAACAGCGTTGCGGCGTTGAGCGCCTTGGCGTTCTCCTGCGCGGCGGCGGTGGCCTGCCGGACGCGTTCCTCCCGCTCGTCGGGATCGGCGATGGCGTCCAGCTCCTTGCGCAGTCCCAACCGGACCGCACCTTCGAGCCCCATCGGGCCCAGATGCGCGCTCGGCCAGGCCACGGTCAGCACCGGCTCATGCAGGCTGCCGCCCATCATGGCCTGGGCACCCAAGCCGTAGCCGCGCCGCAGGATCACCGCGATCAGCGGCACTCGCAGCGCCGCGCCCGCTACCAGCAGCCGAGAAGCCCGCCGTACCAGTGCTTCTGCCTCTGCAGCAGGGCCGACCATGTAGCCGGGGCAGTCGACCAGCGACACGATGGGCAGCCCGAAGGCATCGCAGAGCTGCAGGAAGCGCGCGGCCTTGTCGGAGGCGGCGGCGGTGATGGCTCCGGCCATCACCATGGTGTTGTTGCCGATGATCCCCACCGGGCGGCCGTCGATACGAGCCAGCGCGGTGACCATCTCGGGCGCGAACCGCTCCCGCAGGAACGTCACCGAATCAACGTCGGCGAGGGTCTCGATGATCGGCTTGAGCGGATAGGCGCGCCGCGCACGCTCAGGGATCATGGTGCGCAGCGCGTCCTGGTCTGCCGCAGAGCCGGGCGTGGTGGCGCCTTGGAAGTAGCCGAGAACGCGTTTGGTCACCGCGACGGCCTCGGCCTCGTCGGCCACTACGACGTCGACGACGCCGTTGGGTGCCTGCACCGACAGCGGCCCCACGTCATCGGGTGCGACGTCGCCCAATCCGCCGCCGGCGATCATCGCCGGGCCCGCCATGCCGATCGAGGTGTCCGCGGTCGCGATGATCAGATCCGAGACGCCCGCGATCACCGCGTTGCCGGCAAAGCAGCGGCCCTTGACCACCGCGATACGCGGCACCAGCCCGGACAGCTTGGCCCACAACGCGAATGCCGGAACGTCAAGGGACGACACAGTCGGATAGTCGGTGTCACCGGGCCGGCCGCCGCCGCCTTCGGCGAAGAAGACGGTTGGCAGGCGCATCCGTTCGATCAGCTCGAAGAGGCGGTCCTTTTTGAAGTGGCCGATCGCACCTTGGGTGCCGGCCAACACGGTGTAGTCGTAGGACAGCACCGCGCAGGCGCCGCGTTCGGGCCCGAACAGCGCTCCGTTGATCGTGGCGGTTCCCGCCAGCAGGCCGTCGCCGGGCGTGTTGGCGATGAGGTCGTCGATGTCGCGGCGGGCGCGTTGGGCCGCGATCGCGAACCGCCCGTATTCCACGAAGGTCCCGGGATCGACCAGGTCGGCGATGTTCTCGCGGGCCGTGCGGCCCCCGGCGTCGTGCCGGCGTTGCACCGTGTGCGGGCGGGCCGCGTCCTCGGTCAGCGCGCGTCGGCGCAGCAGCTCAAGGTGATCGTCACGCAGCGGAGCGTCGGGCATGTGGTTTTCCTTCACCGTTGACCTACCTGAACATCATGGGCCGCGCGCCATCCACCCGGATTTCGGCCCCTACCCTGAGGGCATGGCGAACGAGGAACAGCAGCAGGCGTGGGCGGCCCAGGGCGTCGACTGGGTGGACAACGCAGCGATCTTCGAGGCGGTGCTGGCGCCGTTCGCGGACGCGGTCATGCAGGCCGCCGACATCGGCGCAGGCGAGCGGGTGCTCGACATCGGCTGCGGCTCGGGCACGTTGCTGCAGCGCGCCGCGGCCCTGGGCGCCGTCCCGTTCGGTGTGGACATCTCCGAGCCGATGGCGCAGGCGGCGCGCCGGCGGGTTCCCGAGGCCACCGTCAGTCTGGGCGACGCCCAGACCCTGGACCTGCGCGCATTCGCCGGCGGGGCAGCGTTCGACCGGGTCATCTCCCGGTTCGGGGTGATGTTCTTCGACGATCCGGTGGCCGCGTTCAGCAACATCCGTCGCGCGGCGACCGCCGGCTCCCGGTTGGCGTTCGTGTGCTGGCGCGAGGGCGACAATCCGATGTTCACCGCGGGCGTCGATGTCCTGGCCGCCAAACTGGAGTCACCCCCGCCGCCGCTGGATCCCACGGCACCGGGTCCGCTGGCCTTCGGTGATCCCGAGCGCGTGCGCACCGTCTTGACCGACGCCGGCTGGACCGACATCGCGGTGGAAGCGTTCGACGGGATGTGCAACTTCGGGATCGGCGGCAGCGACGGCGTCGAGGAACGGCTGACGTTGATCCTGGCCAACCGCACCGGCCAGCAGGCCCGCGCCGAACTGGAGCCCAGGCTGGGTGCCGACGGCTGGGCGCAGGTGGTCGAGGAGCTGCGTGCGGAGCTGCGCCGGCAGCGGGTCAACGGTGTGGTGCAGTTCCCGGGCCGCACCTGGGTGGTCACCGCGACCAATCCGGGCTGAGCATGCGGCGGGTGTTCCCCGCGCCCGCGATAGCGTGATTGGGAACGCTCCGATCACCGCCCAAGGACCCTAGTGACAGCACACCCCTTCGACCGCGCCATGCAGCTCGAGACCGTCGACGCCGAGACCTTTCGTGGCGTGACCCACCCGGAGTGGGCCAACATGGTCGGGCCGTTCGGCGGGATCACCGCGGCGGTCTTGCTGCGCGCCGTGCAATCCCATCCCGAGCGCATCGGCGACCCGCTGGCGCTGACCGTCAACTTCGCCGCACCGATCGCCGACGGCGAGTTCGACATTTCACTGCGCGCCGTCCGAACCAACCGCAGCAACCAGCACTGGGTGCTTGAACTGCGCCAAGGCGACGAGGTCAAGACCACCGCCAGCGCGTTGTTCGGGCTGCACCGCGACACCTGGGCCGACGACGAAAGCCACCCGCCGAGTGTCCCCGCCCCCGAGGATGTCGCCCCGGGCAGATTCGTCGATGCCATCGTCTGGGCCAAGCGCTACGACATGCGCTTCACCGACGGCCCGGTCCCCACCGAAGCCGTAGCGCCCAGCGCCTCGTCGACCACCACACTGTGGGTGCGCGACGCCGAGGACCGCCCGCTCGACTTCGCGGCGTTGGCGTGCCTGTCTGACGTGTTCTTCCCTCGGGTGTTCTTACGCAGCGGCCGCTTCCTGCCGGCCGGCACCATCTCCCTGACCACCTACTTTCACGCCGATCAAGCCGAGATCGATGCGATCGGAAGCGATTTCCTGCTGGCCAGCGCGCACGCGAATCGGTTTTCGCGCGGATACTTCGATCAGAGTGCGCACCTGTGGTCGAGGGCGGGCGCGCTGCTGGCCAGCACGCATCAGCTGGTCTATTTCAAGGACTGACCCCGAGCCGGCTTCGGGTGAATACCGGGATCGCCGTCGCTGAACTAGCGTCGCCGGTATGCCCGAGGAACTCGGCGCCCACGCCGACACCGCCCGAGCACGCGAGGGTGCCCTGGCGCTGCGGCTGCAGCAGTCGGTCCTGGCCGACCGGGCTTTCCTCGCGACGGTCCACGGTGCCACCCAGGTGGCCCTGCAGGGCCGTAGGCGTCTGGACGGCATTGAGGCCGAGATCCGCGCAGCGTTGGCCCACCATCGTGCACTGGCACTGGACACTCCCGCCGGAGCCCGCCAGTTCCAGCGCTTCCTGCGCGCCAAGGCCCTCGACATTCACCAGGTGATCGCCGACACCGTCGCCGACAGTCAGGCGCGGGCACGGGCGACACAAGCTCTCGGTGGCGGTTATGCGGTCGAGGACCGGCCGAGTATTCAGGCCGTCGACCACACCATCAAACGTGCCCCGGCCACCGAAGACGAGCGGCGGCGCAATCAGGTCGAGGCCTTCCGGACAGTATTCGGCCGCGAGCCAGTGTCGGCATCGGATTGGACCACCGCCGCCGCACTCGACGCACACACCTACAACCCCACGTTCGACGGCGCGCAGTCCGAAGTTCGGGTGGTCAAGATCGATCCGGTGGCCGGGCAGGGTGTGGTGCGCTCGTCGCAGTGGATCGAGCAGCCATGGGTGCATCGCATCCTGTCACGTGATGCGGGCAACGGCCGAGGCGCAGCGAAGGACTTCGACCCCGAAGACACCAAGGTCACCACCTACATCGACTACGACAACGGCATCGTGGTGATGCGCCAGAATCCCTCCGTCGAGCTCAATCCCGACGGCTCGGTACGCCAGGTGAAAGTCGGTGTCCCCCAAGGCAGCGTGGCCCAGGCCGCGGACGGATCGGTGCGAATCAAATACGACGCCGGCAACCCGTTGGCACCGGGCGCCCTCACCGATAAGCACGGACCGCTGGGCGACCATCGCCTCAGCGTCAACGGCGATCTGGTGTTCACCCCCGGCCCAGACGGTGTCCACGTCGACGGCACGCGATCCGACTACCCCTCACTGGAGGTGTACCAGGACCTGCCCGGCGGCGCACAGACCGTGTTGATCGACCCCGCGCAGTCCGGCCGCAGCCATGCCCCGATGTTGAATCTGCCGTTCCACCATGACATCGGCGTCGGCGGCAAGGCGTTCGCGCCGTTCGATCACGGCGGTTCCTGGAATCCGCGCTTCGACGTCCGAACCCCCATCCCCGCCACCGACTTCGGTCCGACCACCGGTCCGCCGTCGGCGTCGTCGGCTCCGGGCAGGCCGGGCGGTGTCCCCGCATGAGTATCGAGAGGAGCTGGTAAATGGCTGGCGGATTACGGAGCCGTCTGCGCGACAGCAGTCCGGACCTCTGGCGGACCGCCACGTGGGCGGCACCACTGATGGTCCAGGGTGTGTTCGCAGTGGCGGTGGGCTTCGCTTGGCTCTTGAGCCGCTTTCCGATCAACAGTGATGTCGGACGTTCCCTCGTGATCGCGGTCGCCACCACTGCAGCGACTGTCGTATCGCTGCTGATCGGCGTGAAGCTGCAGCGCGCTGATTCACCGCGCCGGCGCGGCCAGGGATTGGCTCTCGGAGGAGCCGGTCTGGCAGCGGCCGCCGTCGGCTGGTCCTACGCCCTGTCCTACCTGCTGCTGCTGGGCGCCCCATGAGCGCCCCGACTGCCGAAAACCGCTACAGTCAGCGCAGTTTCCACGCCGCGCTGGCGACCATAGCGATCGTCGAGACCGCGTCGTGGCTGATGACTCCCTATTGGATCGCCCAGCTGTACCTGTTGGGAATCGCGACCCTGATCGTGGTGCCGACCGGGTTCTTCATGTGGCAGACCGGCGGCGTCAAAACCGCTCAGGTGGGCCTGGGCATGCTCATCGGCTATCTGGCGACGCCACTGACCGTGGCGCTGGTCGTCATCCCACCGCTGGTGTTCACCCTGCTACTGCATCCGGCGTGAAGTCACCGGGCCGCCGCGGACCGTCGTACTTGCCGTTGAGCAGCCGCGACACCGTGCCCGGCTTCCAGGGGCGGCCGGTCGGCGTGCGCTGCCCGGATGAGTTGAGCACCCGCGCCGTGGCCGCCTGGGTGACACCGCATCCGTCAACCAGCCAGCGCACGTAGCGCTCCAGTTGCTGCTTGCGTTCCGGCCACGGCAGCGCGGGCGGGGGAAGGGCCGGAGGCCCCGGATGCCGGCTTCCCCTGGTGGCATCGGTGGGGATGCGCCGCACCACCTGGGGACCGCGGTTCGCGGTCAGCGCCTGCTCGATCTGGCGGCTCAGGCTCTCTGCGCCTTCGGCGGCCAGCGCCGCCTGATCAAGGTCGTCGACGGCTTGGACTTCGCGGCGCAGGGCGAAGTCGATCTCGTTCATCCCGCCATCGGTGGGCGCTGAGAACAGCTCCCGCGTCAACCGCAGGTTCAGGCCGTGCCGTTGCAGCACCAGGCTCATCCGCCGCAGGTGCTGCTCGCGGATGAAGTCCGGGCCGGGAAACGGCACCCAGACATCCATCCGGCCGGCGATCGCGCGGCCCAGTGCGATCACCACCGCATTGACTTCCGTCAAGTCATCGGTGCCGCCGGCCTCGCCCTCCTCGAAGCCGAACGCGTCGATAACCATGCAGTGCTGCCGGGAGGCATCGGTGGCCAGATCCGCGCGGTGCTCAACAGTCTCGCGGTCCCCCAGGAGGAGAACACGCGTGACAACCGACGGTCTATCCGATGAGTCCGGCATTGATGCCTCCCGCTGGTGGCGCCCCGCGTTGGTGGCGCTGGAAGAACAAATTTATCGACGGGCACCGACAACCTGTGCCGCTCACACTCGCCCGGCGGCAGTTGTCAGACCGCCTCGCTACGGTTCCGCAGCATGGACGAACCCCCTTTATCGTGGCCCGGCGTGCTGGAACCTTCACTGCTTCCGGAGGAGGACATCGCGGCCGGGCACAAATTGGCCGACGCGGCCGAGGCCGGCGACTGGCCGGCGTTGTTCGATCTGCTCGATGCCGCCCCGGCGCTCAGCGCCAACCAGTGGCGGCCCGGTAGCCCCGAGTGGACCACCCCGCTGCACCTGGCCGCCCGACATGACGCCCCTGCGAATGTCATTGCGGCGCTGGTCGAACGGGGCGCGCTGCGTTCGCTGCGCGACGCTCGGGGCTGGACGGCCCGCGACGTGGCAGTCGAAAAGCAGCACCCGATGTCGTTGATCAGCCTGCTCACCCCGCCGCCGTCGCCGCTGTCGAGCGAACGGGTTCGCGCTCTGGACGCCAACCTGGAATGGGTGATCGACGGCAGCATTCGGGCCACACAGATCTTTATCGACCACCGGGATCGCGACCTGCGCCGGGTGCTGCGCTATCCCCCGGTGGCGGTGCTGCATGAGGCACCCGGCCGGTCGGTGCAGCTGGTGATTCCGGGTATGCCCAACGGAATTCGGGTCACATTGCGTGACGACTACCTGGAGGTGACAGCGGCCGGGCGGGTGCACGTGATCACGCACCGGGGTGCGGTAGCCGTCAGCGAACACGCCTGACGGCGTCGGCTGAGCGCGGCCGGCAGGTACGGTGACCGGCATGTCTTTCAGAATCACGGACACTCCCGATCAGTCCGGCCGCACCTTCGTGGTGACCGGCGCCAACGGCGGTCTGGGTGAGGTGGTCACCCGCACCCTGGCCGCCAAGGGTGCCGGCGTGGTGATGGCCTGCCGTAACACCGCCAAGGCCCAGGAGATCGCCGACACCATTGACGGTGACGTCCGGGTGGCGGAGCTGGACCTGGGCAGCCTGGCCTCGGTGCGCGAGTTCGCCGAGAAGCAGGGCAGCTTCGACGTGCTGGTCAACAACGCCGGAATCATGAACATCCCGAAGCGGCGCACCGTGGACGGGTTCGAGGCGCAGTTCGGGACCAACCATTTGGGCCACTTCGCGCTGACCGGCCTGCTGCTGGACCGGATCAGCGACCGGGTGGTGACGGTGTCGAGCATTGCGCATAAGCAGACACCGAAGTTCTGGGTCGACGACCTCAACTATGAGCACCGGCCCTATCAGCGCAACCTGGCCTACGCGCAGTCCAAGCTGGCCAACCTGATGTTCGCCCGCGAGTTGCAGCGGCGCCTGGTCGCCGCCGGCTCGCCGCTGCGGTCCTATGGCGTGCACCCCGGGGTGTCGAACACCTTCTTGTTCGACAATGACAAGACCATCGTCGGTTTGGTCGCCAAGTTCGGGGTGCCGCTGGTCGGCCAGCCGCCGGAGCGCGGCGCCGAGGCGATCCTGTTGGCCGCCACCGTGCCCGACGCCGACCCGGACGTCTACTGGGGGCCCACGAAGCTGAACCAGTCTCGCGGCCCGGTGGGACCATGCCCGTCGAACAAGCTGTCGAAGGATCTCCGGCTGTGGCTGCGGTTGTGGGAAGAGTCGGAGAAGATGACCGGGGTCACCTACCCGCTCTGATCCCCTCGGATCGCCCCCGCCGAACGGTCGTCACCGCTGGCCGAGCATCGCCCAGGCCGATCCCGGGCGGTGACGGGTGTGACGCATGGGACTCGCTCGGCCCGACGCGGCCTCCAGGTCGCCGACAAACCGCGCTGATACCGCAGCTCACCGGTTAAGTTGTGGCGAGCCGCCACGCGATGCGGCATGAGACGGACCGAAAGAGATCATGCGAGTTGAGGGGCGCGACGTCGCCGTCACCGGCAACCTGCTGCAGCCGCTGACCCGACGCACCAACGACATCCTGCGCCTGGCGCTGGCCGCACTCTTCCTCGCGACCGTCATCACCAGCTCGCTGGTCACCCGCTACGAATGGGTGGCACTGGAGCGGTCGGTATCCCAGATCATCGGGGTGCTCTCCCCCGTGCACGCCAACCTGGTCTACCTCGCCTACGGCATCGCGATCCTGGTGCTGCCGTTCGCGATTCTGATCGGTCTGGTGGTCTCCAAGCAGTGGAAGCTGCTCGGCGCCTATGCGGTGGCCGGACTGCTCGCCGTCGTGTCGCTGTCGATCCGCAGCACCGGCATGGCGGCTCCGAACTGGCATTTCGACCTCTCCGATCGGCTGGCCACCACGCTGGCGCAGTTCCTCGACGACCCGCGCTGGATCGCCATGCTCGCCGCAATGCTGACCGTCTCGGGTCCCTGGCTGCCGGCCCGCTGGCGGCGCTGGTGGTGGGCGCTGCTGCTGGCCTTCGTACCGATCCACCTGGTGGTCAGCGCGATCGTCCCGGCCCGCTCCCTGCTCGGGCTGGCCGTCGGATGGTTCGTCGGGGCCCTGGTGATCCTGATCGTCGGCACACCTGCACTGGAGGTGCCGCTGGAGGGCACCGTCCGCACCCTGGCCCGCCGGCGTCACACCGTCTCCGAGCTCGCCGTCATCCGGCCGGCCGGCCCCGGCCCCCTGGTGTTGTCCACCGTCGACGACCACCCGGTGACCATCGAGTTGTACAGCCCCAACCAGCGCAGCGGGGGTGCGCTGCGGCAGCTCTGGCGGAAATTCCGGTTGCGCACCACCGAGACCGCACCGCTGCACGCCTCGCTGCACCGCGCCGTGGAGCATCGTGCATTGATGGCGATCTCCATCGGGGAGGCCGGGCTCGCCAACACCGAGACCGTGGCGGTCGCCTCCCTCGACCGGGGTTGGACCCTGTACGCCCACACCCCGCCCCGCGGCACGCCGATCGCCGACTGCACCACCACCCCGGTGGCCAAGCCCTGGGAATCCCTGCGGCGCCTTCACGATCAGCAGATCTCGCACGGCGACCTGCGCAGCAAGGAGATGACCGTCGTCGACGGCCAAGTGCTGTTCGGCGGTTTCGGCAATGCCGAGTACGGCGCCACCGACACCCAGCTGCAGTCCGATATCGCCCAGTTGCTGGTGACGACGTCCTCGTTGTATGGCGCGCCCGCCGCGGTGGAGGCGGCACTGGAGTACTTCGGCCGCAACGCGGTGTTGACCGCCTCGCGACGGCTCACCAAGTCCGCGGTGCCCGCCCGCCTTCGCAAAGCAGTGCCCGACGTCGGCACCGTGATCGCCGCCGCCCGCGAGGAGGTCAAACGTCAGACCGGTACCGATCAGATCCAGACCAAGACCATCACCCGGTTCACCCGCAGTCAGCTGATCCAGCTGGTCCTGCTGGTTGCCCTGGTGTATGTCGCCTATCCCTTCATCAGCCAGGTGCCCACCTTCTTCTCCCAGCTGCGGCAGGCGAACTGGTGGTGGGCGTTGGTCGGGCTGATCGTCTCGTCGCTGACCTACGTCGGCGCCGCGGGCGCTCTGTGGGCGTGCGCCAGCGGGCTGGTCCGCTTTCGCAATCTGGCGATCATGCAGGTGGCCAACACCTTTGCGGCCACCACCACACCGGCCGGTGTCGGTGGCCTGGCGCTGAGCACCCGGTTCCTGCAGAAGGGCGGCCTGAGCACCCTGCGGGCGACCGCCGCGGTCGCACTACAGCAGTCGGTGCAGGTGATCGTGCACGTGATCCTGCTGGTCATCTTCACCACAGCCGCGGGTGCCTCAGCGGACCTGTCGCACTTCGTACCCAGTGCGACCATGCTGTATCTGATCGCCGGTGTGGCACTCGGGTTGGCCGGCATCGTGGTGCTGGTACCTAATCTGCGCCGGTGGTTGACCACGGCGCTGCGGCCACGCCTCAAGGAAGTCACCGCAGACCTGGTGGAGCTGGCCCGCGAACCCCAGCGGCTGGCCTTGATCGTGTTGGGCGCAGCCGGTACCACGTTGGGTGCCGCGCTGGCACTATGGGCAAGTGTGGAGGCCTTCGGCGGCGACACGTCATTTGTCACCGTCACCGTGGTGACGATGGTCGGCGGCACCCTGGCCTCCGCCGCACCGACCCCCGGCGGGGTGGGCGCCGTGGAGGCCGCCCTGATCGGTGGGCTGGCCGCGTTCGGTGTTCCCGCCGCGCTGGCCGTCCCGTCGGTGCTGCTCTACCGGGTACTGACCTGCTGGCTTCCGGTGTTCGTCGGCTGGCCGGTGATGAGATGGCTGACTAAAAACGACATGATCTGAGCGAGATGCGGATTGCGATCAGCGGTGCGGGCGTCGCAGGGACGGCGCTGGCGTACTGGCTGCAGCGCACCGGCCACACCCCGACAGTGATCGAACGCGCGCCGGCCTTTCGCTCCGGCGGTTACATGATCGACTTCTGGGGCGTCGGCTACACGGTCGCGGGGCGGATGGGCCTTGAGGAGCAGATCCTCGACAAGGGCTACCAGATCGAGTCCGTCCGATCCGTCGGGGCCGACGGCCGTGTGCTGGCCGCGTTGGACGCCAGCGTCTTTCGGCATCTGATCGGCGACGATTTCACCAGCCTGCCGCGCGGCGACCTGGCCGCCACCATTCACGCCACCATCGCCGAGCACGTCGAGATGATCTACGGCGACAGCATCACCGCGATCGACCAAGACGCCAACGGTGTGCGCCTGAGTTTCAGCCACGCCGAGCCGCGAGAATTCGACCTGGTGATCGGCGCCGACGGGCTGCATTCCAACGTGCGACGGTTGGTGTTCGGCCCGGACGCCGACTTCGAGCACTACCTCGGCTGCAAGGTGGCCGCCGCCGTCGTCGAGGGCTACCGCCCGCGGGACGACCTGGCGTACATGACGTATGCGGTACCCGAGCGCCAGGTGTCCCGGGTCGCGCTGCGCGAAGACCGCACTCTGGCATTGTTCGTGTTCCGCGACACCTCGCCCGACGTTTCCGATCCGAATGCCCAGTTGCGCAACCGGTTCGCCGATGCCGGCTGGGAGTGCCCGCAACTGTTGGCCGCTGCGCTGGACCGGGACAGGCGATCTGATGACCTGTATTTCGATGTGGTCAGTCAGGTGCGGATGAACCACTGGTCGCGGGGCCGCGTGTTGTTGATCGGCGACGCCGCCGGGTGCATCTCGCTGCTCGGGGGCGAAGGCACCGGCCTGGCGATCACCGAGGCCTACATACTGGCCGGGGAACTGCAACGCGCCGGCGGCGACCACCGCCGTGCGTTCGACGCCTACGAAGCACGACTACGCCCGTTGATCGAGTCCAAACAGTCCAACGCGACACAGCTGCTCGGATTCTTCGCCACCCGAACACGTTTCGGCCTGTGGTTCCGCAACATCGCGATCCGGGCGATGAACCTGCGGCTGCTGACGAACCTGTTCGCCGGCGCCGTGCGCGATGATTTCGACCTGCCCGACTACGGAATCTGAGGGCTATCCCGCCCCCGCCGCGGCATATACCCGGCTCACGTCCGGTTCGGGGTATCCGGCAGCGGTGACCGCGGCACGCACCGCATCGCCCACCTTCACCGTGAGCGCCGCGGGCACCAACGCGATCACACAGCCGCCGAACCCGCCTCCGGTCATCCGGGCACCGAGCGCACCGGCGGCCACCGCACTCTCGGCGATCAGGTCGATGTTCTCGGTGGTGATCTCGAAGTCGTCACGCATCGAGGTATGCGACGCGTTGAACAGCGCTCCGGCCGCGGCGAAGTCCAGCTCGGCGCACGCCGCAACGAAATCCAGCACCCGCTCGTTCTCGGTCAGCACGTGCCGAGCCCGCCGGGCATCGACCGGGTCGGTCACCGCATCCAGCGCCGCAACACTGCCGACCTCCCGCAGCGAGGAGACCCCCAAGGCGGCGGCGGCCCGCTCACACGAAGCCCGCCGGGCGGCGTACTCACCGTCGACGTGGCCGTGCCGTTGCCCGGAGTCGAGCAGCAGCAGACTCACCCCGGAGGCGTCGGGGTCGAACGCCACCGGGTGCACAGTGACATCCCGGAAGTCGATGAGCAGCGCGTGCGACACCTCACCGAACAGCGATGCCAATTGATCCAGCAGCCCCGTCGGCGCACCGACGTAGTCGTTCTCGGCGCGCTGGCCGATCCGGGCCTGCTCGATCCGATCGATGTGCAGACCGGCCGCTGAAGCCAGGGCGCCCAGGACTGCGCATTCCAGCGCCGCCGACGACGACAGGCCCGAGCCGATCGGCACGTCGCTGCGGATATCCATGGTTCCACCGGGGACCGGAAAACCCCTGTCGCGCAGCGCCCAGATCACCCCGGCCGCATACGCCCCCCAGCCGGTGATCTGCCCCGGCGTGGTGTCCAGCGGGATGCTCACCGGTTCATCGGCGCGGTCGCTGAGCACGGTGAGTGTGTCGGTCTCGGCCGGGGTGTAGATGACGCTGGTGCGTTGCGGCAACGCGATGGGCAGCGCGTAACCGCCGTTGTAGTCGGTGTGTTCGCCGATCAGGTTGACCCGGCCCGGGGCGGAGTAGGTGATCACAGCTCACGCAGCCTAGCCGCCACGGACTCCGGGGTGACGTCGGCGATGAACGCGTCCATCGCTGACTCGGAGGCCGCCAGATACTTCAATTTGGTGGCGCTGCGTCTGATCGACATCAGCTCGACGTGGAAATAGCCGTCGGCCTGCACGCCGTCGCCGCGGTACTGATGCAGCGCGGCCATATAGGGCAGCGGCGCGTCGTAGAGACGGTCGAAGCGGCCCAACAGGTTTCGATAGAGGGCGGTGAAATCCTCGAGCTCGTCGTCGGTCAGGTCGGTCAGGTTGTGCACCCACCGGTTCGGATACAGATGGACCTCCACCGGCCAGCGCGCGGCGAACGGCACGAACGCGGTGCAGTGTGCGCTCCGAGCCACGACGCGAGTACCCTCGGCGCGCTCCGCCGCCAGCAGATCGGCAAACAGATTGGTGCCGTGCGCTACTCGATGCGCACGAGCTTGAGCCAGCATGGCGGCGGTGCGCGGGGTCAGGTAGGGGTAGCCGTAGATCTGGCCGTGCGGGTGGGCCAGCGTCACCCCGATCTCCTCGCCGCGGTTTTCGAAGCAGAACACCTGCTCGACGCCCGGACGGGCCAACAGATCTGCGGTGCGGTGCCGCCATGCCTGCACCACCAGCAGCGCGTGTGCCGCCGGCAGGTCGGCGAACGAACCGGTGTGGTCGGCGGAGAAGCAGATCACCTCGCAACGGCCACTGCCCGGAGTAGCAACGAACTCCGCACCGTCCGACGGTGCGGCGAGCGCAGCGGCTCCGGCCAGACTGGGGAATCGGTTCTCGAACACCACCACGTCGTAGTCGGCCGCCGGCACCTCGCTGGTCTGTCCGCTCGGTCCCGGGCACAGCGGGCAGGCTTCGGCGGGGGGCTTATAGGTGCGGTCCTGGCGCTGGGCGGCGATGATCACCCACTGGCCGGTGGTGCGGTCGAAGCGCAGCTGCGACGGCTCGGGGTCACGCGGGGACAGCGGCCGGCGATCGGGCACCGGTACCGGGGTGCGGCCGGGCAGGGCGAAGAACAGCAGGTCGCGGCCGTCGGCAAGCGTCCAGCGGATCGGGGCGCTCACGCGACCAGCCGCGGGTGCAGCCGCTGCGGGCCGATCTCGGCGCCGGACGCCAGGTCGTCGGCCAGCCGCGCGGCGAAGTCCAGCAGGCCGGCGAGATCGATCCCGTACGGGGCGGGGGGCCGCACCGTCTCCAGATGTTCGGCGCCGCGGCGCAACAGACTGACTGCACCGGCGACGTTGCCACGCTGGACGTGGGTGACGCCGACGGCCAGCTGTGCCAAGCCCTGCCACAGTTCCCGCTCGGCGGCGGGCCGATGCTTCCAGGCGGCTTCCAGCACCTCGTGGGCGTTGAACGCCAGGCCGTCATCCAATAACAGCTGCGCGTAGGCGAGCATCTGGGCCGGCGGCAGGTCGAGGTCGTCGGGAACACCTTCGACCCCGCCCTGGCTGCCGCGGGGCAGCGGGCGGCCCAGCCGGTCACGCGGGCGGGCGTTACGGGGGCGGCCCGAATCGTCGCGGTCGCGGGTTGTCACCTGTCCATCATGCCGCGAGCCGGAATCCGGCGACGCTCCCACGGTGTGTCGCGTCGCTGGATTCCGGCTCGGCGGGTCGGCCCGGGAAACCTAGGCGGGCTTGGCGGCAATCACCTCGATCGCGGCCATGTTCTTGCGGTGGCGGCGGAACGTCGCGCGCATGTTGAGCACCCGGGCCCGCGCGTCGGCATCGCGCAGCACGTTGAACACGAAGCGCAGCGCCCCGAACAGACCCTCGTCGGCGATCAACCGGTGTGGCTCCAACAGCGCCATCGGCGCGTAGCCCACCTTCTCCACCTCGAAGCCGGCCTCGGTGAGCAGTTCGGTCCACTCCGCGGCCGTCAGCGGCCGGGCGTTGACCTTGATCGAGCGGGCCAGGGCGGTGCGGACCTCATCCTTGACGGCCTCCGGCACATCGGCGGGCTGCAGCATCATTTCGTGGATGGCATAGCGGCCGCCCGGCCGCAGCACCCGGAAGGCCTCGCGCATGATCTCGGACTTGTGGGCATTGGTCTGCATGGTCAGCATTGCCTCGCCGATGACCACGTCGACGCTGTCATCGGCCAGCCCGGTCTCCGATGCCTGGCCGGTGACCACCCGTCCCTTGTCGCCCACCACCGAGCGGACGACACCGGCAGCATGGTCGTCGGCCTCGACGCCGGTGTAGGTGCCGGGGGTGTGCGCCAGGATGTCGCGTGCGGTGCGGCCCATGCCGGGCGCCAGTTCGACGACGTCGGCGCCCGCGATGTTCGCGTCGGCGAGCATCCGGTGCGTCAGCCCGAGCCCACCCGGCCGGAGGACACGTTTGCCGAGGCGGGCGAAGAGCCAGTGTCCGGGAAGGTCAGCGGTCTTGCGGTCCGGCATCGGAAGTGTCATGCGATGGAGGTTAGCCTAACCAGCTTTGGCTTCACCAGAGGACTTTAGACCCCAAAGCTCCTTTAAATAGCCCCGGCGCTGCACGCTCAGAACACTTGGCGACCCGCCAGGAAGGTGGCGCGTACGTCAAGATCGGCGATCGCCTCTGGGGCCACGGTCCGCGGATCCGCGGAGAGCACCACCAGATCGGCGTACTTGCCCACCTCAAGTGAGCCGGTCACCTCATCGGCGAACAGCTGCCAGGCCGCGTCGAGGGTTTGCGCCCGGATCGCCTGCTCGACGGTGAGCCGTTCTTCCGGGGCCAGGATCCGCCCACTGGGTGCGCGCCGGGTGGCGGCCACGCTGATGTTGCGCAACGGTTCTTCGGGGGTGACCGGCGCGTCGTTGTGCAGTGAGATGCGCATGCCCGCTGCGATGGCGGACGCCGCCGGCATCCAGTGTGATCCGCGGTCCTCCCCGAACAGTCCGTCGACCAGAACATCACCCCAGTAGTGGAGGTGGTCGATGAACAGACTGCAGGTGACGCCCAGGGCGGTGGCCCGCCGCAACTGCTCGGGGCGGATGGCGCCGACGTGTTCGAGGCGCAGTCGGTGATCGGGGCGCGGGTGCCGACGCAGGACGTGCTCGTAGACGTCGAGGATGGTGTCGACGCCGTTGTCGCCGTGCACGTGACAGGCCATCTGCCAGCCCTGCGGGAAGTACGCCTCGACGATCTCGGTCAGTTGTTCACCGGTGTAGTTGGCGTGCCCACATGATCCGGGCTCAACGCCGATGACCCGGGTGGCGTCGGTGTCCAGGTACGGGAAGGACAGGTCGATGTTGCCGATCCACGGCGAGCCGTCCACCCAGATCTTGATCCCGACCTGGCGCAGCATGTCGTCGCCGTTTTCCGGTGATGCGTCCGTGTGCAGCGCCGCGTTGGAGATCTCATAGGTGCGCAGTCGCAGCGTCAACTCGTCATGCAATGCCTGCACCAGCGGCCGGAACTGGGGCGCGAAGGCCATCTCCGAAATCGTCGTCAGCCCGGCCCGGTTGAGCCGGGCGCATTCGGCACGCAGCATCGCCGGGGCGTCGCCGGGCAACATCGCCTCACCCAGCAGCGGAATGAGTGCGGCGGTCTCTTCCGCGGTGCCGTCCAGTTCGCCGGCGGCATCGCGACCGTATTTCGCCCCAGCTGGGTCGGGGGTGTCGCGGCTCAGGCCGGCGGCTCGGCCGGCCGCGCTGTTGAAGTACGCCTTGTGGCCCGAGTTGTGCACGATCACCAGCGGGGCGTCCGGGGAGACGCTGTCCAGCCAGGCCAACGTGGGTTCGGGCAGGCCCGGCTGCAGCAACTGGTCCCAGCCGATCGCGTAGGCCCCCTCGGCGCCCCGGGCGGCCACCTCTTTGCGGACCAGATCCACCACCGCGGCTGCGTCGGTCACGGTGACCGGGCGGATGTCGACCATCCGGCCCGACAACACGACCGACTCCATCAGCGGATGCCCGTGGGCCTCGATGAAGCCGGGCAGTACGCAGCCCTCGCCGATGTCGAACACCCGGGTGTCGGCGCCGATGAACGCGTCCATGTCCGTACGGTCGCCGACCGCGACGATGCGCCCGTCGGTGACCGCCAGTGCCTCGGCGGTCGGTTGCGCGTCGTTGACCGTGAGTACCGTGCCGGTGACGACGAGATCCGCTGCGGGCATTGGGGGCTCCTTCTCGGCAGGTACCGCCGGAGTGTAAGCCTCGGCGGCCACCCGCACGGGGATCATCTGAGGAGAACCGGCGGAATAGCCCGGTGCCGATCGCCGTTCGTGGCAGTATGCCCAAACCCTTTACCGAAACCGAACGTCAGCAGTTTCTCGCCGACAAGCACGTCGGGGTGTTGTCGGTGGCCGCCAACGACGGCCGACCGCCGGCCAGCGTCCCGATCTGGTACCACTACACCCCCGGCGGCGACATTCTGGTCAACACCGGCGCCGGCCGGCGCAAGGCCCGCCTCGTCGAAGAGGCCGGTGCGGTGACCCTGGTGGTGCAACGCGAAGAACTGCCCTATCAATACGTGATCGTGGAAGGCACCGTGGTCGATGCGGCCACCCCGGCCCCACTTCCCCAGCGTGAGGCCATCGCGATCCGCTACCTGGGCGAAGAGGGCGGCCGGGCCATTGCCGCCAATATGGACGGTGCGTCCAGCGTGCTGTTCACCATCCGGCCCGACCGCTGGCTGACCGCCGACTACTCCGGCGACCTGTAGGCGCTGGGCTTTTGACGCGTCCGACGGGTTGTCACGTCAGCCGGTCGCGGCCGCTCCGTAGCGCTGCGCCAACTCGACCTTGCGCATTTTTCCGGCCTCGGTGCGGGGCAGCACGTCCTCGAAGGAGATCGATCGCGGGCACTTGTAGTGCGCCAGCCGCTCGCGCACCCAGGCCAGCAACTCCTGCGCGAACTCGTCGACGGCATCCGCCGGATCCACACATTGCACAACGGCTTTGACCGACTGCCCCATCGCCGGGTCGGGGATACCGAAGACCGCGGCGTCGAGCACTCGCGGGTGGCTGATCAGCAGGTTCTCGGCCTCCTGCGGGTAGATGTTGACGCCGCCGGAGATGATCACGTGATGCCGGCGGTCGGTCAGATACAGATAGCCGTCTTCGTCGAGATAGCCGACGTCGCCGACGCTGACCCAGCCCCGCTCGTTACGTGAGGCGGCGGTCTTGGCAACGTCGTTGAGATAGGAGAACGGCAGGCCCCCCTCGAAGTAGATCTCGCCGTGCTCACCGGCCGGCAACTCTGTGCCGTCCTCACCGAGGATGTGGACCACCCCGCCCATCGGCCGGCCCACGGAGCCCGGATGCGACAGCCACTCCTGCGCCCGGATGTAGGAGGCTCCGGCACCTTCGGAGGATCCGTAGAACTCGTCGATGATCGGTCCCCACCAGTCGATCATCTGCCTCTTGATCTCCGGCGGGCACGGCGCCGCGGCATGCACCACCCGGCGCAGGCTGGACACGTCGTAACTGGCACGCACCGAGGCCGGGAGTTTGAGCATCCGGACGAACATCGTCGGTACGAACTGCGCGTGCGTGACGCGGTAGCGCTCGATGGCCTCCAACGCCTCTCGGGCATCGAACTTCTCCAGCATGACCACGGTCCCGCCGAGCGCCTGGACCGACATCGACCAGAACGACGGCGCGGTGTGATAAAGCGGGGCCGGGCTCAGATACACCGACTGCCCGTCGATTCCGGCAGCGGCCAGCAACGGCGCCAGCAACACCCCGGCCTGCCGCGGTGACGTGTGCGGCAGCTCTCGGCGGATTCCCTTGGGCCTGCCCGTGGTTCCCGACGAGTACTGCAGCAGATCCCCCTCCACCTCGTCCGCGATCGGGTGAACCGGCTGTCCAGCGACGCACTCCGGGTACGACTGCCAACCGTCGAGGACTCCGTCAGCCAGTATCCGCAGCGCGGGTAACCCGCCGGGTAGGTGCGAACCCAGCGCAGCGCATAGGTGCTGCGTGCCCGCGGATCCGATTATTGCTCTGGCGCCGCAGTTTTCAATGATGTAGGCCGCTTCGGGTGCGGTCAGCTGGGTGCTGACGGTCGCGTAGTACAGGCCGCAGCGACGCGCGGCCCACAGCACGGCGTGCATGTGCTGGTTGTTTTCCATCAGCACCGCGACGGTGTCGCCTTCGCGCAGGCCCGCCGCCCGGAAGTGATGAGCCAGCCGGTTCGCCCGGGCCTCGAGCTCGGCAAAGGTGAGCCGGACACCGCTCGGGTGCACGATCAACGCGGTGCGCCCGGAAACCGCCCACTCCCGAATCTGCATGATCAGTGCGTCGCCGGCAGCGGCTGCGACGACGGGCGTGCCCCGGGCTTGAACGCCATGAAACCTCCCAATAGGATACTGATCTATTTAATATAAGGGGCAAGGTAAGGCAAGGAAGACCGCGTTCCGCCGAATCCGCCGCACCCGTGTAGCTTGAGCTCGATTGTTCTCGCGCAACGGGTCGAGGCACCCGCGCGGAGCCGTCTGTTAAGGAGCACCGCTGTGACGCCTAGCCGCTCAGGTGAATTGGCCATCTCGTTCGTTGCGGGAAGAAGCCCCCGCTCCCGGGCCGTGTCCGGTGCCGCCGCTGCACTGGCGAAGCCGGCGGTCTATGTCGGCGGCCACCTGCTCGATCTGCCGTGGCCCTTCGCCCTTGCCGAACTCGTCGCCAAGCGTCTCCCCTCGTTGCCCGGGGTCACCGTCGAGCCGGTACGGGTGGGCGAAACGTACGCCGAGATCATCCAGCCGGACGGCGGTCCCCGGTCGCCCCACATCATGCTGTATCTACACGGCGGCGCGTTCTACGTCGGCGGGCCGAACACCCATCGCCGGGCGGTTTCTCACCTGGTCCGTGAGACCGGGCAAGCCGCCCTGCTGGTCGACTACCGGCAGGGTCCCCGATTTCCGGTCAGCAGTTCGGTACACGACTGCGCAACAGCATTCGAGTGGCTGCTCAACCGCGGCTACCGTTCCACCGATATCAGCATCGTCGGTGACTCCGCGGGTGGCTTCCTGTCCGTCGCCACCGCGCTCACCGCACGACAGCGCAACCTCGGCAGTCCGGCCGGGTTGGTCTGCTGGTCACCGGGTCTTGATTTCACACCGACACCGCACCGGCGCGGCCGGCACCGGGACGCGCTGATCGGCCGGCGCGCCTATAACGCGTTGTGCCGCAGCCTCGCACGAGTTGAATTGAAAGCCGGCGGCACTGACGGGATCGGGGCCACCACCAGCCTGCTGTGCGCCGACCTCGCCGGCCTGCCTCCCACCCTCATCCAGGTGGGGTCGCGGGAGTTCGTCGCAGCCGACGCCATCGACTTCGCGCACCGACTGGCCGGCAACGGTGTCCGAACCACTCTCGAGCTGTGGGAACGCCAGATCCACGTCTTCCCGGTCCTGGCCGACATCATCCCCGAAGGCATGGCAGCCCTGCGGCGCGCGTCGGCCTATCTCAACGACCTGCATGCGGCCGCTCCCGGTACCCAACCGGCCGCCTGATCAAAGGATTTCACCCGCCATGGCACCCAGTCCGTTGCGCACCGCGATGCGCTATTCGATCAACGCCCTGACCAAGCCGGTACGGGTTCCCCGAGTGGGCATCCCGTCGCTGGCCGACCGCGTCGCCGGGCGGGTCGTCTTCATCACCGGCGCGTCGAGCGGTATCGGCAGGCGGCTGGCCCAGCGGGTCGCGGGGGCGGGCGCAACCGCCGTCGTCACCGCCCGCCGAGCCGACGAACTCGACCGCCTGGTCCGCGAGATCGAGGCCACCGGCGGTACGGCCCACGCGGTGGTCGGCGACCTGTCCAGCGAGGAGGGCATCAACGAGGTCGCCCAGGCCGTGCTCGATCGGTTCGGTGCCCCCGACATCTTCGTGAGCAACGCCGGCAGATCGATCATGCGCTCAGTCGCGGAGTCCGAACATCGACTCCACGACTACGAGCGCACCATGCGCCTGAACTACCTGGCCGGTGTGGGTTTGACGCTGCGGTTTCTTCCCGGAATGCGCAGCCGCCGAAGCGGTCACGTGGTGCACAGTTCCTCGGTCGGGGTGTTGTCGAACCTGCCGACCTTCTCGGCGTACATCGGATCCAAGGCGGCGCTGGACGCCTTCTTCGGGGTGGCCGCGATCGAGAGCCTGCGCGACGGGGTGCGATTCACCAACGTGCACCTGCCGTTGGTGGACACCGAGATGATCGCTCCCACCGATTGGAGCGGCTTCGCATCGCTGACCGTCGATGAGGGGACCGACATGCTGATCGACGCCATCCGGCGCCGGCCGCGAGCGGTGAACAATCCGTTGGGCTCGATGTACCTGGCGGCACATGCGGTTGCCCCGGATACCCTGCGCCTGTTGCAGAACACCATGTTCCACGAGATCGGAGTGGGCCAGACGGGTGATCGGGCCGGATCCGAGAAGGCCTAGACAGCACCGCGGGCGCAGACGCCGGTCACGGCAGGGGCGGGCATGGCGGGTTGGGGCCCAGGCCACACATGTCGTGGTGCAGGTAACTCGGAATCGGCTCCGCCGGTTGGGTGTCGGCGTGCTGGTTGACCAAGTTGAAGCCCAGCATGAAGACCATCATGATCACGTTGAACACCGCGGTCAGCGCCAGGATGCGGACCACCGGAACCAGCCGCTTGTTGCGCACCTTCTCGATCCCGGTATCGGTGAGCATCTTGCCGTCCTGGTCCCGGAAGCAGTAGATGGCAATGGACAGTCCGCTGACGATGCCGCCGAAGACAACCCCCTCGTACAACGGGAACTGATACAGGGTGCCGGGGAAGATCGCCCACGTAGCGTCCACCCGCAGGTAGTTCCACAGGCCGACCCGATGGAAATACTGCTCCAGCACGATGTCCAGCACGGTGAACAGCACCAGCATCACCGCCAGCACGCCGGCCCTGTTCAGCCGGGGCGCCGCGGTGCGGATGCGGGCGATCAGCTTGTCGATTCCCATGATCGCCAACGGAGTCAGCACGATGTAGCTGGCCAGGAAGTAGATCAGCGGCTGCGGGTTCTCCGCACCCTTGCTGACCCACCCGGGAATGAATTCGCCCCACGTTCCCCTGTTGAAGAATCCGCTGTTGTAGGCGAACACCGGTCTCGTCGCGTTGACGCCGGGGTCCTGCCAGGCCGCCAGCAGCCATGCCACCACGAACACCCCGACCGGCGGGAGCTCGCGATCGGCGCGCATTTTGCGCACGATCCACCAGGCCAGCGCGATACCTGCCAGCACACAACCGATCTCCCAGAACCGGATCCAGAACATCGCTGAGCCCGGTATCGGATCGGGTCCGGCAGGAGTGGGGGCGAACTTGTCCGAGAAGATCCAGCGCAGGTAGACGTAGAGCTGAACCACCACGAACACCGCACCGAGCCGCGCCAGCCAGACGACAGGCGGTGACTCCTTGGCACCGGTCCAGAGCTTGTTCAGCGCCTCACCTTCGGCGGTGGCAGAACCTGCGGTCATGTCAGAACCACTCCATTCTCGGCGAATGCCTCGATCACCTGTGTTCGGTAGTGCTGTCGGCGCCGTGGACTGATGAGAAATCCTGGCGGTGAGAAGAATCCGATGTCGGGCAGCCGTCGCCGGGCCGCCAACATCTCGCGGGCCTGTGCACGATCGCCGCACACCGCTATCGCCCACAACATGTCATCGCTGACGTGTTTTCCCAGTTCGCGGGCGTTGCCAGTGGCGAACTCGGCGCGGATGGCGGCGACTTCGTCCTGCCAGCCGTGCAGCGCCACCAGCGAGTCGTATGTCCTGACCGTGAGCTCGAAGGCGATCTGGCGTTTGGCGTCGTCGATCGCGCGCTGCGGGTCGTCGTCGTCGATCGCCGTGGTGATCCAGCCCCAGCGCCTGAGCCCGGCGGGGTCACGGCCGTGCCGCGCGGCACCGATCTCGAGCTGCGGATTGACCACCTCGGCCCACCACCGATCGGTGAACAGGGGGTGTCCGAGCACTCCGTCGGCGACACTGCCGGCGGTGCGGATCATGTGGACGTTGAAGGCGCCCAGGAGAATCGGCACCTCGATGGGGCCCATGACCGGTGCCCTGATGTGGGTGTTCAACGAATAGAAGTCGCCGTCGAACACGATCTTCTGATCGTTTTCGGCCTGTAGGAAGCCCCGGATGCAGGTGACGAGCTCGGCCATCCGGCGGGCGGGATGACTCGAGTCGACACCCAACCAGTCCCGGTTCATCCGGGCGGTTCCCGATCCCAGCCCCAAGAAGATCCGGCCCGGCGCGATTCGGTTCAGGTGCCGCACCGACGAGGCGTGTACGAACGGTGACCGGGCGAACGCGTAGGCGATACCCGGCCCCGTCCTGGCCGTGGTGGTGCAACGGGCCATCTCCGCGGCCGTCACGTAGGAACTGGCGTCGGCGAATTCGCCGGCACAGAACGCGACAGCACCCGCCTCCTCGCACTTCTTCGCGAGATCAGCACCGGGCCAGGGCATTCCCCACTGCATTGTGGACTCTTTAGAACTTCAGGCTGGCGCCGGCATCCACCTTGAGCTGAACACCGGTGACGTACCGGGACTCGTCGGAGGCCAGATAGGTCACGGCGTGCGAGATGTCCTCGGGCTCGACATAGGGAATGGGCATGCCCTGCATCATCGGGAAGGTCAGCAATGCGTCATCCACTCCCGGGTGTTCCAGGTCCGGCCGGAACATCTTGTACATCCCCTCGTTGTGCAGCATGGGGGTGTTGACGTTGGTGGGATGTATCACGTTGGCCCGAATGGACAACGGCGACAGCTGGGCGGCCAGCGCCAGGGTGTACTTGTCGATGAACTGTTTGGCCAGGTTGTAGCCCGCACCTCCGGCGCCCTGCGGTCCCATGGCCGAGCCGGGTCCGGCCTTCTCCGCCAACAGCCCTGCCACCGAACCCACGGTCACGATCGACGCTCCTGCCGAAAGATAGGGCAGTGCAGCGTGAACGGTGTTGATCACCCCGACGAAGTCGACGTCGAAGGCGTTCGCAAAGGCACCGATCGGCTGGTTGAGGCCCAGCGGACAGATACCGGCGTTCGCCACGACGACATCGAGCTTGCCCAGCTCGGCGACCGCCGCGGCCAGCGCCGTCTCCAGCGCAGCCCGGTCGCGGACGTCGACGGCGGCCGCGGTCACCCGGTGTCCGGATTTCTCGACCTCCCGCGACGCCTCTTCCAGGTCTTCGGGGCGTGCCAGCGCGTACTCGTTGTGTTCGATGTCGGCGCAGATATCGAACAGAATGATGTCGGCTCCTTCCTCGGCCAACCGCACGGCGTGCCGCCGGCCCTGACCGCGCGCTCCGCCGGTCACCAGTACGACCTTGCCGTCAACTCTGCCCATCTCGGTCTTCCTTCCGCCTGGCTATTTCAGTTGATTTCGAAGAACGTGCTTTTGAACTTTTCCGCTCGCGGTGCGCGGCAGTTCAGAGACCACCACGATGCGCTCCGGAGTCTTTTGGCGCGCCAGCCCGCACTCCGCGAAATGTGCTCCGGCGTCGGCGAGGTCGAAGGTGCAGCCGTCGTTGACGACCACGAACGCGCAGACCCGCTCCCCGTAGGTCTCGTCTGGGGCGCCGATCGCAGCGGCCTCGGCGATCGCCGGATGCGCGCCGAGCACATCCTCGACCTCTTTGGATGAGATGTTCTCGCCGCCTCGGACAATGATGTCCTTTTTGCGGTCGGTGATGGTGAGATAGCCGTCGCCATCCATCCGGCCGACGTCGCCGGTGCGGAACCAGCCATCCACCAGGCTGGCCCGGGTGTGCTCGGAGTTGGTGTAGCCGGCGAATATTTCGGGCCCGCGCGTCAGGATCTCACCGGGCTGCCCGACCGGGACATCGCGCCCCTCGTCGTCGACGATCCGGACCTGCGTGCCCGGGCATATCCGGCCGTCGGTGTCGGCCCGCTTGTCGAGCGGATCTTCGGGGCGCCCCGAGCTGACCGTCGGATGCTCTGATGACCCGTAGCAGCGGAACGCGCCGATGCCGAACCGGTCGGCGCGCCGTATCAACGTGCCGGCCACCCCCGCGGCGCCCGTGGTGTATTCGCGCAGACTGGACAGGTCCAGCCCGTCCCGTTCGGCGATGTCCAGTAGCCCGCTCAGGTGAATGGGCGCGCCGCCGGAGCATCCGACCGCATGCCGGTCGATGAGCGCAGCCGCCCGCTCGGGATTCCAGGCGTCCATCGCAATGGTCGTGCTGCCCCGGCACAACATCCGAAGAATGCCAAGGGTGCCGGCGATGTGTCCGGACGGAAAGACCGACAGGGTGGTGAGATCGGGCCCCGACGAGCGCATCTGGTCCAACGATGCCACCTCACCCAACAGGCTGGCATGGGTGTGCTGGACGCCCTTGGGCTCCGCGGTGGTGCCGGAGGTGTACACCAGCAGACACCGCTGGTGGGGATCGTCACCGGCGACCGGGGTGAAACCCGGCGCGGGGGCCTCGGCAAGATCGCGGTAGGAAACGGTCCCCGGGAGCGCCTTGCCGACCACAATGCGGTGGTCCAACCCCGAGACGTCATCGAGCGCGGCCAGCGTCGCGCCGGCGTCACGGTTGCGCGTCTCGCGCGCGAGAATCAGCGCCCGCGCACCGGATTGCCGGGTGATGAAGGCGACTTCGGCGGGGCCGTAGATCGGCACGACGGGCAGCGCGACCGCCCCCGCCAGCCAGATCCCTGCATGCGCGGTGAAGCATTCCCGCCAGTTCGGCAACTGGATGGCCACCACATCGCCGGGCCTGATACCCAGTGCCACCAGCGATGCGGCTACCCGACGACTTTCCTCGTAGAGGTCACCGATCGTGCCGGTATAGGGATTGACATCACTGTGCACCTGCACTTCGGTATCCGCGTACTGCGTTGCGGTACGCACGATCTCGCCGGGTATTCCGGCCAGGGTTTCGGCGGCCCGGGTCAGCATGACAGCAGCACACATCCGGCGATGGGGCCGCCACCGGCCGAGACCACCGCCACTTCGGGCCGTTTCGCCAGGGCTGTCGGGCCGGCGCATCCTCGCAGCTGTTGGCACGCCTCATGCAGCACCCAGTAGCCGTGCATCCGCCCGGCGGACAGCTGCCCCCCATAGGTGTTCAGCGGCAGCTCGCCGTCGGGCGCGATGCGCTTGCCGCCCTCGACAAACGGGCCCGCCTCGCCGAGCCCACAGAAGCCCAGCGCTTCCAGCCAGGCCAGCGTCAGATAACTGAATCCGTCGTAGAGCTCGGCAAGGTCGACGTCGGCCGGCGTGAGCGCCGTCTTCGACCACATCTCGGCGGCGGCGTCAGTGGCGGCCATCTGCGGATAGTCGGCGCGGCTGAACCACCCGCCCGTCCCGGGCGATCCGCCGGTGGCTTCGATGGTGACCGCACCATGGGGGGCATCACGACGATGTCCGGCGACCGAGATCACCAGGGCGATGGATCCGTCGACCGGGACGTCACAGTCCAGCAGGCCGAACGGGGTAGAGACGGGCCTGGCGTTGAGGTAGTCGTCCATGGTGATCGGGTCGCGGTAGACCGCCAGGGGGTTGCGGGCCGCGTTGCGGCGCGCGTTGATCGCCACCCAGCCGAGGTGTTCTTTGGTGGTCCCATACAGTTCCATGTGCCGCCGGCAGTGCAGCGCCAGCCAATTGGCTGCCGAATAGGCATGCGCCGCAAGCAGGTAGCCGACGTCGGACAGTGCCGCGGGCACCTCGGCGCCCTCCTTGGGCGCCTGCGCGGTGCCGCCGATCATCTGCACCGTGCGATAGACCAGGACGTGGCGGCACCGCCCGGCGACGACAGCCTCCGCAGCCTGCACCACCGGGGTGAGCAGGCCCTGCGGTCCGAATGCCGGGCCGAAGTGCCCGGGATCAGCGATGCCCAACAGCGCGGCCGCTTCAGCCGCCGGGGTGTCCCCGAGAGTGACAACCCCGTCGATATCAGCGGGGGTCAGGCCCGCGTCGGCAATGGCCGCCGCGCAGGCCTGGACGGTCAGGTCGGCGGCGGGGATCCCGGTCCGGCGCCCGATGGCCGAAATGCCCGTACCGGAGATCACCGGAGCGGGTCCGGCGGCTGCGCCCATTCAAATTCCTCCGTCGCAATGTCATAAATGAGTGTACTATTGAACAATGTCGACCGTGCCCGCTTTCGCGCCTCGGATTCTGCCCAGGATCGACGATCACAACCGTGGCTTCTGGACCGGCGGAGCAAGCGGGCAGTTGCATATGGCGCGGTGCGAATCGTGTCGGCACTACGTCCACCCGCCCCGGGGAAACTGCGTGGACTGCGGAGAGCCGTTGAGCTTCAGCGCCGTCTCCGGGGAAGCCTTCCTCTACAGCTACACCGTCGCGCAGCAGCAGTTTCATCCCTCGGTGCCAACGCCTTTCGTCATTGCGCTGGTCGAGCTCGTCGAACAGCCGGGCCTGCGTTTGGTCACCAATCTCGTCGACTACGACCTGGACTCGTTGAGCTGCGGGATGGCACTGGAGGTTCGTTTCGAGCAGCACGGCGACGCATACGTGCCGGTGTTCGCCCCGGCGTGAACGCCGCGGCGCCACGCTCATCGCAGTAACGGATCGCGGGGCAGACCAAGGATGCGTTCGGCGATCTGATTGCGGGTGACCTCCGACGTTCCTCCCGCGATGGTCATCCCGCGTGAACCCAGCACCAGCAAGCCGGTCACCTTTGCCGGCGCCGTCAGCAGCGCGACATTGGCCCCGTGCAGCTCAGCCGCCAACGCGGCCCGGTTGACCACGTGCTCGGCGATCAGCAGCTTGGTCACGTTGCCCTCGGGGCCCGGTTCGGCTCCGGTCACACTGCGCACGGCCCGCCGCAGATTGAGCAGCCGCAGTGCGTGATCTTCGGCGATGAACCGCCCGGCCCGTTCGGGCGCACCGGCGATCTCGTGGCCGCAGCGCTGAGTCAGATTCACGATGATGCCGGTGGCGCCGTCGGCGCTGGCCGCCCCGCCCCCGATGCTGACGCGCTCGTTGCCCAACGTCGCACGGGCCACGGTCCAGCCCGCATTGGGCTGTCCGACGACATTCCGGTCGGGGACGAACACGTCGGTGAAGAAGACCTCGTTGAACTCCGAGCCGCCGGTGATCTGGCGCAGCGGGCGCACCTCGACGCCGTCTGCGGTCATATCGATGATCACCGTGGTGATGCCCTGGTGCTTGGGCGCGTCCGGGTCGGTGCGCACCGTCGCCAGGCCCAGCTGGCAGTGCTGCGCCCCGCTGGTCCAGACCTTCTGGCCGTTGATGATCCAGCCGCCCTCGGCGCGGACCGCCTTGGTGGCCACCGCCGCGGCGTCTGATCCGGCCCCCGGCTCGGAGAACAGCTGGCACCAGACTTCTTCCTTGCGCAGCGCCGCCGCGACGTAGCGCTCGATCTGCTCGGCGCTGCCGTGTTGGATCAGGGTCAGGATGACCCACGCGGTGATGCCGTAGTCGGGCCGCTTGATGCCGACGTCGGCCAGCTCCTGTTCGATCACCAACTGCTCCACCGCGTCCGCGGCCCGGCCCCACGGTTTGGGCCAGTGCGGCATCACATAGCCGGTTTCGATCATCCGCTCCCGCAGGGCGGCCTCGTCCAGCCCGGACCAGGAGGCGATCTCGGCGCGAACCTCGGCGCGAAGCGCCTCGGCCTCCGCAGGCAGTTCGATGGAGTTCTCCCGTACCACCCCCTTGGCGGTCAGCTCGTACGCCTGCGCCGGAGCGTCTCGGCCACCGAACAGTCCGCGCAGCACCAGAGCACGACGCAGGTGCAGATGGGCGTCATGCTCCCAGGTGAATCCGATACCACCGTGCAGCTGAATGTTCAGCTCGGCATTGTGCACGTAGGCCGAGAAGGCAAGGGTGGCCGCACATGCCGCCATCAGGGCGAGCTCGTCGTCTCCGTCGGCCGCGGCACGAGCGGCATCCCACACCGTGGCCGTCGCCGATTCGGCCGCCACCGCCATGTTGGCCGCATGGTGCTTGACGGCCTGAAAGGTTCCGATAGTGCGCCCGAACTGTTCGCGGACCTTGGCGTACTCGACTGCGTGCTCCACGCAGTCCTGGGCTCCCCCGACCGCTTCCGCCGCGAAAATAGTGCGCGCCAACGCCTTCGCCACCGTCGCGGCGCCGGGAAGGACATCGGCTTCGGCCACCTCGACGTCGGCCAAGCTGACCCTCCCCGACCGCCGCGTGGGATCGAGATTGGCGGGCACCTCGACGCACACGGTGTCGGCGCTGACCACGATGACGTCCTCACCCACCGTCAGCAGCAGGATGTCGGCCAGGCCCGCACCGACCACCACCCCGCCGTCGCCGGTGAACCGGTTGCCGTCGGCAGTCGCAGAGGAGTCGACGCCGACCGCGGCCGTCACCGAACCGTCGACCAGACCGGGGAGCCAGCGCGCCCGCTGGGCCTCGTTGCCGGCCGTTGCGATCACCGCTGAGGCCGTCACCGTTGCGACAAAGGAGCCCGGCGCGTTGACGCGGCCGAACTCTTCGACTACCGAGACCAGTTCCAGAAGTCCGCAGCCCGCGCCGCCGTACTCCTCCGGGATGTGCAGGCCCAGCCAACCCAGGCCGGCCAGTTCATCCCAGAACGGCGCCTGTGTTTCGGCGGGGGCGTCCAGCAGCGCCCGGGCGGCTTCGCGTGCCTTGCGCGCTTCCAGGAAGGCCCGGGCAACGCCGGCCAGCTCCCGGTGATCTTCGGTGATTGCGATACCCAACGTCGTGCGCTCCTTGCTTACGGGGATACGGCGGAATGCGTCAGCGGCGGCCAGGTCCGGCGCGCCAGCGCGCCCGAGGCGGTGCGGGTCAGGTAATCGTCACGTTTGATACCGCGCCACAATTGCGCGACATAGTCGTGTTCGGTGATCGCCCCGCGACCGGTGGCCTCCGCCAGCGCGGCCCGGCCCGCGGCCACCGAAGCCGGGGTATACCCCAGCAACTCGCCCAGCTCGGCCACCTCGGCCGCATCGACCTGCGCTCCGATCCGGTCGACTTCGGCGAGATACTTCACCAGCCGCGCAGCACCTTTCACGTACCTCATCGCGAGTGCGTCAGTGATGCGCTCCGCCGCCCCGGACAGCGATGCGGCCGCTGCCTCATAGACCGGTGAGAACTCCCCCGCATCGCCCTCATCGGGCAGGTCGACGTGCACCTCGGGGATTCCGACCACCTGGGCCAGCGCCTCGACCAGCATCCGCCGGTGCAGCATGCCGTAGATCAGGCTGTTCCCGGCGTCGGGCGATCCGGCCGGTGCGGACGCCCTGATGTCCACCGAGCCCGGGCTGATCGACGCCAGCCGGGTTTCGGCGAACAGCCGGTAGTACCAGACCCGGTTTTCGTCGATCCGGTGGCCGGACCATTGTTCGTACTCGGCCAATCGGTCCGGGAACACGGTGAAGGTGTCCTGCACCGCACGCAGGGACAGCCAGGCGATGTCATCCATCGGGTCACCGAAATGCGCCAGTTCCCAGTCGACGACGGCAGTGACCACACCGTCGGCGTACATGAAGTTGCCGGGGCCGGTGTCGCCCTGAACCAGCACCGTCGGCCCGTCATAGTCGGGCACGTTGCGCTCGAGCCAGTCAATGCAGAACCCCAGCAGTGGGGCCGGTTTGCCGTAGCGCTGTACCCGAGCGCGCATGGCCGCGATCTCGGCACGGACGTGCTCGGCCACCGGACCGGCGGGCCCCAGACTGTCGATCTTCAGATCACGTGCATCGATCCGATGCAGCGCAGCAAGTTTGGCGATGAAGTCCTGCGCGGTGCGCACCTGCTCGTCGGGATCCTTGATCAGCCGGAACCAGGTCTCACCGCTTACCCGCTCCATCAGCACCGCCTGCTGCACGGGGTGCGCGGCGATGACCCTGGGCACGGTGACGCCATGGCGATGCAGCTCGGCCATGATCTCGGCCTCCACCTGCAGCGGGTGGAATGCCCCGCCGGGTTCGGGGGCCTTCGGGTCGTATCGCAGGAACAACTCCTGGGTCTGCGCTCCGCTGGCGGCGTCGATGAACCAGGCCTGGCGACTCGCACCGCCGGACACCTGCCTGCTCGTAACCCGGTCGGCGCCGGTGACCTCGGCGATCCACTGCCGGATCTCTTCGCTGATCTCCGGCTTCTGACTGCTCATCGGCGTGCCTGGGCCTTCTTGGCCGCGGTGTCCAGCCACGCCTTGACCGCCGCCCGATGTTCAGCGGTGAGCGCGCTGCGCACCATGCGCTCACTCTCGGCCAGCACGGCCTGCTCCAGGGGAAGTCGTTGCGCGTCGCGGACATTGGCCTTGGTACCGGCGAAGGCCGCAGTGGGCCCGGCGGCGATCTCGGCGGCCCAGGCCAGCGCGGCTTCCGCCAACTCCTCGTCGCCGACCACGCGATTGAACAGGCCCAGAGCCAAGCCCGTCTCGGCGTCGATCGGCCGATCCGCGATCAGCAGTTCCAGCGCCCTGGACGGTCCGAGCAGCTGCGTCAGGAACCATGCGCCGCCGAAGTCTCCGGAGAAGGCCAGCTTGGACCAACCCGGCACCAGCTTGGCCGACCGCGCTGCGATCCGCAGATCCGCGGCCAGCGCGATGCTCATGCCCGCTCCGACGGCCGCGCCGGGCAGCGCGGCGATGGTGATCTTCGGGATCTCGTGCAGCAACGTCACCATCCGCGCGTTGTCGGCCAGTATTGCGCTGCGCTGCAGGATCTCTGCCTCCGGGTCGGCGGCGGTGACTTCGCGGGCCGACCCGCCGTCGCGGACATCGCCGCCGGCGCAGAAGGCGCTGCCGCTGCCGGTGATCACCACAGCACCGATGTCGTCGTCGGCGGCGAAACGCTCCAGCAGCGGGGGAATCGCCACGTACATCTCGCTGTGCAGGGCGTTGCGCCGATGCGGCCGGTTGAAGGTGATGACCCCCACCCCGTTGACGACCCGCGCCAGCACCGTCTCGGTGCCGGTGTCGATCACCGCTGGTTTCCGTGCCGAAGTTCGTTGTGCCGCTGGATCATCACCGCCGCTTTGCGGCGGATATCCTCAGCGGGCTGCGGCAATATCACCGGGCCCAGTTCGCGGCTGGGCAGCGCAACGGTGGCTTTGGCCGGCGCGGTGACCTCGCCGCGCTGGCTGGTGGCCCGGAACTCCAGGTCGACCAATGCGTTGCCGTTGTCGATGCGCTTGCCGACAACCTCCCCGGTGATGACCTGGGTGTCGCCGATGAAGTTGAACTTGCGCATCTCGTCGTACTGGCGCACCAGCCAGCCGTCGTCACCCATCCAGTCGGTGACGTAGTGGGTAAGCCAGCATTCCCGCATGACGCCGTAGTCGTAGGCCATCGGATTGCCGATGGACTGCGACCATTCGTTCTCCCAGTGCAGTCGCTGCGCCACATCGGGAATGCCTGCCGCATTCTTGATGTAGAACTTCGGCGCCCGCTGCCGGTTCTTGTAGCCCACTCGGCCGGGTCCGATACCGTAGGGCGCCAAACCGTAACCACCGGTGTGGAAACAGATCATGTCGGTCAGGGTGAATGGTCCCTTGACCATCTTCGGCAGGACATCACCCACATTGACGTCCTCGTAATACCGCGGCTCGGCACCGCGGGGGCCTTCGGCCGCATAGATCTCGTCGATCTCGGCGATCTCGGCGTCGGTGTAGGTCGCGGCCTGCAGGCCCATGTACTTGCCGCGTTCACGCGACTTCTTGCGCTCCGTGGCGATCAGGATCATCCGGGTAACCGTGACCACCTCGCCCCGCTGGTTGACCCGCACCGACCTGATGCGCCGGATGACCGAACGGCCGGCGTACTCGCTGACCTTTTCCTCGATGGACTCCAGTCCGCCGAATCCGTAGAGCGTGTCACCCGCATAGACCGGGGCATACCACTCGGTGTCTTGGCCCGAGACGAACATGTGCACGCCGGAGAACAGGCCCCGGGTGGCTTTGCGGATGTCCTCGGGAATCGGGTCGCCCAGCATCTTGCGTGACATCGCGATATGGATCATCGGCGGAGCGATCGGCGCGCCCCACCGGGTTCCGGCCGCGTACTGCGGGTCGGCGAACAGCGGGTTGTCATCGCCGTAGGCGCGGGCGAAGTTGCGGATGCCGTCGACGCTCAGTTCGCGGTAGTACTCGTCGATGCTGGTCGGGGCATCGACGCCCAGCAGCAGCTTGGCGCGCTCGATGTCCTCGTCCTTGATGGCGTAGTCGAACTCCTGGGCCTGGTCGGTCTGCGTCATATCAGTACATCCGTATCGGTAGTTTGGTCAGCCCGCGCAACGAGACCGTGGGCTTGTAATGCAGGCTTTCCCGGGGTGCCGCCAGCTCCCAATGGGGAAAGCGATCCAGCAACGTGGTCAGGGCGATGCGGCCCTCAAGCCGGGCCAGTTGGTGCCCCAGGCAGTAGTGCATGCCGAAGTTGAAAGCAAGATGGCGGTTGGGTTTCCGGGTCAGATCCAGTGCATCCGGGTTGTCGAATACCGTCTCGTCCCGGTTGGCCGAGACGATCATGCCGAGAATCTGCGACCCGCGCGGAATGGCGACACCGTGGATCTCCACGTCCTCCTTGGCCAACCGTGCGGCGCCGGAGGCCACCGGTGAGGTGAAGCGCAGCAACTCCTCGATACCGGTGCCCGCCAGCAGTTCTGGCTGCTCACGCAGCAATTGCTGCTGGTCGGGGTGCTCGATGAGCGCCAACACGCTACTGCTGATCAGGCTGGCGGTGGTGTCATGTCCGGCCAGGAGCAGCAGAAACACCATGGCGACCGTCTCTTTATGGGTGAGCCGGTCACCATCGTCGTTGGCGCGCACCAGGTCTGAGATCAATCCTTCGTCGGGACGGATGCGGCGCTCTTCGATCAGCTCCTCAAACAGCTTGACGAGCCGACGCGCCGCGGCGAACATGCCCAGTTTTCGGCCGCCGTCGCCGACCTTCTCCACCAGCTGGTGAAACTCATCGCGGTCCTTGTCGGCCACCCCGAGCATGGTGGCGATGACGGCGAGCGGCAACCGGATCGCGTACTGGTGCACCAGGTCGACATCGCGTTCGGCCTGCACCTCGTCGGCCAACCGGTCGGCGATCTTGACGATGTCGGATTCCATGGTGGACACCAGCTTTGGGGTGAACGCCTTGTGCACCAGTGCCCGCAGCCGCTTGTGGTCCGGGTCGTCCTTGAACACCATCGTCTGCGTCAGCATCCGAATGGTCGGCGGCAGGATCCAGGCGAACTTGCCCACCCAGGTGTACTTCAACACGTCGGTCGAGTACCGGTCCTCACTGTGCAGTGCCATGACGTCGTCGAACCGGGTGAGCAGGTAGCCGCCTCTGCCGTGCAGCAGCTGCGGTGCGGTCGCCCAGGAGACCGGGGCCTGCGACCGCAGGTAGGCGAAGCGCTCGTAGGGGTCATCGAGCATCGCCCGAGTGCCCAGGGCGGTCCGCTCCAGCTTGGCGGTCTTCGTCGGCATTGCCACTCCCATCGATCCCCTACCGCTGCCCGTCTCCGCTCCGCAGCGGATGGTTGAGCTCGAACGGCACCTCAGCGAAGTGGACCGCCTTGGTCTGCAGATCTTGCACCGCGACGCGGCCGTCCAGAGTCCCCATCTCTACTTCCCTGTATCCGGTGTCCCGTTGGAAATTATTAGTACACTGATTTCTATGATTTCCGCTACCCCCCAGCGCGATACGGAAGGCACCCCCCTCGAGCCCGCCGCGCTCGAGCACATCGAGTTCAGCGTCGCCGACCACATCGCCACCCTCACCCTGAACCGCCCGGACGCGATGAACGCGATTTCCGCGCAGATGGCGAGCGAATTGGCGTGGGCCTGGCGGACGGTGCGGGACACCGACGAGATTCACGTCGTCGTGCTTCAAGCGGCAGGTGATCGCGCGTTCTGCACCGGGGTGGACGTCAAGGGGGATTCCAGCTGGTTCTTCCGCGACAACATCTGGAACACCTTCGACCCGGGCATGGTGATCTCGCCCAAGATCCATCACCGCTGCTGGAAGCCGGTGGTGACGGCGGTGCACGGCATGGCGGCCGGCGGCGCCCAGTACCTGCTCAACGAGTCGGACATCATCATCTGCTCGCCGGACGCGGCGTTCTTCGATCCGCACGCCAACGCCTCGATCGTGTCCGCGCTCGAGCCGATCGGCATGCTGCACCGGGGTGTTCCGCTCGGCGAGGTGCTGCGCTGGGCGCTGATGGGGACCGAGGAACGCATCAGTGCCGAGACTGCCCTGCGGATCGGGCTGGTGTCGGAGGTCGTCGCCCGCGAACAGCTTCATACCCGGGCCCGGGAGATCGCGGCATCGATCGCCGAACGCAGCCCCCGGGCAATTCAGGGCACCATCCGCGCGATATGGGAGTCTTTAGACATGACGAGGTCAACCGCTCTGCAGAACGGAATGGCCTACACCCATATCGGAAATCCGCCGCTGGCCGAACGCCGAGCCAGCCCGCGGCGCAATGGGCCGGCCCAGTACCGGTAAGCATGTGAACCCTGAACTGATCGCCCCGCGCGTCGACTCGCGTCGTGCCAAGCTCGCCGGCCGCGCGGCCGAGCAGATCATCGCCGACGTCATCGAACTCGGCTGGCCGGTCGGTCAGGTTCTGGGTTCGGAAGCCGAGCTGCTGGCCCGCTATGGGGTGAGCCGGGCCGTCTTTCGTGAGGCGATCCGACTGGTCGAGCATCAGCACGTGGCACGTATGCGGCGTGGCACCGGCGGCGGACTGGTGATCGCCGAACCCGAGGTCGATGCCGTGATCGGCCCGGCCATCATCCATCTGTTGCGTGTCGACGCCACGCTCGACGAAGTCTTCGCCACTCGAATCCTGCTGGAGGAGTTGGCGGCCGAGATCGCCTCGCAACGCATCACCGAGTCCGATATCGACCCGATTCGCCGGACCCTGGAGCAGGAATCGGCCGGCACCTTCTCCAACTACCGGCTGTTGCACTCCCAGCTGGCGATGTTGACCGGCAATCCCGTACTCGAGCTCTTCGTCGAGGCGTTCAGTCAGCTCACGAACTTCTACTTCAACGACACCGCGGCGCTGCCGGCCGACACCGATCGAGAGACCGCGCGCGCCCACGACAGCATCGCCCGAGCAGTCCTGACCAACAACCCTGGCCAAGCCCGTGACCGGATGCGGCGCCACCTGCAGGCCGAGGCCGATTTCATCCGCGCCCAACCGGCCACCCGGCAGCGGCTCGACCCGGCGGTGGCCCTGGCCGGGACACTGGGCGACAAGCGGGGTGAGGCGCTGGCCCGGCAGTTGTTCACCGAGATCCTCAGCTCGGGCGCCGCCCCCGGCGCCTTCATCGGCTCCGAGGCGACCCTGATGAGCCAGCACCACGCCAGTCGCGCTGTGGTGCGCGAAGCGATCCGGATTCTGGAGTACCACCAGATCGCGCTCACCCGCCGCGGTCCGGGTGGGGGGCTGTTCGTCGCCGAACCCGACGATTCGGCGCTGGTCGAGATCATCACCATCTACCTGCGCCGTCGCGGTGTCCGGCTGCGCGACATCATGGATCTGCGTACCGGCCTCGAGCTGGCGGTGGTCGAGCATGCGGCCGCCGCGCTGCGCGCCGATCCGCGCCGCGCCGACGTCCTCGAGCAGTCGCTGCACCATGAATGCGATAAGGGCTTGGGTCCGGCCTTTTTCCATGGCGAGGACTTCCACTCGACGTTGGCGTCGCTGACCGACAACAACGCGCTGCGCCTGGTCCACAGCGTCACCATGAGGTTGGGGTGGCATTTCTTCGCCCAGCTCGCCGACGCCGACCCGCGCTTGGGCGCGATCTCTTCGCCGTCGAAGATCGAGCCCGCCCACCGCGGCATCGTCGACGCCCTCACCGGTGGAGACGCCGAATTGGCAGTGATGCGGATGCGCGCGCACATGACCGCGACGTCGGCGCCGGAGCCCTGACCCGACGGCGCTGCGTGGCCGGACACCGGGCCCTTCCCTTGGTGAATACTTGAGGATACTGTTCTAGCTATTTCGAGGTGGAGGGTCGATGCAGCATCCGTGGGATCAACGTCTGGGCGTGTGGTGGATCGCCGACGACCACCCGGATGCGCCGGCCATCGTCGAATCTCCCAGCGGTCGCACCCTGACTTTCGCCGAACTCGCGGGGGCCGCGCACCGCGTCTCCCATGCCCTGCGCGCACACGATCTGCCCGTCGGATCGGTGGTGGCCTACGCGCTGCCCAACGATGTGGACGCCGTCATCTGGCAATTGGCGACCAACCAGATCGGGCTGCGCTATCTGACGTTGAACACCGCCCTGTCGGCCGACGAGTTCACCTCGATACTCGACCATTCCGGCGCCGCCGTCCTGGTCACCCACAGCGATTACCTGGACCGCTTCACGGCCGTACCGAAGGACACCAGGATTCGCGTCGTCGTCGGCGAATCAGACGCCGCACCCGGCTTCGTCACCGAGTCGCAGTTCCTGGCGGGTCAGCCGGCAACGGCCCCCGCCCACCGTACGCAGGGCGACTCCATCCGATACTCCTCCGGCACCACCGGCAAGCCCAAGGGCATCGTGCGCGCACTCGACGGTCGCGACCCGGCGATCGCGGCGAATGCAATGGCTGTGTTCGGCCGTGCCTTCGACTTCCGTCCCTTCGACGGCGCACACCTGGTCTCCACCGGCATGCATCACGCCGGGTGCCAAAGTTTCTACCTGGGCGCCCTCAACGTCGGTCAGCCCCTGGCGATCCTGGGACGTTTCGACGCCGAGCAGACGCTGGCCACGATCGAGCGGCATGCGGTGACGACCGCCTACATGGTGCCCACCCAGTTCGTCCGGATGCTCAAGCTCGCTCCGCAGGTGCGCGAGAAGTTCGACGTCTCCAGCCTGCGGTCGGTGGTGCATTCCGCGGCTCCGTGCCCACTGGAGGTCAAGAAGGCGATGATGGACTGGTGGGGCCCGGTGATCTGGGAAACCTACGGCGGCACAGAGGGTGCGGCCACCATCGCAAAACCGCACCGCTGGCTGGAGAAACCGGGCACGGTAGGACGGCCGATCCGGGGGGTCAGCGTGAAGATCCTCGATGATGCGGGCAATGCCCTGCCGCCGAACACCATCGGCAACGTCTACATCGAGCGCCTGGACGGGGAGCGATTCGAGTACCGCAATGACGCCGAATTGACGGCCTCGGTGCATCGCGGAAGCGCCTTCACCATCGGCGATGTCGGCTACCTCGACGACGACGGCTATCTGTTCATCTGCGACCGCGCCAAGGACATGATCATCAGCGGGGGCGTGAACATCTACCCGGCGGAGGTCGAGGGAGTGTTGAGCGGCCACCCCCTTGTCGCCGATGCCGCCGTCATCGGAGTCCCCGACCCGGAATGGGGCGAACAGGTCAAAGCGGTCGTCGAATTGACCGAAGGCGCCGAACCCACCGACGGGCTGGCCGAGGAACTCATCGCGTACTGCCGCGCCCGCCTCGCCGGATTCAAGTGCCCCCGATCGGTGGACTTCGTCACCGCCCTGCCGCGCACCGAAGCCGGAAAGCTCGTCAAACGCCAGCTCCGCGATGCCTACTGGGCAGGCGCGGGACGCCAAGTCTGATGCGACGTCAGAAAGGACCGCGACTCCCATGAGCCACAACGTTTCCGCAGACCCCATCCCGATCGTGGGGTATCTGAGCCTCACCGATCCGCCGACGCTCATCGCGACCGTCTGCACCGCCTGTGGTGCCTACTATTTCGACCACCGCGATGCCTGCGCATCCTGCTTCGGCACCTCCTTCACCACCCAACCGGTGTCGCCCACCGGAACCCTGGAGACCTTCACCGTGGTCGAAGTGGCCGCCCCCGGAGTGGCCGTCCCCTATGTGGCCGGAGTGGTCGACTGCGACGGAATATCGGTGCGCGCCACCATCGTCAACGTCGAGCCCACAGCGGATTCTGTCCGGCTGGGCATGCCCCTGCGCCTGACCACCTTCCCTATCGGCACCGACGACGAGGGCCGGGCCGCGATCGGTTTCGGGTTCGAGCCGGCCAGTGAAAGCGAGGACCTCCGGTGAGTGATGACATCTGGATCCTGGGTATCTCGATGACCAAATTCGGCAAGCGACCGGACCGCGACGCAGTCGGACTCGGCGTCGACGCCGCCACCGCGGCGCTGGCCGATGCGGGCGTCACCGTCGCCGACATCGACGTCCTGGCCGCCGGGAACCTCTTCGGTTCCCCCGGCTACGGACAGGCGGTTCAGAAGCAGCTCGGGCAGACCGGCATCCCGGTGTTCAACGTGTCCAATGCGTGTGCCACCGGCGCGACAGCACTGCGCACCGCGATGCTGGCGATCAAGGCCGGCGAAGCCCACTTCGGATTGGCGGTGGGCGCCGAGAAGCTCGCCGGGGCCGGGATGCTCGGCGCTTCCGGCAAGGCCCGCACCGGGCCCAAAACCTGGCAACCGCAGGGCCGCCTGGATGCCGTGACCAGCCTGGAGGGGCATATCGGCACCGACCTGATGCCCGGGGTGTTCGCCCAGATCGGCATGCAGTACCTGCATCGCCACGATTACGCCGGAACCCCGCTGGAGCTGTTCGCCCGCATCAGCGAGAAGAACCATAGCCATTCCACGCTGAACCCGTTGGCCGCCCACACCAAGGCCATGTCCGCCGAGCAGATCATGAACGATGTCATGATCGCCTACCCCAACACCCGCCCGATGTGTTCAGCCAACTGCGATGGCGCCGCCGCTGCGGTGTTGGTCAGTGGAGAACGGCTGCAGTCGCTTTCGCCCGAACAGCGCCGGCGCGCGGTGAAAGTCAGCGCGTCGGTGCTCGCCACCGATCCGTGGGAGCCGGCCTGCCAGGTGCTGCCCAACGTCAACACGGTCACGCGCGACGCCGCCGCCCGGGCCTACGAGCAGGCCGGCCTGGGGCCCGGCGATCTGGACCTGGTTGAGCTGCACGACTGCTTCGCCACCGCCGAGCTGGTGCACTACGACAACCTGGGACTGTGCGAGCCCGGCGGTGCCGTCGACTTCTTCGAAAGTGGCGCGCCCTGGCGTGACGGCAGACTTCCGGTCAACGTGTCCGGAGGCCTGCAGTCCAAAGGCCACCCGATCGCGGCGACCGGCATCGCCAACGTGTGGGAAGTGTGTCAGCACCTGCGCGATGAGGCCGGTCCCCGTCAGATCGACGGCGCCCGGGTGGGTTTGGCCCACGTGATCGGCCTGGGATCGACCTGCGCCATCCACATCCTCGAGAAGGCCGGCTGACGGTGACCGGGGGCGGCGGGATGGCCAATGCCACGATCATCGAGTTGCTGTGAAGCTCAGCTCCCGCGAGGTGTTCGACGGGGAGCAGGTCACTCCCGTCACGGTGGCCGAACTGCTGACGCTGCAACCCCTGCCCCATGACCGCTTCCGGGCCGAGCCGGTCAGTGTGGCCGGGCGGCGGGCCATCTACGGCGGACAGATCGCCGCCCAGGCTCTGCGCGCCGCCGGCCTCACGGTGCCCGGCGACCGGGTGGCGCACTCCCTGCACGGCTACTTCCTGGCCGCCGGTGATGCCGGTGTCCCGGTGGAACTGCGCGTGGAGCGTGACCGTGATGGCGGCCGGTACTCCGGACGGCGGGTCACCGCGCACCAGCGCAACACCGCGATCTTCTCGATGGGGTGCTCGTTCTCGCGTCCCAAGGATCACGCCACCGAGTACCAGGCGGTCGAGATCCCCGCGGTTGCGCCCCCCACCGAACTGGCCGGCTACGACCTCAACGCCTCGCGCACCTTCGACCTGGAAGCCCGCGTGCCCGATTCGGGCGACGCGTGGTACCGGTGGCCGGCCCGCTTCTGGGTGCGCATCCGGGGGCCCCTGGAAGACGACCCGAATATCAGGGCCTGCGGGCTGGTGTTCCTGTCGGATCTGTGCACCGGACTGTCCCGGGCTCCGCAGATCGAGCGGGTCGGGCTGCTGCCGAGCCTGGACCACACGGTGTGGCTGCACCGCCGAGCTGATCCCAACGACTGGGTGCTGATCGACCTCAATCCGCTGGCCGCCTCGGGCGGGCGGGGCGTCTACACCGGACAGATCTATGACCAGCGCGGCACGTTGGTCGCCAGCCTGGTGCAGGAATCGCTGTTCGACATCGATCAGGGATCGCCCCATCAAGGGCGCGATTAACCACTAAATCAGTATCCTTTTACGTTAGGATCGGACACATGTCGACCGGGCCGTCTGCGGACACACTGGGTGCCACCACCCAGCCCGTCACCGCAGATTCGCCGTTCAGCACCGCCGACGACAACTTCCATGCCGGCTCCGACGACCCGTTCTGGACGGAGACCACCTGGTGGTCGTTCAACATCCCCGAGCGCAAGATCGGCGGATGGCTGCACGCCGAGTTCCACACCAACCGCGGTACCGCGACATGGCGCGTCTATGTGTGGGATCCCAGCGGCGCGACGCCAGAACAGTTGCGGTATTTCCGCATGCGCACCGAAGTTCCGGTCACCGACCCCAATCCCGACCTGCGCGACCTGGTCGTCCCGGGGGGCGGATTCAGCGTGCGGATGCTCCGGCCGCGGCGAGACTATCGCATCGAGTACCACGACCAGGATTCGAACTTCGCGGTGATGTTCACGTTCCACGGCGTGCACGATCCGCGCCGCTTCACCCCGGGCGAGCCGCCGTTCATGGAGCACACCCACTTCGATCAACTCGGCCACATCACCGGGGAACTCGTCCTTTCCGGAGAACGGATTCCGATCGACTGCTACTCCATCCGGGACCGGTCCTGGGCACCGCGCGGCGGTCCCCGGCCGCCCCGTCCCGCCGCCGCGGCACACAGCGACCGGGTCCTGCATCCAGGCGGAGCGCGCTGGCGCGAGATCGAGCGGGAACGTGGCCGCGCCAGAATTCAGTACATCTTCGGCCACTCCGGACCGCGCACCGGGTTCCTGGCATTCGCCCGGGTCGCCGAAGGTGATGCCGCGGGCTTCTCACCGCTCAATCACGGTTGGCTGCTGCGCGACGGTCGCTTCGAACGGCTGGACAAGTCCGTCAGCCGGATGAAGAACTATCGCGACCCGGTCACCGGCTGGAGCTCGCACATGCACGCCCATCTGGTGGATCTCACCGGCCGGGTCATGGATGCCGAGGGGTTCACCGTCAGCCACGTCTGCGAACGCGGCGGCGGCAGCACTGCCCTCATGCGCTGGGACCTCGACGGGGAGATCGGCTGGGGGGAAGACCAAGACATCTGGCAACCAAAACATTTCGCTCGCATGCTCGAAGCGCTGCAGGCGACGCACTAGACCAGGAGACAACCAGTGACCCGACCGTTCGAGGGTGTGCGCGTCATCGAGGTCGCCGCGTGGACGTTCGTGCCCGGCGCCGGCGCCATCCTGGCCGACCTCGGCGCCGACGTGATCAAGGTGGAACCGCCCACCGGCGACCCGCAACGAGGCCTGTTGAATTCGCTCAACGCCGACACCTCGCTGCCCAACCCTTTTCTCCAAGTGCCGAATCGGGGCAAGCGCAGCATCACCCTGGACCTGACCCAGCCCGCCGGAATCGCGACGCTGCGCCGCCTGACCGCCACCGCCGACGTGTTCCTGACCAGCTACCTGCCCAAGGTCCGCACCAAACTCGGCATCGAAGCCGAGGACCTGCGGGCCGGTCACGAGCGACTGATCTACGCTCGCGGGTCGGGCTGGGGCCCCAGAGGACCCCTGACGGATTCCGGCGGATTCGACGCCGCCGCAGCATGGTCGGCAGCCGGTGTCCAGGACAAGCTCACCGCACCCGGCGCCGACGCGCCGGCAGCCCAACCGGCTGCGTTCTTCGATCTGCAGGGCTCGAGTGCGATCGCCGGCGCCATCGCCATGGCCCTGTTCCGCCGGGAACGGACCGGCGAGGGCGGGGTGATCGACGTGTCCCTGCTGAACACCGGTATGTGGACGATGAGTCCCGATCTTGCCGCCAGTGCGGTCGGCATCGGCGAGCTCCCCCGTACTGACCGACGGGACGCGCCGAACCCGATCGTCAACAGCTATCGCACGTCCGATGACCGGTGGCTGAATCTGGTGTGTCTGCAGTCCGACCGGTTCTGGCCGGAGCTGTGCGAACTCATCGGGCGGCCGGAGTTGGCCGCCGATGACCGCTTCACCAATGCGGCAGCGCGTTTCGCCAATCGATCCGCCTGCATTGCCGAACTCGATCGGACGTTCGGTTCGCAGACCCTGGCGCAGTGGCAGCAGACGCTCGCCGGATTCTCCGGAGTGTGGTCGGCCGCGGTCACCTTCGATGAGGTCTGCGCGAGTCAGCAGGTCGCCGACAACGAATACCTGCCCAGCGTCACCGGCACAGACGACCGGCCTTTCCGATTGGTCGCCCCGCCCTACCAGTTCGATGAAACACCAACCGTGCCTGTCGGTCCGGCGCCCGAGCTCGGGCAGCACACCGAGGAGATCCTGCTGGAGTACGGACTGGACTGGGACGAGATCACCACGCTGCGTGAGGGCGGTGCTCTCGGCTGATGTCAGACGTACAGGTCGAGCACGGTCTCCTTGGCAAGTTCTCCCCAGAGCATGCTGCGGCCGGCCCGATCCATGTGCGTCGTCCAGAGCTCCTTGGCCTCAACACCTTTTCTGCCCTCGATCAGTGCGGTGAACTTGTTGAAGGTCCGGATGGTTCGCCTGAACTGCTTCTCGGTCTCATCGTGGTTACCTCCGGCCACCGCCATCACCCGCGCCATATGCCTGGTGACGACTTCACGCAGCACCTCGCCGACCAGGGCGATCGTCTTGTTGCCGGACCGCTCCAGGATCAGGTCGTGGAACCGGAACGTCGCCGCCGACCACTCCCCGAAGTCGGCGGCAACCGTGCCGTGATCGACCAGCGCCGTCAGGGTCGCGGCCGCGGCCTGGAGATCCTCGACGTCCTGCGCTGTCGCACGCTGGGCCAGCATCTGCGCGGCTGCGGGTTCGAAGACCTTCCTGGCCTCGTAGAGATCGGCCAGGGTGGTGCCCGACATCTGCAGGAGCAGGCCGAAATTGCGGGCAGCCACCGACGATTCCGGCGTCGACACCAAGACTCCGCCCCGAGAGCCACGCCGAACAACGATGAGCGACTCGCTCTCCAAGATGCGAAAGGCCTCTCGCAGCGTGGGGCGGGAAACGCCGAATTGTTTGACCAGTTCCACCTCGGTGGGCAGCGCGTCGCCGTTCTTGATGACGCCCCGGACGATGCTGCTGCGCAGGTGATCGGCGATGATCTCGGCGGTCTTGGGCGCCCGCACCAACTTCGACGAAGCAGCGCCCCGATTCATCGCAGTCATATCAACACTCCCTCGCCGTCCGCGGCGCCGCATCACCACCCCGAACTCGAATATCGAAATCAGCATACTCATCGCCCAGCTACCAGGAGGATTCCGTGACGACGACACGAACCGCAACTCGCCGACTGTTCATCAACGGCTCGTGGGTCGAGGGATCGGGTGACGAAGTCCTTGAGGTCGTCAACCCGGCGACCGAGGAGACCATCGCCGAGGTCCCACAGGCAACACCGGCCGATATCGACACCGCCGTCGGCGCAGCCCGCAAGGCCTTCGACGAAGGACCTTGGCCGACAATGAGTCCCGCGCAGCGCGGCCGAATTCTGGCGGCGATGGCGGACGAACTGACCCGCCGTCGGGACGAACTCGTCGAACTGAACATCACCGAGGCCGGATCCACGCGGCTGCTGGCCGAGATGCTCCAAGTGGGCGCCCCGATCGACCATTTCAACGATCTCGTGCACCGGGTGCTGCCCCGATTCGCCTTCGAAGAGCCGGTACCACCGATCTACGGCCAGGGCATCGGGCACGGTATTGCGATCCGCGAACCATACGGTGTCGCAGCACTGATCACCGCGTTCAACTTCCCGTTCCTGCTGAACCTGGCCAAGGTGGGTCCGGCTCTGGCGGCGGGTTGCACCGCGGTGCTCAAGTCGTCGCCGTACACACCTTTGGAGGCAATGGTTCTCGGGGAGATCGCCGAAGCCGCCGGGCTACCACCGGGGGTGTTGAACATCGTCACCGGTGATGCCGCCGCGGGTGAGCGGTTGACCCGCCACCCGGACGTGGACATCATCAGTTTCACCGGATCGGACGCCGTCGGCCGCAAGGTCTACACCCAGGGCGCTGACAGCATCAAGAAGGTGGTCCTCGAGCTCGGTGGCAAGTCGGCGAATATCCTGCTCGACGATGCCGACCTGGACAAGGTGCTGCAAAACGTCTTAGGCGGCTTCATCACTCACGCCGGCCAGGGTTGCGCCCTGCACACCCGGATTCTGGTGCACGAGTCCCTGCACGATGATCTGGTGGCACGCATCGTCGGCACCCTCGGATTCATCAGCGTCGGCGATCCAGCCGACCCGGCGACCATGATGGGCCCGCTGATCCGGGAGGTGCAGCGCGAGCGGGTGGAGGCGCTGATCGCCAGCGGCGTGGACCAGGGCGCACAGATCGCCTTCGGCGGCAAGCGGCCGGCGCATCTGGACCGTGGCTATTTCATTGAGCCGACACTGTTCGTCGGTGTCGACAACAGCATGCGTATCGCCCAGGAAGAGATCTTCGGTCCGGTCGCGGTGGTGATCCCCTTCGCCGATGATGACGAGGCCGTCCGGATTGCCAACGACTCCCGCTACGGTCTGGCCGGCGGGGTTTGGTCCAGTGACCCGCTGCGCGCCGACGCGGTTGCCCGCAGGCTTCGGACCGGGATGGTTGTGATCAACGGAGGCGGTGGCGGGCTCAATCCGGCGTCGCCGTTCGGCGGGTACAAGCACAGCGGCATAGGGCGCGAATTCGGCGAGTACGGGCTGGCAGAGTATCTGCAGCACAAGGCTCTTCAATGGCCGGTCGGTTAGGAGGCTCGCATGCGCGCGATCGTCGATCACGACCGGTGTGAGGGCCACGGCCGATGCTATGCCGTGGCGCCCGATCTCTTCGATCTCGACGACGAGGGCTACACAGTTGTCCACGAGATCACCGTGCCCGCCCAGTGGCACGAAGAGGCGCGCGAGGCCGCATCGGCGTGTCCCCGGGCCGCGATCCGGCTGGTGGACTGACGAATGCCATGACCGGCGGACGGGTGACCGCCATGGCGACAGGACTGCTCGCGGTGCTGTTCGCCGGCGGCGTGACGAACGCCGATCCGGCGCCCCCGCGCCCGCCGGGGTCACCTCAGTACATCGACCATGTGGAGTGGGTCTATACCGGCGACCGAGCGACCCTGCGCGTCTACCCGACCTTGTGGGGCTGGGCCGCATCCGGGGTGTTCACCAATGGTGCGCAGAGCTATGACGCGTGGGCCGAGCTCATGGAGCACGCACCGGAGGCCAACACCTTGTCGATGCAGAAGCAATTCCTGTGCTTCTGGCAGCTCTCGTCGTTCACCAATCCGGGAAAGGTCGGCACCTGGAACCTGGAACCGTGGCGGCCGGTGGTGGCCAACACGATCATGATCAATTCAGGGTGTAATCCGGGCGGACCCGATGATGTCCTCAACTGGTGATCGGCACGAACTCCGGCGCGATCAGATCGATCACCGCCGGCCAGGGAACGGTGATGACGTGCAGGCCCCGTCCGAATTGCCGGTCGGGGAAGTGTAATTCGATCCCCGCGGTGGTGGGTATCCATGCCCGGAAGTTGCGTTCCAGCGGAGCCATGTTGGGCCCGTATTCCGCCCAGCCGCCCAGCGGGGCCGGATAGGCGGTAGGCAGGATCTTCTTGGTCAGCTCTGAGAGCCGCACCAGGCCGGCCTGTTTGTCGGCGAACAGGTTCTCCCAGACGATCTGAATTCCGCTGCGCGCGTCGAACACCCGGGTCGCGACGGTCTGGAACGGCATGTTCGGCAACTCGAAGGCGTTGTACTCGCCGAGGAACAACGCCGATATCGTGACCGGCCGGAACAGCAGCCTGCCCTGGGTATGAAACGTCCATGCCGAGTTGTGGCTGGAGCTCGCCACATAGGTGGCCACCTGTCCGGCGGCCTCGTCGTCGAGGATCTGGTTGATCGGATCGGTGACCGCCGCATCCCCGCCGGCGATCTTCTCGTAGTCCACCGTCCACGTGCCCAGATCGTTGGGACTGGTTCCGGCCATTCTGGCCGGTATCACCGTGTAATCGACACCCGCTGAAACGTCGGCCAGCGCGTCCGGGGGCGATCCCCAGGCCAGCGCCACAATCATGACCAGCAGTGTCGACAGTGCACTGCGCAATGAGTGTGCCTGGCCAGATCGCGACATGAGGCGCTCCCTTCGATGCGGTAGGGCTAGGGGCCGCTCGGCGGCGGCGGTAGTGGCAGCACGGGTCCGGCGTAGGGCAGGGGAATGGTCAGCGGGCCTTGCGGAGTCGGGTCAGCGCGCTGCAGCGGGTTGACCCCCGGTGGCGGGCCCGCGGTGTCGTCCCCCGGCGGCCTCGGCGCGTTGCGTGCTCCGCGGACCAGATACTTCGGGTCGGGGTTGGGGCAGTAGGTATATAGGTACGGCTCTGGATGGTCAGCCACCGTCGGTGGGGCCTTGGGCAGGTTGAAGTCGCACGCATACCGTTGGTACAGATTGACCGCTCCCCAGACGCCACCGTCGCGGAAGGTGCTGGCGGCCGCATCCAGGGCTGACCCCTGGCGGTACTGCGGGAAGAACAGTTCCTGCAGTGCGGGAGTCCGCACGTACATCAGCTGGGAGACCGTCGTCAGGTTGCCCAGCAACTGCACCATGGTGGGCGAATTGTCCTCGATCAGGGTGTCGATTCCCTGCATGGCCGCCGGTCCGCTGTCGAGCAGTCGGCGGTACCCGCCATCCAGCTGCTGCACACCGCCTGCGACCGACGACAGGCTCGCCGAGGTCGCCGCCATCCCCGGACTGACATCGCGAACCGTGCCGAGCACGACCTTGCTGGTGTTGAGCAGACTCACCGTCTGCGGCAACACGGAGTCAAGCGTCGAGACCAGAAAGGCCCCGCCGTCGAGGATGGCCGCCAGCTTCCGGGAACCCTGCCGTCCCACACGGAGTTCATCGAGGACCGCCGCCAGTGTCGCGGGATCGAGCTGCTTCAACGTGCCGTCCATGTCGGCCAGCAGCGTTGACAGCGTGACCGGGGTATGTGTTCTGGCGGTGTCGATCTCGGCGCCATCGACCAGATAGGGGCCGTCGTTGGTGTCGGCCCGGAAGTCCAGGTACTGCTCTCCGGCCGGCGACAGGGCCGATACTCGCACGGTGGCGGCGGCCGGTACGGTCGCGCCCGGGTTGATGGCGGCCATCGCCACGACGCCGTCACCGGACATGTCGATCGACTGGACGCGGCCGATCGGGACGCCGCGCAGAGTCACGTCCTGGCCCGGCAGCAGCCCGCCGGTTTCACGCAGATGTACCCGCACCAACATGTCCGAGCGCGCCGGATCGATACGCAGGGTGCCGAACACCAGGTAGAGCACACCGGCAACCAGCATGGCGGCCAGCGCCGCCGCCGACAGGCCAAGGCGGCGCCGTCGCACATAGCGCACCGCGTCCAGGATCCACCCGAGCATGCTCGTCATGGTGTCCCCGCGGGGGCGGACGGGGCGGGGCCCGGAGCCAGCAGATTCGGCCGGGGCGGCGCGGGCGTCAGTGCGTCGGGCCGGGGGCCGATCAGGTCGGGCGGTGGCACCAGTCCGGGAGGCACTGTCGGTGCACCCCAGAACTTGTCGCGGACCTTGATCAGCGCATAGCTGATGCTGCCGACCATGTTGCGGAAGTCCTCCCGGGTTGGTCCATGACTGCCCGGGTCGCCGGGGTGATGCGGATCGGCAAAAGCGCCTACCGCCAAGTCTGCCAAGTCGATATCTACATGTGAGGACGTGGAATTGGTCAGCTTCAACATCGGCCCGAATACCCTGCTGAAGTTCTCCAAGGACGCATCCGGTGCGTTGGCTGCCGCGTCCAGGCCTGCCGAGAGCCGGTTCAGATCAGCGATCATGCTTCGCGATGGCTCGCCTCGGACCGACGGAAACTTGGCCAACTGCAGGGCGATTCGATTGACTGATCCCGTCAGATCCACAATGGGATCGGTGTTGCCCGCGATCGCACCCAGCGCTGGGGCGCTCGCCTCGATCGCATCGTCGAGGACACGCTGACGATCCGCCAAGGTCGTGGCCAACTCGCCGCTGTGCGCCAGCACTTGCTTGATGGCGGTCGATCGGTCCGAGAGGTTCTGAACCGCTCGCGTGGACTCGTCCAGGAACTGTTTGAGGTCTTCGCCCTTGCCACCGACCGCATGTCCCATGCCATTGACGACGTTGATGATATTGCGGATGGTCCCGCCGTTGCTGAGCAGGGAAGCGGTGGACAGCACCTGCTCGACGGAGGCTGCCGTGGCAGTCGCCCCCGGCGGTATCGCATCTCCGGGCCCCATCATCGGCCCGTCCGGCTCTGCTGTCGCGGGCGGCTTCAGCGAGACGAAGATGTCACCGAGCGGGGTCGCTGCACGAAGCTCGGCGGTGGTACCCACCGGAATCTGGGTGTCGGCGGATATCCGCATGCGCACCACAGCGGTGTAGTCGCGCGCCTCCATCGATTCGACTTCGCCGACATCGGCACCGGACAACCTCACCTTGGCTTTGGTGGGCAGATTAAGTGCGTCGGAGAAGGTCGCGGTGATGGGGTAGGTCCGCGCGCCCGGCGATGGTGCCGGCAGTGGTAGTCGGTCCAGCCCTGCCGAACAGGAGCTGACGGTTCCGGCCAGCACCATGGCCGCGGCCAGTGTCGATCGTGTGCCTGCCCTCATGACCCCAGACCCGCCAATCCCTCAATCATGCTGGTGATTCCGAAGTCCGGGCCGAAGTCTGAGATGGTGCCGGTGGCGCAGCCCAGCTGGCGCATTCCCAGCAGGTTGCACAGTTCCTTGGTGGCCTGGGTGTTCAGCTCCACCTGGTCCAGCAGCGGGTGCGCGCGGATTGCGGCCTTCTCGTGGTCGATCATGTTGTAGACGTTGTCGGCCAACATCGGTATGAGATCGAGGCTTTCGGATATCTCGCGCTGGTAGTCAGACATCGCCCGGGTGACGGTCTCACTGCTGGCCGTGGTGGATTTCAGAACCTCCCGGTTCTTTTCGAGCAGGTCGGCCGTCTCCGAGAGAATCTGATTGAGCTGCGCACCCGTCGACCCCCGGCCCAACCGCTGGCCGGCCAACATCGCACTCAATTGCCGGACCGCCGAGCCGAACTCACGGATGGTCGCGTCGTTGTCGGCGGCGGCCTTGGTCAGATGCTCGAGGTTGGTGACGATGGTGGTGATCGCCTCGCGGGTGGGCGCCCCGCGGTCCCGGCTCATCTTCAGCGCCTCCGAGAGCTGGCTCAGGGCCGACCGGATCTGTGCGCCGTTGCCGCTGGTCATCGACGCACTGACGCTCAGCAGATCGGCGATCGGCCCTGCCCCCGCTCCGTCGCCGCCCAACTGCACCGACAGCTTGTCGATCATGGCCAGCACTCGATCGAACTCGACGGGTGTGCGAGTGCGGGCCAGGCTGAGCGAATCATGATCGGCCAACACCGGTCCGCCGCGATACACCGGGGTGAACTCAATGTGCCGGTCGGTCAGGATCGATGTCGACAGGGTGACGGCCTGGGCGTCCGCCGGAATCTTGACGCCGCGATCGATGTGCATCGTGACGAGCACATAGTCACCCCGGGCTTCGATATCGGTGACCTTTCCCACGCGCATACCCAGAACCGAGACGGCGTTGCCCTCGTAAAGGCCGCTGGCATTGTCGAACTGGGCGGTCACGGTGATGCCACGGTCCCAGGCCGCCGGTGACCCACTGGAGCAACCGAAGGCGCCCAGCGCCATCGCGACGATGCCGAGCTTCGCCATCAGCCGGCTGGTCATTGACAGTCCTCGAAGTAGCTGGGCAGGTTGAACTGCTTGGCGCGGCCACTGATCGCGCACATGAACGAATCGATGACCGTGCCGCCGGTCGAATTGAAGTCGAACTCGTTCCCATTACCCGTCGCGTTGGTGAAGTTCCGTACCGGAACCGGCATGATCTGCAACATATTCCGAAAGAGTGCGTCGTTACGGCCGACCGATGTCATCATCCCGTTGAGGTTGGCGAACAGTTCACGGGTCTGACGCCGGTCTCCCACCAGCACCGGTTGCAGCTGCTCGATGAGCTTGGTGGTCGCGTTGATCAGCCGCACGATCGCCTCTTGCCGGGACGCCAGGTCGGCGACGACGTCGCGCCCCTGGGTCATCAACACGCCCAGGCTCTGCTGTTGCCTGCCCAGCAGTTCGGAGACCTGTTGCGTGCTGCGCAGCAGGTCTGCGATTTCGTCGCGGCGGGAGCCGATCACCGAGGACAGCTGCGTGATGTTGTCCAGCGCCTGCGGCAAGATCTGCGGGCTGCCTTGCAATTGTTGCGACAGCGTGGTCATCGACTGGGAGATCTTCTCGGCGTCGACCGCGTCGAATGTCGTTGTGGCATCCTGCAGAGCAGTCTGCAGATCGTAGGGCACTTCGGTGTTGGCCAACGGGATTCGACCGTCTTTCAGCTCGCCGGAGCCGCCCGGTTGCAGGTCCACGTAACGCGCTCCCAGCAGTGTGGTGAGCTTGATCGCCGCGCGGGTCTCGGATCCGAGGCGCAAGCCCTTGTCGATCTCCATCGCGACCGCCACATGATCGTCGTCGAGCCGCAGGCCCTTGACTGAGCCAACCCGGACACCGGCCACCGTGATCTGATCGCCGGCACTGAGGCCGGCGGCCTGAGCGAAGTCGGCGGTATAGCCGACTCGGCCCACTCCGAGCTTCCCCATGCCCAGCAGGGCGCCGCAGACCAGCGCGATCACCACCACGGTGACGATCCCGAGTCGCAGGTTGCCGTGGCTTTCGATGGGGCGCCGCAGTGCGGAGCGGATCTTGTTCACCACCGCCTCACCTGCATTTCGCACTGAATTGTTTGGCGCCACCGGGTGTCCCGTTCCGCAAGATAGCGTCTATCAGGGAGTCGATGCGCGGGAATTCGCTGACGGTGATGTCGCAGGCGTAGATGTCGAGATAGGCCCCCTCCTGACTCATCCGGGCCAGGCCTTTGAGCATGAGCGGGATGTTGAAGCCCACGTAGGCGAAGCCCTGCTTGTTGTCCATGAAGTGCTTGGCGAACCCGGGCTCGCGTTGCAGAAACTCGCGTAGGTCGGGTTGGACGTCGCCGATCACGTTGGCCAGACGTTGCCCGACCACCGAGATCTGGCTCAGCGAGGTGACGAACTCATCGCGACGAGCAGCCAGACCACTGAACATGTCTTTGGCCGAGGTGATGCTGGACTCCACGTCTCCGCCACGTCGGGCCACCGAATCCAATACGGAATTCAGATTCTTCAGCACCGGGTCCAACAGTCCGTCGGTGCCCGAATAGGCCTGCGCCAGTTGGGTGGTGTCGGCGATCAGCTTCGTGATCGCTCCGGAGTCGCCCTGCATGGACCGGATGACCGCGGTGGTGAGGTTGTCCACCTCCTCGGGATCCAGCAGGGCGAACAGTGGCTCGAACCCGTTGAGCAGGTGCGAGATGTCGAAGGAGGGCTCGGTGTGCTCTACCGGGATCACCGTCCCGGCGGGCAACACCTTCGGGTCGGCGAAATCACCGAGCGACAAGCCGACGTACCGTTGACCGACCAGGTTCTGATAGTCGATCGAGGCCCTGGTGTTGCCGTAGAGCGGTTGCGCCCGTTCGACGCGGAAGTCGACGCGGGCCAGTTCCCCCTCCAGTGCCACGCCCTCGACCCGGCCGACGCGGACGCCGGCCATCCGGACGTCGTCGCCCACCTTGAGCCCGGAGACGTCGGTGAACAGGGCGGCATAGGGTGTCGTCGGGCCGACGACTTGCCGTTGCAGGGTGACGAACACCGTCCAGGTCAGCGCAGAGCAGACCGCAAGAAAAACACCCAGTCCCAACAGCCGGCGGCGATGACGACTCATGAGCCCCCCGCTGAGGTCGAGGCGGAGGGCGCCGGGCCGGCCGGCGGCGCCGGCTCGGGAACCATCTGCACGGTGGTTCCGCGTACCACCGGACCCAGCAGCAGCTCCGAGGCCGGGTTGGTGTCCGGCCCGAGGATCTCAGTGAGTTTCGCTCGTTCTTCCGGACCGCCCACCAGCCCCTGGCCACCGGCCGCGAGCTCCGGGGCGAGGGGGTAGTTGCGTGGATCGATGGCCTGCGGGAACGCCGGCGGGTCGGCGGTCAGCGGCGCGGTATGACAACTGGGCCCCTCCAGGTCGCCGTAGCGGGGGCAGTCCTGTCGGGTGTACATCCGGTTCGGGGTGATCACCAACATGAACTTGCCGACCGCGGTGTTGCGCTCGGATCGCCAGACGTGCTCGAAGAATCTGTTCACTACGTTGTTCATCCGGGTGACCATCGGGGCGAACTGGTCGCCGGCGTCGGCCAAGACACCGAGCACCGGTGACAGCTGGGTGGTGATGACGATCATCCGGTCGGTGTGGTTTTCGAAGGCCTCGGCCATCGAACCCATGGTGGCGTTGCCCGCGGACAGAAAGTCGGCCAGCGCCAGCCGCTTCTCGGCCAAGGTACGCATCGGCACCACCATCTGATGCACGGCGCCCAGCAGGTCCGGAGCCGCTGCCTGCAGACCCGTCAACGCGTCGGTCAGCTCCTCGACGGTCGACTCGGTCCCCGGTGCCTCCATCACCTCGTTGAGCTGGCCGACGATTCGCTTGGCGCCCCCGCTCGCGGCCTCAAGTGCGTCGCCTCGACCGCTGGTGGCTTCCGCGACCGCCTGCAGGACGCCGATCGAGTCACGCGACCCGGGCCGGCCGACAGCGCCGAGGACTTCCCGCATCTTGGTGAGTACGGTCTGGAACTGGATGGTGGCCAGGCTCTGGTCCTGGGTAATCTGCGCACCGGTGCGCAGCCCGGCGCCGGGCCCGTTGTCCACCAATTGGATCGACGAGACCGCGAACACGTTGCTGGGCACCACACGGGCCGTCACCGTGGCCGGAATCTCCGGTGCGAAGTGGGGATCGATGCTCAGTTCCGCCGCGTTCGGGCGGCCGCCCAATGCCGGCGTCACCTTGGTGACGGCGCCCACCAGGGCCCCGCGGAACTTGACGTCGGAACCCTTGGGCAGGCCGTCGCCGACATCGGAGAGCAGCGCGGTGACTCGGACATGGTCGGCGAAGGCACCTTGGGATTTCGCGATCGCGATGCCGGCGAGCAGCACCACCCCGGCCAAGACCGCAACCCCCCGAAGCAGCAGTCTCCAACCGGCCAGCGGTTTGTGTGCCGATTCGATCTGCTGCATGGTCAACCCCCCAGCCTCGCTCCCGACCCGATCCCCCAAAGGCCGACGGTGAGAAGGAGGTTGACGATGATCATCACCGAGATGCTGGCCCGCATCGCTCGGCCCGCGGCGATGCCCACCCCTTGTGGTCCCCCTGCGGCGAAGTAGCCGTAATAGCACTGGATGGTCGAGGTGATCAGAACGAAGATGACCGCCTTGACCACCGAGTACACGATGTCGGTACCGGTGAGCACCAGCCCGAAGTAGTGCTCGAACGAGCCGCCGGAGAGTCCGCCGGCGAACGTCACGATGGTCTTCACGGTGGTGTAGTTGACCGCCAGGCACAGGATGTACAACGGGATGATGGCCAAGGTGGACGCCACCAGGCGGGTGGTCACCAGATACGGGATCGGGCGGATGGCAAGCGATTCCATCGCATCGATCTCTTCGGAGATACGCATCGAGCCGAGCTGGGCGGTGAATCGGCACCCGGCTTGCGCGGCGAACGCCAGTGCGGCCATGATCGGCGCCAGTTCGCGGGTGGACACCGTGGAGGACAGCAGGCCGGCCGCCGGTTCCATCCCGAGCAGGTGCAGGGCCTGGTATCCCTCGATGCCGACGATCGCTCCCGCGGTGGCGCCCAACACGATGATCACGCCCGCGGTGCCACCCCCCACCACGATGGACCCGTTCCCCCAGGTGACATCGGACAGGATGATCAAGAAGGCCTTGCGGTAGCGCGCCAGCATCACCGGTATCCCCGCCACCGCGTGGCCGAAGAAGGTCAACAGGTGACCGAGCCGCATGACAGCGGTCCCCACCGCCGTTGCGGCGCCGACCAGCGGACGGACACCCGGCGGCAGGTAGGGCGCGGCCACTACAGTGCCGCCTTGGGGAACATCAGAACGTACATCTGCGTGAACACCACATTGGTGACCATCAACAGCAGAATCGATGCCACCACCGTGGCATTCACCGAATTGGCCACCCCCGCGGGCCCGCCCTTGGTGGTCAATCCCTTGTCGCAGGCCACCACAGCCACGATCGCCCCGAAGACCACCGATTTGATCAGGGTCACCACCAGGTCGCCGACGGTCGCGAACGAGGCGAAGGTGGCGACGAAGCTTCCCGGAGCACCGTTCTGCGCAAACGTGTTGAACAGGTAGCCGGCCAGAAATCCGATGAAACTCACCAGCCCCGTCAGAGCCAGGCCGACCGTGATCGCCGCAGCCAGTCGTGGCACGACAAGCCGCCGGATCGCCGAGATACCAAGCACTTCCAGCGCGTCGACCTCTTCGCGGATGGTGCGCGATCCCAGGTCGGCGCAGATTGCCGAGCCGACAGCCGACGCCATCAGCAGGGCCGCAACCAGCGGGGCGCCCTGCCGGATCACCGCCAGCCCGCTGGCCGCCCCGGCCAGAGAGGTGGCGCCGACCTGACCGGCCAGCAGCGCGAATTGGATCTGCAGTGTCACCCCGATGGGAATGGCCACGCACATGGTCGGCAGCATCGCCGTCGATGCCATGAACGCCGCCTGCTCGACGAACTCACGGAAGGCGAATCGGCGCTCGACGATGTCGAGAACCAGATATTGCACGGCCCGAACACCCAGAGCCGCCTGGCTGCCCACGGTTTTCAGCGATGCGATGGGGTGGCGTTCGACATAGCCTTGGGTCCACGCCTGGACCTCCCCCAGCGGGGAGGGAAGCTGCGACGACACCGCCGGCCCCCTCCCCCGTTTTCGGTTGTTCTTCAACGCCATTGCGGAGTATCGGCCGAAGACGCGGTCGGTGACCCGTATCGTCGATTGAAGACGCTGTTACTGCGCTGCTCTTCGCTGTACCGCTGTCGGCTGGCCTTCAGCCGCTCGATGCGTTGCTCCACTCCCCGGATTCTGTCCTGATCGGGATGCGCTTCGCGGCGTAGCCAGTCCAATTCCGCTGTCTCGGCGGCCAACACCTCGGAGAGCCTCGCGGCTACCTCGCCGAAGGTCAACAGGTCGTAGTCATCGGTCTCAGGTCGTTGCTCACCAGAGCTCATCGTCCATCTCCAAAGTGGAGCAGCTCGCGTGCGTTGAGCTCCACAATCCGGTGGACATCGGCGTCGCTGACCTCCCGCAGTGTCTCCGCGATTCTCTTACGACTGTTGGGCCAGTTGGAGTCGGAGTGCGGATAGTCCACCTCGATGAGAATGTTCTCGATTCCGATGGCGTCCCGGGATTTCACACCGTGCTCGTCGTCGATGAAACAGCCCCAGAAGTGCCGACGGAACAGGTCCGACGGGCGGTCCGTTCGGCTGATCTTCTGATACCAGCGGTGGCGCTCCCAGGTGTAGTCCATGCGCTCCAGCAGGTAAGGAATCCAACCGATTCCACCCTCGGAGAGCATGAACTTCAGATTCGGGTGGCGTTGCAGCATGCCGGAGAAGACCAGGTCGGCTGTGCTCCACATGAGGTTGGTCGAGAAGGTGGCGATCGCCACGGCGAATGGCGCACTGTCCTCGGGCGAGGGCGCCAGCGCGGAGAATCCAGGTACGTAGCCGCCTGCGCCGAAGTGCAGGCAGACCGGCAGGTCGGCGGCTTCCAGCGCATCCCACAGCGGCTCCCAGTGCGTCGGGTGATGAAAGGACGGCAGGCCCAGGGGCACCGGGCTGTCGGGGAACGACACCGCCCGGGTGCCGATCTGCGCCAGTCGCTCCACCTCGGCGGCAGCCAATTCCGGGTCCCAGGTGGGCAGAATTCCCAAGGGGATCAACCGGTCCGGCGCCGTGGCGCACCATTCGTCGACCTGGAAGTCATTCCAGGCCCGGACACAGGCCAGCGCCAGATCCTTGTCCTTGGCGCGCTGGAAGACTCCGCCGCCGAAGCCGGGGAACGACGGAAACGACAGCGCCCCGTGAATGCCGTCGATGTCCATGTCTTTGATGCGTTCGACCGGGTCGTAGCAGCCGGGGATCATCTGGTCGTAGCGGACCGGCTCCATGCCGTACTCCGCGGGAGGTTTGCCGGCCACGGCATTGAGCCCGATCTGCGGATACAGCTGCCCCTCGTAGCGCCACACGTGATGGCCCTCGGCGGTTTCGACGATTTGGGGGCCCTGTTCGCGCTGAGACTCCGTGAGCCGGTCTTGCCAGACCAAGGGATGTTCGATGACGTGATCGTCGACCGAGATCACTTTCATCCAGTCCTGCAAGGGCATTGTGTCTCCTTCGACTCCGAAGAGCGGTCAGCGGGGCAGGCCGAGCGCCCTCTCGGCGATCAGGTTGCGCAGCACCTCGTTGGTGCCCCCGGCAATCGTGAACGCGCGGCCGTACATGAAGGCGTCCTGCCACCAGCCCTCGTCGTACACCTGAGCGTCACCCTCGATCCGCACACCGTCATGGCCCTGCAGCTGCATGCCGTATTCATGCAGCGCCAGGTTGATCTCACTGAACAGGATCTTCGAGATCGGGGCGTCGGCGGCATCGCCGGTGCCGTGCAGGGATCGACTGTCGCCCAACGCGGAGACCAGGGAGTTCACGTGGACGTCGGCGACAAAGCCGCCGATGGCTTGGCGGACATCGTCGTGCTCGATGGCCCGGCGACCGTCGCGGTGCACCTGGCCGGCCAGCGCCGCCAGTCGGTCCAGCGCGCCGAACAGCGACGCCCCCGTTCCGGCGCTGGAGCGTTCCAGCGCCAGGCTGGCCGTGGTGACCGCCCAGCCCTCGTTGACCGCGCCGATGACCTGTCCGGCGGGGATGCGCACCGCATCGAGGAACACCTCGTTGAAGTCGGCGGTGCCGGTGATCTCGCGCAGCGGGCGGACCGAGACACCGGGGGTGTGCATGTCGAGGGCGAACGCGGTGATGCCGGCGTGCTTGGGCACGTCCGGGTCGGTCCTGGCCAGCAGATACCCGAAGTCGGCGTGCTGACCGTTGGTGGTCCATACCTTCTGGCCGTCGACCACGAACTGGTCACCGTCGCGAGTGGCCCGCGTCCTCAACGCGGCGAGGTCGCTGCCGGCGTCGGGCTCGCTGAACAGCTGGCACCAAATGTGTTCTCCGGTACGGATTCGCGGGAGGAAGTAGTCCTTCTGCTCCTGGGTGCCCGAGGCGATGATCGCCGCGGCGGCGAGCAGCCCGCCGCCGACCGGCCCCGCCGCGCCGACCCGGGTCAGCTCGTCGGTGACCACCGACTCGTGCAGCGGATGGGCGTCGGGCAGGCCGCCGTATTCGACCGGCCAGTGCACGCCCAGCAAGTGTTCTTCGAACAGCATTGCGGTCCACTTGCGCAGCGCCGGTATTTCGTGGGCTTCCGGCGCGCGCACTCCGGTGCGCTTATGGCGGGGCGGGGCATGACGGGCCGCCAACTCGCGTACACGCGCCCGTAACGCGTCCAGTTCGGTGTCCTGCCCGAGCTGCAAGGGTCGCCTCCGGTTCCTCCGCCGCGATTCAGCTTAATCAGTATCCTGTATCTTCGGTGACGGATTTTCAATCCCCAACCTCGCGAGTGCGCGTTAAGGAGTGGCCGTGGATTTCGAGCTCACCGACGAACAGCGCGGCATGGTCGACACAACGCGTGCGCTGCTGGCCACCAAGTTTCCGGTGGAGACGGCCCGAAAGCTCATCGACACCGCCCACGGATTCGATCCGCAACTGTGGCGGCGCGGCACCGACTTGGGCTGGCCGGCACTCGGGGTGGCCGAGGATGACGGTGGACTCGGCCAACAGATCGTGGATCTGGCCCTGGTCGCGGCAGAACTGGGGCGCGGCCTGGCCAGCGTGCCGTTCTCACCGGTCGTGGTGACCGCCGACGCGCTGAGCCGCACCGGCCACCCAGCCAGATCGGCGCTGCTACAGGGGATCTGCGACGGAAGTGTGATCGCGGCCTGGGCCTTTGCCGAGTTCTCCCAGCCCTGGTCGGCGGCCGGTATCACCGCCCGCGCACAGCGGTCCGCCGAGGGCTACACACTCACCGGATCGAAGGTCTGTGTCCAGGACGCCGACATTGCGCAGGTGCTGCTCATCGACGCTGTCCTCGACGGCCGGCCGTCCCGGTTTCTGGTGCCGGCCGATGCCCCCGGGGTGCGGATCGAGCGCCAGACGACACTCGACGTCACCCGCAGCTACTGCGATGTGACGCTCGACCAGGTTTCGACAGAGGCGGCGGCGCTGATTGCCGACGGCGACGCGGCCCTAGGGGCGATCACCCGGTCCCTGAATCTGGCGACCGTTCTGAACTGCGCCGAGATGGTCGGGATAGGTGAGCGCCTGCTGGCCATGACCACCGACTACGTCAAGGAACGGGTCCAGTTCGGGCGCCCGGTCGGCAGCTTCCAGGCGGTCAAGCACAAGTGCGCCGATATGCGGATCTGGGCGCAGGCCAGCGCTGCCGCGACGTACTACGCGGCCATGGCCCTCGACGCCGCCCATCCCCAGGCCGACCGTGCCGCCAGCATCGCCAAGGCCTACGTCTCCGACGCGGTCAACCGGATCTCCGGCCAGGCGCTTCAGCTGCACGGCGGTATCGGGTTCACCTGGGAGCACGACCTGCACCTGTATCTGCGCCGCGCGCGGGTCGACGCCATGCTGTGCGGAGACGCCGGTCATCACCGCGAACTGCTGTGCCGATCGCTCGAGGCCGGCCTGACCCCGGTGGCGAGTTAGCCCCCCACGGGCCCGAAAAACCAATCAGGCCCCCTTCAAAAGGGGGCCTGACCAGTGTGGCAGGTGCAGGATTCGAACCTGCGTAGGCTTGCGCCGACGGATTTACAGTCCGCTCCCATTGGCCGCTCGGGCAACCTGCCGTAGTGCGCCTAGCAGACTACAACGAGGATGTACCCACAACACAAATCGGCCAGCACACCCATCAAGGAAGGACAGGTCTCGTGGCGGACTCATCGTTCGACATCGTCAGCAAGGTCGATCGGCAGGAGGTTGACAACGCCTTGAACCAGGCCGCCAAGGAACTGGCCACCCGGTTCGACTTCCGCGGCACCGACACCACCATCGCGTGGAAGGGCGAGGAGACCATCGAGCTGGTCAGCTCCACCGAGGAGCGGGTCAAGGCAGCCGTCGACGTGTTCAAGGAGAAGCTGATCCGCCGCGACATCTCCATGAAGGCCTTCGACGCCGGCGACCCGCAGCCGTCGGGCAAGACCTACAAGGTCAGCGGCAGCCTCAAGCAGGGCATCGACTCCGAGCACGCCAAGAAGATCAACAAGCTGATCCGCGACGAGGGCCCCAAGGGCGTCAAGACCCAGGTCCAGGGCGACGAGATCCGGGTGTCGTCGAAGAAACGTGACGACCTGCAGGCCGTGATCGCGCTGCTCAAGGGCGCCGACCTGGACGTGGCCCTGCAGTTCGTGAACTACCGCTGACGCAATCTCGACCGGCGAGCCCGCCCGGTGCCTACGCTGGGGATCGTGGCTACCGAAGAGGTCGTGGACGTCGTCATCATCGGAGCGGGCATCTCCGGTATCGGCGCGGCTTACCGCATCGCCGAGCGCAATCCCGGGACCAATTACGTCATCCTGGAACGGCGTGAGCGCATCGGCGGGACCTGGGACCTGTTTCGCTATCCAGGGGTGCGCTCGGACAGCAGCATCTTCACGCTGTGCCTGCCGTACGAACCATGGACCCGTCGCGAACGGGTCGCCGACGGCGACGAGATCCGCGACTACCTGACCGACGCCGCGCACAAGTACGGCATCGACGAGCACATCCGGTTCAACCACCACGTCACCGCGGCGGACTGGGATTCAGCGACCGACACCTGGACGGTGACGGCGAACGTCGACGGGACCCCGCGAATCTATCGTGGCCGGTTCGTGTTCTTCGGCTCCGGCTACTACAACTACGACGCTGGCTATACCCCGGACTTTCCCGGATCCGAGACGTTCGCCGGGGCGCTGGTGCACCCCCAGCACTGGCCCGAAGATCTGGACTACGCCGGCAAGAAGGTGGTGGTGATCGGCAGTGGCGCCACCGCCATGTCACTGGTCCCGGCGCTGGCCGAGCAGGCCGCCCAGGTGACCCTGCTGCAGCGCACTCCCACCTACGTGATCTCGGCACCCAAGACCAGCCGGTTCATCGATGTGGTCTCCAAGGTGTTGCCCCGCAAGGTGGCTCACCCGATCATCCGGTTCGTCTCGGCGTTCTTCGAAGGCTACGTGTGGTTCCTGGCCCGCAAGTTGCCTCCGTTGCTGAAATGGATGCTGCGTCGTGACGCCGTGCAGAATCTGCCCCCGGGCTACGCCGTGGACATCCATTTCAAGCCGCCGTATCAGCCGTGGGACCAGCGGCTGTGTCTGATTCCCGACGGTGATCTCTACACCCATATCAGTGCCGGGACCGTGGAGATGGTCACCGAACGCATCGACCACTTCGACGCCTCCGGGATCGCGTTGCAGTCCGGGGCACACCTGGACGCCGACATCATCGTCACCGCCACCGGGCTGCAGTTGCAGGCATTGGGCGGGGTGCAGATCAGCGTGGACGGCACCGAGATCAAACCGACCGAACGGTTCGTCTACAAGGCGCACATGCTCGAAGACCTGCCGAACCTGTTCTGGTGCGTCGGCTACACCAACGCGTCCTGGACTCTGCGTGCCGACATGACCGCGCGGGCGACCGCCAACCTGCTGTCCTACATGGCTTCTCGCGGCTACACCCATGCCTTCCCGCACCTCGGCGATGAGCCGTTGGCCGAGAAGCCGGCATGGGATATCCAGGCCGGTTATGTGTTGCGGGCGCCGCACGCGCTCCCACGCTCGGGCACCAAGCGGCCGTGGAACGTGCGGCAGAACTACTTCGTCGACGCCCTGGACTTCCGGTTCAATCGGATCGAGGAATCGATGGTGTTCGGGCGGGTCGGGGAACCGATTCCGCTGGCCGGTTAGCCTCGCCGCGGTCAGGGGCGCGGCTGCGGGTTGACGCCGCTGGGCTGCCGTCTGGCCGAACATGTCCACAAACCGCCGGTGTGGCGGTGGCGACGGCAATACGCTGGGGCTCATGCCTGCTGCTACTCGTACTCCCAATGTTGTCGTGCTCGGAGGCGGATCCTTCGGGACCACCGTGGCGTCAATCTGCTCGCGCCGCGCGCCGACCCTGCAATGGGTTCGCTCGGAAGCGACCGCCGCCGATATCAACGACAACCACCGCAACAGTCGCTACCTCGGCAACGACGTGGTGCTCAGCGAGACGCTGCGCGCCACCACCGATTTCGCCGAGGCCGCGCACTGCGCCGATGTCGTCGTGATGGCCGTACCGTCACACGGCTTCCGGGGCGTGCTCGAAGAGTTGGCCACCGAGCTGCGACCCTGGGTGCCGGTGGTGTCGCTGGTCAAAGGCTTGGAGCAGGGCACCAACATGCGGATGTCGCAGATCGTCGACGAGGTGCTGCCCGGACATCCGGCCGGCATCCTGGCCGGCCCGAACATCGCCCGCGAGGTGGCCGAGGGTTATGCGGCGGCCGCCGTGCTCGCCATGCCCGACCCGGGTCTGGCCTGCGAGCTGGCATCGCTGTTCCGCACCAAGCGATTCCGGGTCTACACCACTGACGACGTGGTCGGTGTCGAGATGGCCGGGGCGCTGAAGAACGTCTACGCGATCGCGGTCGGCATGGGCTACTCGCTGGGGATCGGGGAGAACACCCGGGCGATGGTGATGGCGCGTTCGGTGCGCGAGATGTCCAAGCTCGGTGAGGCGATGGGCGGGGCCCGCGACACCTTCGCGGGTCTGGCCGGGATGGGCGACCTGATCGTCACCTGCACCAGCCAGCGCAGCCGCAATCGCTACGTCGGAGAGCAGCTGGGGTCGGGCAAGCCGATCGACGAGATCATCGCGTCGATGAACCAGGTGGCCGAGGGCGTGCGGGCCGCCAGCGTGGTCATGAAGTTCGCCGCGCAGTACGGGCTGAGCATGCCGATCGCGCGCGAGGTCGACGGCGTGATCAACCACGGCTCCACGGTGGAGCAGGCCTATCGCGGGCTGATCGCAGAGACCCCTGGGCATGAGGTGACCGGCTCTGGGTTCTAACTGTGTAAAATCTGTACATCTGGTTCAGGGAGAGTAACCAGTGTTTACTTAATAGTCACCTCGCGTTGCATCACCAGTAATGCGTGGGGCTTAGCTTCGCTGCATCTCAGCGAGACTAACGAGAGCAGAGGTCCCCATAGATGCTGACCACGCCCCGAGCAGGCAAAGAAGCCAGCCGCATAAAAGCCTGGTCAGGATCGGTTCTGCGCTATGACGTACCCGCATCTCTGGTGGTGTTCCTGGTGGCACTGCCGCTGTCGCTGGGCATCGCCATCGCGTCGGACGCGCCGGTACTGGCCGGCATCATCGCTGCGATCGTCGGCGGTCTTCTCGTCGGAGCACTGGGCGGATCACCCCTGCAGGTGAGCGGACCCGCGGCCGGGTTGACGGTGGTCGTGGCGGATCTGGTGGCCCGATTCGGCTGGAAAGTGACGTGTGCGATCACGGTCGCCGCCGGGGTACTGCAGGTCTTGCTGGGGCTGAGCCGGGTGGCGCGGGCCGCGCTGGCGATTTCGCCGGTCGTGGTGCACGCCATGCTGGCGGGTATCGGCGTGACCATCGCCTTGCAGCAACTGCACGTCCTGCTGGGCGGGCAGTCGGCCAGCTCGGCATGGGAGAACCTGGCCGCCCTGCCCAGTGGGCTGAACGACGCCCAGGGCGCCGAGCCGATCCTGGGCATCCTGGTGATCGTCACCATCTTGGCTTGGCGCTCGGTGCCGGGACCGCTGGGCCGCATTCCGGGGCCGCTGGTGGCGATCGCCGGAGCCACGGCGCTGTCTGTGATGTTCTCCCTCGACGTGCGGCGCATCACCCTCGACGGGTCGCTGCTGGATGCCATCCATCTGCCCGAGCTGCCGCACGGCAATTGGACCGCGGTCGGTGTCGGGGTGGTGACGGTGGCGCTTATCGCCAGTGTGGAGAGCCTGCTCTCGGCGGTGTCGGTCGACCGTATGCATACCGGCCCGCGTACCGATTTCAACCGTGAACTGGTCGCACAGGGCGCCGCGAACGTGACCTCGGGGATGTTGGGTGGACTGCCGATCACCGGGGTGATCGTCCGCAGCGCCACCAACGTCACCGCCGGCGCGAAGTCGCGGGCGTCGGCATTCCTGCACGGCGTCTGGATCCTGCTGTTCGCGCTGCCGTTCGCCGGCTTGATCGATCAGATTCCGAGTGCCGCGCTGGCGGGCCTGCTCATCACGATCGGCGTCCAGCTGATCAAAGTGGACCACGTCGGAACCGCATGGCGTAGCGGCGATATCGCCGTCTATCTGGTGACAGTTGGCGGGGTGGTCTTCCTCAACCTGCTGGAAGGCGTGTTGATCGGTCTGGCGTTGGCGCTGGCGTTGACCGGCTGGCGGGTGGTCCGGGTCAGGATCAGTGCCCGCCAGGAAGGCGAGGAGTGGCTGGTAACCGTGGAGGGGGCCTGCACCTTCTTGGCATTGCCCAAGTTGACCGGTGTGCTGGCGCAGATCCCGGCCGGGGCGCCCGTCACCCTGGACATCTCGACCACCTACCTCGACCACGCCGCCGAGCAGGCCTTGGAGGACTGGAAGCAGCAGCATCTCGCCGCCGGTGGCACGGTGCGGGCCCCCGGCGACTCCGCACCGGTCCCGGCCGCCCCATGCGCCTGCGCAGCGGTCAGCCTGGATTGACGTCCGCTCGGCACTGAAACCGTCCGCGCCCCGTCAGCGGCGCCCTATCCGCGGGCCATCGCCTCCAGGCGCCGGATCCGGTCGGCCATCGGCGGGTGCGTGGCGAACAGCTGACCGACCTTCTCCCCCGCCCGGAACGGGTTGGCGATCATCAGGTGCGACTGGCTGGCCAGCTCCGGCTCGGGAGGCAGCGGGGCGAGTTCCACCCCGTTGGAGATCTTGCGCAGCGCGGAGGCCAGCGCCAACGGGTCACCGGTGAGCACCGCGCCGGATTCGTCGGCCTGGTACTCCCGCGACCGCGACACGGCCATGCGCACCACCGTGGCCGCCAGGGGCCCCACCAATGCGACCAGCAACATCGCCAGCGGGTTGCCGTCGCGGCGGTTGCCGAAGAACATCGCCATGTTGGCCAAGCCGGTGATCACAGAGGCCAGCGCGCCGGCCACACACGAGATCAGGATGTCGCGGTTGTACACGTGCGACAGCTCGTGACCCAGCACCGCGCGCAGCTCACGCTCGTTGAGCAGCCGCAGGATGCCAGTGGTGCAGCACACCGCGGCATGACGCGGGTTGCGGCCGGTGGCGAAGGCATTGGGCGCGTTGGTGTCGCTGATGTACAACCGGGGCATCGGCTGGTGAGCGGTGGTGGCCAGCTCACGCACAATCCGGTACATCTCCGGCGCCTGCACCTCGGTCACCGGCTGGGCCCGCATCGCCCGCAGCGCCAGCTTGTCGCTGTTGAAGTAGGTGTAGGCGTTCATCCCCACAGCGAACAGCACCGCCACCCACATCATCTGCGGGCCGAATGCCCGGCCCACCAAGACGATCAGTGCCGACATCACGAACAGCAGAAAGAACGTCTTCACCGTGTTGTGGTGCGGGTGCCAGGTCATCGACTTCCTCCTTGGAGACCGACCATCGTGCTCATTAAACGCCGCTGCGGCCGCACGAGTTCCGCAATTGTGGTCAGCCGTGCCGATTTACGGTGTAGTCGACCAGGCTGGCCAACGCCGCCCGTCCGACACAGTCCGGCAGCGCGGCCAGCTCCGCGCGGGCCTGCGCGGCATAGTCGATGACCGTCTGCTTGGCCTTGGCCATGCCGGCCGATGCCCGCAACAGTCCCAGCGCCTCTTCGACGACCGCGTCCTCGGTCACCGGGCCGGCCAGCAGCACACGCAGTCGCTCGGCGTCGGCACCCGTCTCCTGCAGCGCGTAGAGCACCGGCAGCGTGTGCACACCCTCGCGCAGATCCGTGCCCGGCAACTTGCCGGACTCATCGGGGTCGGAATCGATGTCGATGATGTCGTCGGAGATCTGGAAGGCGGTGCCCACGATCCCACCCAATCGGGCCAGCCGCTCGATCTGGTCGTCGTCGGCACCGGAGAACGTCGCACCGAAGCGGCCCGACGCCGAGATCAGACAGGCCGTCTTCTCGTAGACGACCTTGAGGTAGTGCTCTATCGAGTCCACGCCGTCGGCCGCCCCGCGGGTCTCGCGCATCTGTCCGGTCACCAGCTGGGCGAAGGTCTCGGCGATGATCCGCACCGCGTCCGGGCCCAGCCGCGACACCAGGCGTGAGGCGGTGGCGAACAGATAGTCACCGGCCAGGATCGCGATGTTGTTGCCCCACCGCGCATTGGCGCTGGGCGCACCGCGGCGGATCTGCGCCTCATCCATCACGTCGTCGTGGTACAGCGTGGCCAGGTGCACCAGCTCGATCACCGAGCCGGCCACCGTCACCTGCCAGGCGTCCGGCTCCGGCCCCAGCTGGGCGGACAGCACCGTGAACAGCGGGCGGAACCGCTTTCCTCCGGCGTCGAACAGGTGAGTCACGGCCTCGGTCATCAGGGCGTCTCCGCCGCGCAACTCGGTGTCCATGAGCTCTTCGATGCGGGCCACACCGGCACGCACTCGGTCGGCGAAACCCGGATCTCCCAAGCCGCCGAAATCCAACCCCGCCACCACGTTCGCCGGTGTCCTCACGGCTCCAACATACTGGTCAGTGTGAATTCGCAGGCTGATGTGGTGGTGGTCGGTGCAGGACCGGCAGGGTCGGCAGCCGCCGCCTGGGCCGCGCGGGCGGGTCGCGACGTGCTGGTGGTCGATTCGGCCGTCTTCCCGCGAGACAAGCCGTGCGGCGACGGCTTGACCCCACGAGCGGTCGAACAACTGGAATTGCTGGGCCTGGGTGAGTGGCTGGACAGTCATATCCGGCATCGGGGTCTGCGAATGTCCGGCTTCGGCGGCGACGTCGAAGTGGAATGGCCCGGGCGCTCGTTCCCCTCGACCAGCAGCGCGGTACCGCGTACCGAACTCGACGAACGCATCCGCAAGGTCGCCGAGGAATCCGGTGCCCGGATGTTGTTGGGCGTCAAAGCTGTCGGGGTGCACCATGATTCGGCGGGTCGGGTGCGCGCGGTGGTGCTGGCCGACGGCACGGAGATCAGCGCGAAGACGCTGATCGTCGCCGACGGGGCCCGCTCCACGCTGGGCCGCGTGCTGGGCCGCCAGTGGCACCAGGAGACGGTTTACGGGGTGGCCGCGCGCGGCTACCTGGCCTCGCCGCGCAGCGATGAACCCTGGCTGACGTCGCATCTGGAACTGCGCTCGCCTGAGGGCGAGGTGCTGCCGGGCTACGGCTGGATCTTCCCGCTGGGCAACGGCGAGGTGAACATCGGAGTCGGCGCGCTGGCCACGGTCAAACGGCCCGCCGACGTGGCGCTGCGGCCACTGATGTCCTACTACGCCGACCTGCGTCGCGAGGAGTGGGGCTTCGAGGGCCCGGTGCGTGCGCCGGCCAGCGCGCTGCTGCCGATGGGCGGGGCGGTCTCGGGCGTCGCCGGGCCCAACTGGATGCTGATCGGCGACGCCGCGGCCTGTGTCAACCCGCTCAACGGCGAGGGCATCGACTACGGCCTGGAGACCGGGCGACTAGCCGTCGAACTGCTGGAGAATGCGGGCACCGCCGACCTGACGCAGGTCTGGCCGGAGTTGCTGGCCGCTCACTACGCGCGCGGATTCTCGGTGGCACGGCGACTGGCGCTGCTGCTGACGTTCCCGCGGTTCCTGCCGGCCACCGGCCCGCTGGCGATGCGTTCGACGGCGCTGATGCGGGTGGCGGTGCGCGTGATGGCCAACCTGGTCACCGACGACGATGCGGATCTGGTGGCGCGGATCTGGCGCGGCGGGGGGCGGATGTCCCGGTTGGCCGACCGCCGCCGCCCGTTCTCCTAGTTCTCCTGGCGGCGGGGGCTGCGCGTAAGCACGATTAGGCATATCAAGATCGTTGACATGTATCAGCGACGTTGATATACCGGGTTAATGAGCGATTCAATGGAAATCCAGTTTGACGCTGTGTACCGGGGTGAATCCGAAGAGCTGGGGCTGGGCACCAAGCCCCCGTGGAGCATCGGCGAGCCCCAGCCTGAGTTGGCCGCCCTGATCGCCGAGGGCAAGTTCCACGGCGACGTCCTGGACGTCGGCTGCGGCGAGGCCGCCATTTCGCTGTACCTGGCCGAGCGGGGGCACAACACCGTGGGCCTCGACAGCTCACCCACCGCCATCGACCTGGCCCGCCGTGAGGCCGCCCGGCGTGGCTTGACCAACGCCTCCTTCGAGGTCGCCGACATCAGTGACTTCTCGGCTTATCCACCTGGTTCTGAGGGTCGCTTCGGCACCATCGTCGACAGCACCCTGTTCCACTCGATCCCCGTCGAGGCCCGCGAGGGCTACCAGCGCGCCGTCGTGCGCGCCGCCGCGCCCGGGGCGTCGTACTTCGTCCTGGTCTTCGACAAGGCGGCCATCCCCGAGGGCCCGCCGTTCGCGGTGACCGACGACGAACTGCGTGAGGTGGTGTCGAAGTACTGGGTCATCGACGAGATCAGGCCGGCTCGCCTCCACGCGGCGTTCCCCCACGACTTCCCCGGCTTCGGCGGTGTTCCGCTGCGCGAAGAACCAAACGGCCGCATGTCGGCCGCGGGCTGGCTGCTCTCGGCGCATCTGGGCTGAGCGGCACCACACCTCCGCTCCCACCCAGGCACCGCACCTCCGCCGAGCAGACGCGAAAGCCCCCTTTTTCACGCCAAAAAGGGGGCTTTCGCGTCTGCTCGCGGGAGTGGCGCTGGGGGCTATTGCGGCTTGCGGGCCGAGTGCAGCGCGACGATGCCCCCGGTGAGATTGCGCCAACTCACCTCCGACCAGCCCGATGCACCGATCTGCTCGGCGAGCGCGGCCTGATCCGGCCAGGCGCGGATCGATTCGGCGAGGTAGACGTAGGCCTCCGGGTTCGACGACACCGCACGCGCCACCGCCGGCAGCGCCCGCATCAGGTACTCCTTGTAGACGGTGGCGAACACCGGCACGGTCGGGGTGGAGAACTCGCACACCACCAGGCGGCCTCCGGGCCGGGTCACCCGGGCCATCTCCCGCAGGCCCGCGGAGTGATCGACGACATTGCGCAACCCGAAGCTGATCGTGACCGCGTCGAACACCTCGTCGCCGAAGGGCAGCTTGGTGGCATCCCCGGCGACTTTGGGCACGGGCCGGCCGGCACCGGCGGTCAGCATCCCCACCGAGAAGTCCGCGGCTACACACCAGGCCCCCGAGCGAGCCAACTCCACCGTCGAGACCGCAGTGCCAGCGGCCAGGTCGAGGACCTTCTCCCCCGGCTGCAGCTCGAGCGCTTTGCGGGTGGCCTTACGCCAGGACCGGTCTCGACCCAGCGACAGCACGGTGTTGGTCAGGTCGTAGCGCCGGGCGACGCCGTCGAACATCGACGCCACCGCGTGCGGGTCTTTGTCCAGGCTGGCGCGGCTCACCCGGTCGACGGTACCCGCCTCGGCTAAGGTTGCTGGAATGCGGTCTTGGCTGGGCACATTGGCAGCACTGGTGGTATTCGGCACGGCGTTGGCGGGGCCGGCAGCAGCCGACCCCGAAGCGCCCGGCACGGCGTGGAGTGCCGACCACTACGGGGTCGTGGTCGGAACGGCTTCCGCCCCGGTGCAGCTGGAGATCTTCTGCGACCCGCAGTGCTCAGAGTGCGCGAAGTTCGAGGCGGCCTCCAGCGACGAGCTGAGCCGGCACCTGAGCGCCGGCGACGTCGCGGTGACCTACCGCTGGATGACGTTTCTGGATGCCCGCCGCCACAACGACACCTCGGCACGCGTCGGCAACGCGCTGATGGCAGCGTCCGACCCGGCCACCTCGGCCGAGGCCTACCAAGCGTTCGTGACCAACCTGTACCGCAAGGGCGGCACACCCAGCGCGGAGGACGTCGCGACCACGGCGCGCGAGAGCGGCCTGCCCGCTCACGTGGTGGATCGGATCGCCTCCGGGCAACAGGTCGTCGACGCCACATCGCTGAACGCGTTCAACCGGGTACAGCTGCTGGCGGCGAACCCGGAGCACCCCGGCACTCCGACGGTCTACGACCCGACGACCAGAACCGTGGTGGACACCGACGAGGCCGGCTGGCTCGACCGGCTGGTGCAGGAGCGCTAGCCCCGTTTATTCGCAGGCGATTCCGTCCCCGTCGCGATCCAGACCTTTGCGGTAGCCGGGCTCGCCCTCGTAGATGGGCGCCGCACCGGCCTCGCGGGCCTCAGCGCAGTTCTTGTAGTACGGCTCCGCAGCAGCAACGGGAAGGGGTGTGAATCCCGCTCCCAGCGCGCAAAGGCCTGCCAACACCACAGCGCGACCGATCATTGAGCTACTCCTCACCGGTTAGGGCCGTCGTTTCGCGCTGGACGAGCAGCACGAAATCCGCAGCAGCCTAACAAGCAGCACGTCGGCGCTCGGGCAAAATTCGCAGACCGGTGGCCCAGGCGAACACCGCATTACGACTGGGCTCTGGCCCACCGTCGTTCGGCGACATTGCATCCCAGCAAAGCTGCGATCCCGATCAGCCACGCGATGACCGCGACGGATCCGGCTGGGATGACGGCCAGGACCGCGGTGCGGTGCTGGACCCGTACCAGGTCCGGATCGGACTTGTCGTATTCGACGTAAATGCGCATCCCCGTTGCCAATTCAGAGGGGTAGAGCACGCCGAGTTCGGGGCGATAGGTGATCCGCTCCGGCGTGACGAACTCGATGGTGGAGCGCCGAAACCCTGCATTGAGCACCTCTGCCTCGGCCACCCCCATGTCGCGTTCGATGGTGATGTCGTTGCGCCACGCCCCCGCCACCAGCAGCACCGACTGCAAGGTCACCAATGAGACCAGGATCACCACCGCGGTGCGCGCCCATCGCAGTATCCGCGCGGCCCAGGTGTCACGCCCCAGTGCGTCATTGCCGCGAATCAGGCTGCGCAGCAGCGGCTTCAACTTTCGATAGGCCCTGTTGGACCGGTAATCGGGCAGTCTCACAATGCGGCCTTGATCGCGGCGTGCAGTGTCCGCAACGATGAGCGATCGGCTTTGACCTCGAGCACCCGCACCCCACCCGCTGGCTCGTCGAGCGCATCGGCCAAGTCGTCGGCCTCGACCTGCTGGAATTCGACGTGATACGCCCGGCACAACGCAGCGATGTTGACGTCATGCGGGGTGCCGAAGATGCGCGAGGAGACGTCGGCGAACCGTGGATCTCCTTGCTCCAGCAGCTCGAAGATGCCACCGCCGTTGTCGTTGGAGACCACGATCGTCAGCTCCTGCGGCCGTGGCTCGGTGGGCCCGATCAGCAGACCGGAGCTGTCGTGGACGAAGGTCAGGTCCCCGATCAGCGCGATGGTGCGCGCGGCGGGGTTCTGCTGCTCGTGCGCCAGCGCGGCGCCGATCGCGGTGGACACCGTGCCGTCGATACCGGCAACCCCGCGATTGGATCGCACCGTGACGCCTCGGGCGTCCTTGGCGTTGCCCAGCCCCACCAGCGCGGCGTCGCGCACCGGATTCGAGGCGCCCAGCACCAACTGATCCCCGGGGCGCAGCGCGTCGACCACGGCCGCGGCCACATGCAGGCCGGTGGTCAGCGGATGCGCCGCCAGTTGCGCACGGACCGCGGCTCCCGCCTGGGCATTCAGCTCCGCACAGCGGCGCAGCCAGGCCGGATCCGGCGCCCCGGAGGTGACGGCACGGGTTCCGGTGGCCTGCGAGTTGCCCGACACGTCCGGCCAGCGGGGCCCGGTGGTCAGCGCGTACACCGGCACGCTCGGGTCGGCCAGCAGAGTCGACACCGGGCGATGCAGGGTTGGCCGGCCGGCCATGATCACCTGCTGTGGGCGCAACAGCGCCAGTGCCAGCGGGTGCAGGGGATTCGCCGGTATCGGGGCAGTTGGCTCGGCGACGGTGGGCAGGCCCGCAAGGTTGGGATGAGGTCCGGCGCCGTGCCCGGCGATCACCACGGTGTCCGGCGACAGGTCGATGTCCAGAGGCTGGTCGAAGTGCACCGGCGGGGTCAGTGTCCAGGGCCGGCCGTGGGGCCGGCCCTGGGGCAGCGCTCCGGTGTCGTCGGCGTCGGGCACCAGTGGCTCGCGCAGCGGAATGTCGAACTGCACCGGACCAGCATTGGCGGTCCGAGATCCGGTGGCAGCAACCAAAACCCGGCAGACCGCCGAACGCCAGGTGGCATTGAGGGCATCCATCCGCTCGGGGGCGTCCTCGGCCAGCCCCAGGCTGATGGCGGCGCGCACCTGGGTGCCGAAGTAGCCGAGCTGCTCCATGGTCTGGTTGGCACCGGTACCCAGCAGCTCGTAGGGACGGTTGGCGCTCAGCACGATCAGCGGCACGCGCGCGTAGTTGGCTTCGACCACCGCCGGCCCCAGGTTTGCCACCGCGGTGCCAGAGGTCATCGCCACACACACCGGGGCGCCGGCGCTGACTGCCAGCCCGATAGCCAGATATCCGGCGGTGCGCTCGTCGATGCGCACATGCAGGCGCAACCGGCCGCTACGGTCGGCATCGTGCAGCGCGAAGGCCAGCGGCGCGTTGCGCGATCCCGGGCACAGCACCACGTCGCGGACACCGCCCCGGATCAGCTCGTCGACGACGATGCGGGCCTGTGCCGTCGAGGGGTTGGTCATTGGTCCCAGGTTAGTCGTGCGCCGCGGGCGAAGCCGCCCAGCGGAAGGGCCTGCCGTCGACCTCGGCGAGGAACTCCAACGCCGCCTTGTTGACCTGGTCGGGCTTCTCGATGAAACCGAGGTGGCCCGCGTCCGGGATCTCCAGGTAGCGCGCGCCCGGGATCGCCTCGGCAACCTCTCGGCTCAGGTGCGCCGGGGTCACGACGTCGTCGCCGAATCCGATCACCAGCACCGGCTGGGTGATGTTGGCGTACGCCGGCAGCCGGTTGGTCAACGGCGCCACGTCGAGCTGGCAGCGCAGGCCCGGGGTGTTCTTGACCGGCCACATGGTGAACATCGCGATCCAGTCCTTGATCGCCGCGTCATCGCTGAGCGTCTTGGGCGAAAAACTCTCCAGCAGACGCACTTTGGCCTCGTATTCGGCGGGCAGTTGAACGCCTGACTCGGCGAGCTTGGCCTCAGCCCGATAAAAAAACTCGCGGGCGCGGTCGTGGCGGCCACGGGTAGCCATCAGGACGGCGGATTTCACCAACTCGGGCCGGGCCAACATCAATTCCTGAGCGATGAACGACCCCATCGATACCGCGACGATCCGGACCGGGCCGACGTTCAGCGATTCGATGAGCTGGGCGGTGTCGGCCACCATGGTTTCGGTGGTGAAACCCGAGGCGTTCTCGGTGGCACCGATGCCGCGATTATCGAAGGTGATCGGGCGGTACCTGGCGAGTTGGAATTCGCGCACCTGGTGCAGGTGCCAGCCGCGGCCGGCGCCGCCACGCCCGGCAATGAACAGAACCGGCTCCCCATCCTGATTACGGTCGTCGTAGGCGAGGTTGGTCACCAGAGTGAAGGTACGCGACCGTTCGACGCTTTATGGTGGCAGCATCGCAACTGCGCAGCTGGGGGGACGGTGATGCGAATACGCAGCGTCGGGTTGGCCTGCACTCTCGTGCTGGCCGCCGCCGTCCTGGCGGACTGTGTACGGGCGACCGGCGGCGTGGCGGTACCGGCCGACCAGGACGGCCCCCGTCCCGTGACCGCCGCGATGCTGCCGGAACTGCTGCTGAAACCCACGACCGTCAACGACATCATGGGCGCTCACGGGTTGCGGGTGAAGGACTCGCGGACTCAGATGTTCGACTCGGGTCGGCAGTTTCCCGACCCGAGTTGCCTGGCGGCATGGATGCCCGTGGAGAAGTCGGTGTATGCCGGTGCGGACTGGACTGCGACCCTCACCCAAACCCTCACCGAGCGCACCGGAGACCACTTCGTGATTCAGGCCGCCACGGTGTTCGCCACCCGCGATGCGGCCCGTCGCTTCTTCGATGCCACTGCCCGCGGGTGGAGTTCCTGCGGCGAGCGGACATTCGCAACCACCAAGAACGGTCGCCCCGACACGTCCTGGACGTTCGACAGGGTCGCCGACGTCGACTCCACCGCGTGGATGACACAACACCAGGACGACAGCGCGGGCTGGTCTTGTCAACGGGCGCTGCGCGTGACCAACAACGTCGCGATCGACGTGCTGGCCTGCAAGCTCTACGTCAGCGATGAGGCTGTCACGATCGCCCACGGGATCGACGCGCGGTTGCCCAGCGTGTGAGCGCCGGATGAATCTGGCCGAGTGTGCGATTTGAACGGCGATTCGCCGTTTCTGCCGACCAATCCGCACACTCGACGAACGCCGGAAGCCGTCAGCGATCGGCCAACAGCCGGTGACAGGTCCGGACCCGGTCGATCCACCAATTGCGCCGCTGCGGCGAGGCGGCCAGGGCGTGCAACCGGGCGGGATCCGGGGCGACCGGCCCAACCGGCAGGTATCCGTCCTCTGGCGCCGGTGTTTCGGCGATGTCGTCGACGAACAGCGATCCGGTGCCGAGCCCGCAGGCATGCTGCAGTTCCGGCAGCGCGGCGGCTGCGCGCAGACCGGTGGCGATGCCGACCGCTGAGTCGATCGCGCTGGAGACCACCACCGGAATGCCGATCTGATCTGCGATGGTCACCAGGGATGAAATACCGCCCAGCGGTGCGACTTTCAGCACCGCAATGTCGGCGGCTCCGGCCTTTGTGACAGCCAGGGGGTCGGCGGCTTTCCGGATGCTCTCATCAGCGGCCACCGGCGTATCGATGCGACGGCGCAGCTCCGCGAGTTCGGCGACCGTGGCGCAGGGTTGTTCCAAGTATTCCAGTGCGCCCAGCGCCTTGGCCGCCTCGACCGCCTGGTCGAGTGTCCAGCCGCCATTGGCATCGACGCGCACCGTGGGGATGAGCGCGCGGACGGCTTCCACGCGGGCGACGTCGTCGGCCAGGGTCTGGCCCGGTTCGGCGACTTTGACCTTGGCGGTGCGGGCCCCGGGGAATCGCGCCAGCACCTCGGGAACCCGCTCTGCCTCGACCGCCGGCACGGTCGCGTTGATCGGAATGCGGTCGCGGCGGGGTTGCGGCGGTTCGCAGTAGGCACTCTCGAGTGCAGCGGCCAGCCAGTGCGCCGCCTCGGGCGCCTCGTACTCGCCGAAGGCGCCGAACTCTCCCCAGCCTTCCGGGCCGTCGATCAACGCCACCTCACGCACCGTGATGCCGCGGAACCTGACGCGCATCGGCAGCGCCACCACATAGACGCGGTCGAGAATGTCGTCGAGGGGCGGGGTCACGCGTGCTCTCCGCTCAGCCCGAACACCCGCTCGGCATTGCCCCGCAGATAATCCGACCGCGCCTGGTCCTCTAGCCCGAGATCATCAAGGCCGTCGAGCGCATGGTCAGGCATGATCATCGGATAATTGGTGCCGAACAACACCTTTCGTTGCCCGGTTCGGGTCCTCATGAACCGGATCAACTCGTCCGGCAGCCGCTTAGTGGTATAGGCAGAGGTGTCGATGTAGACGTTCTCATGCTTGCGGGCCACCGCGACCATCTCCTCGGTCCAGGGATAGCCGACGTGTCCGCACACGATGGACAGTTCGGGAAAGTCCAGGGCCACTTGGTCGATGTAGGGAATCGGCCGCCCGGTTTCCGACGGCCGCAGCGGTCCGGTATGCCCGACCTGAGTGCAGAACGGCACGCCGATTTCCACGCACTCGGCGAACAGCGGATAGTAGCGCCGGTCGGTGGGAGGAGCGTTCCACAGCCACGGCACTACACGCAGGCCGACGAATCCGTCATCGCGGACCCGGCGCCGCAGCTCGCGGACGGCCTCCATCGGACGATCCAGGTCGACGGAGGCCAGTCCCGCGAACCGGCGCGGGTGCGCCCGAACCCACCCGGCGACGTCGTCGTTGGACACCAGGTCCATCCCGTTGGGGCCGCGCCACGCGCTGAGCAGTCCGAAAGCCACGCCTGCGGCATCCATCGCGGACACCGTGGCCTCGATCGGGATCTCCGCGTCGGGCATCGCGCCGCCGGTCCAGCGGCGCAGCGACGCCAGCATGTCGTGCTCGAGGAACCGCCGGGTCGGGTGCTGCATCCACACGTCGATGGTCATCGACTCCACCGTAGACAGCTCGATCGGCCGGTGGCGGCCACTCCGGCGACGAGGGCGATCCCACCGGGTAAGCCGCTGCTCAAGGGGCTCGACGTGATCACCGCCGCACTACGCCGACAGCGTTCCGGCAAGCTGACGGCGCCGCACCGGTACGGTCGCAGGCGTGAGCAGCAACCCCTTTGACGAGAGCATCTGGCGCACCGTCGACGGTTTCGCCGACCTGACCGACATCACCTATCACCGCCACGTCACCGATGCGACGGTGCGGGTGGCGTTCAACCGTCCCGAGGTGCGCAATGCCTTTCGGCCACACACCGTCGACGAGCTGTATCAGGCGCTGGACCATGCCCGGATGTCTCCCGACGTCGGCGTGGTGCTGCTGACCGGGAACGGGCCCTCGCCCAAGGACGGCGGCTGGGCGTTCTGTTCCGGTGGCGATCAACGCATCCGCGGGCGCAGCGGCTATCAGTACGCCTCGGGGGAAACCGCTGACACAGTCGATGCCGCCCGCGCCGGGCGGCTACACATTCTGGAGGTGCAGCGACTGATCCGGTTCATGCCCAAACCGGTGATCTGCCTGGTCAACGGCTGGGCGGCCGGCGGCGGGCACAGCCTGCATGTGGTGTGCGACCTGACGTTGGCCAGCCGCGAGCACGCCAGGTTCAAGCAGACCGACGCCGACGTGGGCAGTTTCGACGGCGGCTACGGGTCGGCGTACCTGGCCCGGCAGGTCGGGCAGAAGTTCGCCCGCGAGATCTTCTTCCTGGGCCGCACCTACACCGCCGAGCAGATGCACCAGATGGGCGCGGTCAATGAGGTCGTCGACCACGCCGACCTGGAAGCCACCGGCGTGCAGTGGGCTCGCGAGATCAACGGCAAATCGCCTCAGGCTCAACGCATGTTGAAGTTCGCCTTCAATCTGCTCGACGACGGCCTGGTGGGCCAGCAGCTGTTCGCCGGCGAGGCCACCCGACTGGCCTACATGACTGACGAGGCGGTCGAGGGCCGGGATTCCTTCCTGGAGAAGCGCGATCCGGACTGGAGCAGGTTCCCCCGCTACTTCTAGGCGGCTACGCCTCGATCCGGTGGCCGGGGCGGAGAATAGACTGGCTAACCATGAGCAAGAGTCCCCTGCGCCGCCTGACCGAAGCGGTCTCCCTGGTCGCAATGCGTCCCCCCGTCGCGCCGCAACTTCTGGCATACCGCCCGCAGGCCAAGTCCATCGACCTGCGTGGCAAGCGGGTGCTGCTCACCGGCGCGTCGTCGGGCATCGGCGAAGCCGGAGCTGAGCAGTTCGCCGCCGAAGGCGCCACCGTGGTCGCGGTGGCTCGCCGCAAGGACCTGCTTGACGAGGTGGTGGCGCGGATCACCGCGGCCGGCGGCGACGCCATCGCCATCCCCTGCGATCTGTCGGACATGGACGCCATCGACGCGCTGGCCGCCGATGTCGAAGCACGCCTGGGCGGAGTGGACATCCTGGTCAACAACGCCGGGCGCTCCATCCGCCGGCCGTTGGCCGAGTCCCTGGACCGCTGGCACGACGTCGAGCGGACCATGACGCTGAACTACTACTCGCCACTGCGCCTGATCCGCGCCATCGCGCCCGGCATGATGCAGCGCGGCGATGGACACATCATCAACGTCGCCACCTGGGGCGTGATGAGCGAGGCCTCACCGCTGTTCAGTGTGTACAACGCCTCCAAGACGGCGTTGTCGGCGGTCAGCCGGGTCATCGAAACGGAGTGGGCCGACAAGGGCGTGCACTCCACGACCCTGTACTACCCGCTGGTGGCCACCCCGATGATCGCGCCCACCAAGGCTTTCGAGAACCGGCCGGCCCTGAGCGCACACGAGGCCGGCGAGTGGATGATCACCGCCGCACGCAGCCGGCCGGTGCGCATCGCGCCGCGTATCGCGGTGACCGCGCGGGCGCTGGACGTCCTCGCCCCCGGCCTGGTCACCTCGGTGATGCAACGCGGAACGTGATATTCGCGGCTCGGTACGTGATAGACACGGACGCATGGAGATTCTGGCCAGCCGGGTCCTGCTCCGTCCGGCCGACTATCAACGCTCGCTGCGTTTCTATCGCGACGAGATCGGGCTGGCGATCGCCCGCGACTACGGCGCCGGCACGGTCTTCTACGCCGGCCAGTCGCTGATCGAGCTCGCCGGGCACGGCAACCCCGAACACGCGGGCATGGCCTTTCCGGGGGCGCTGTGGCTGCAGGTGCGCGACGTCGCCGCCACCCAGGCCGAACTGCAGAGCCGCGGGGTTGCGATCGCCCGGGAGGCGCTCCGCGAGCCGTGGGGGCTGCGTGAGATGCATATCACTGATCCCGACGGCCTGACCTTGATCTTTGTGGAAGTTCCCGCAGATCATCCGCTGCGTCGCGACACCCGCCAGGACCGTCCCCGCCAGCCCTAAGGTTAACGATGGGCAAACAGTTCGGAACGTCTGGACATACACCGGCGTTTCGCGGGCGACATCGTTAGACAAGGGCCCCATCGAGGCCTCAGAATCAGTGCCGTGATGCTCTCGTGAGCCTTGATCTGTTCCTCTTGATCATCGTGGTGATCACGGCCTTGGCCTTCGACTTCACCAACGGATTTCATGACACCGGCAACGCGATGGCGACCTCGATCGCCAGCGGTGCGCTCAAGCCCAAGACAGCGGTCACAATGTCGGCCTGCCTGAACCTGATCGGCGCCTTCTTGTCGACCGCGGTCGCCGCGACGATCGCCAAGGGCCTGGTCGACGCCCACCTGGTGACCCTCGAGATCGTCTTCGCAGGCCTGGTCGGCGGCATCGTGTGGAACCTGCTCACCTGGCTTCTCGGTATCCCGTCGAGCTCCTCCCACGCGCTGATCGGCGGCATCGTGGGAGCCATGATCGCCGCGGTCGGCGGGCACGGGGTGATCTGGCACGGCGTGGTCTCCAAGGTGCTGGTCCCGGCAGTGGTCGCCACCGTGATCGCCACGGTGATCGCGTCCGTGGGTACCTGGCTGGTCTACCGCATCACCCGCGGCGTCGACGAGAAGCGGTCCGAGAACGTGTTCCGGCGCGGTCAGATCGGCTCGGCGGCACTGGTGTCACTGGCCCACGGCACCAACGACGCGCAGAAGACCATGGGCGTGATCTTCCTCGCACTGATGTCCTACGGCGCGGTGAGCACGTCGGCCACCCTGCCGCCGCTGTGGGTGATCGTCAGCTGCGCCGTAGCCATGTCAGCGGGCACCTACGCCGGCGGCTGGCGCATCATCCGCACCCTGGGCAAGGGCCTCGTCGAAATCAAGCCTCCGCAGGGTATGGCCGCCGAGTCCTCCGCGGCCGCGGTCATCCTGCTCTCCAGCCACTTCGGTTACTCGCTGTCGACCACCCAGGTCGCCACCGGGTCCGTGCTGGGCAGCGGCGTCGGCAAGCCCGGCGCGCAGGTGCGCTGGAGTGTCGCCGGGCGGATGGCGGCCGCGTGGCTGGTGACGCTGCCGATGGCCGGCGGGGTCGGCTCGGGAGCGTACGGCCTGGTGCACGGCATCGGCGGCTACCCCGGGATCATCATCGGCGTGGTGCTGCTGATCACCGCGGTCCTGGCCATCTGGCTGCGGTCGCGCCGGGCCCGCATCGACCACAACAATGTCAACGCCGAATGGCAAGGCACCCTCACCGGCGGTCTCGAGGCCCCCGGAGTGCAACCCGAAGAAGTGGGACGCGAGGTGGAGAACGCCCTCCGAGCGGCCTTTGAGACCGGCCCTGCGCCCGTCAGGTTGACTGTCGTCTCGGTCGACGACGCCCCGGCACGCGAGGTCGTCCGGGCATGAGTCAGTGGTTCAACCTCGCCGCCACGGTCAAAATCCTGGTGTTCGGGCTGTTGGTCGGCGGGCTGTTGCCGGCGCTGTTCGCGGTGGGGGTCCGGGTCAACCTGGCTGGGAACGCGGACGTGCCCGCGGTCGGTGCCGGCACACGCCGACCACTGCTGGTCGCGTTGAGCTGGGCGATCTTCCTGGTGGTGCTGGCGGTGGCGGTCGTCGGCGTGCTGTTCATCGCCCGGGACTTCTTGGGGCACCACCTGGGCTGGTACCTGCTCGGCGCCAAGCCCGCCTGACCCGGTTCGACAAGGCAGGCGTAGGGCTGCGAAAATCCGCCGGTGACCTTGGAGCTGTTCCTGTTGATCACAGTTGTGATCACCGCCCTGGCTTTCGACTTCACCAACGGCTTCCATGACACCGGCAACGCTGTCGCCACCGGGATCGCCAGCGGTGCGCTCAAGCCGAAGACGGCGGTGACGCTCTGCGCCACCCTCAACCTTGTCGGCGCGTTCATGTCCACCCAGGTGGCGGCCACCGTGGCGAAGGATCTGGTGGTCACCAACCTGGTGACGCTGGAGATCATGTTCGCCGGTCTGGTCGGCGGGATCGTCTGGAACCTGACGACCTGGCTGTTCGGTATCCCGTCGAGCTCCTCACACGCCCTGATCGGTGGCGTGGTGGGAGCCATGCTGGCCGCAGCCGGCACCGCCGGAGTGCGGTGGCCCGGGGTGGTCTCCAAGGTGCTGGTGCCGACGGTGATCGCCGTGCTCGCCGCGACCCTGGTCGCCACCGTCGGAACCTGGCTTGTCTACCGGCTGACGCGGGGGACCCCACGGGAGCGAACCCTGCGAGATTTCCGACGGGGTCAGGTGTTCTCTGCCGCCCTGATGTCACTGGCGCACGGCACCAACGATGCCCAGAAGACCATGGGCGTGATCTTCCTCGCACTGATCTCCTACGGCGCGGCCTCCAAGGCCGACGTCACCCCGCCGTTGTGGGTGATCGTGTCGTGTGCGGTGGCGATGGCCGCCGGTACCTATTTCGGCGGGTGGCGAGTAATCCGCACCCTGGGCAAGGGACTCGTCGAAATCGAATCGCCTCAGGGCATGGCCGCCGAATCATCTTCGGCGGCCATCATTTTGTTGTCCAGCCATTTCGGCTACTCCCTGTCGACCACACAGGTGGTGACCGGCTCGGTGTTGGGGTCGGGTCTGGGAAAGCCGGGGGCCAACGTGCGCTGGGGTGTTGCCCGCCGGATGGCGACCGCCTGGCTGATCACCCTGCCGCTGGCTGGGACCATCGGCGCGGTCACCTACCACCTGATCCACCGGATCGGCGGTTACCCCGGCACCATCACCGGCGTGCTCCTGCTGGTGGGTCTGTCCGCGCTCATCTGGCTGCAATCCCGCAAAGTCCCGGTCGACCACACCAATGTCACCGCCGATTGGGGTGCACACATGACCGATGGCCTTGAAGTCATTGCACCGCAACCGACTCCCGCCAGTCCTTCTCGCGAGATCCGCACGGAGGGGGACGGTGTGTGAACACTTTGAGCACCTGGTTCGACTACGTGGCCACCGCCAAGATCCTGATCTTCGGCCTGCTGGTCGGTGCGACTCTGCCGGCAATGTTCGCCATCGGGGTGCGCCTGGGCCACGCCGCCGATGGCCCGACTGAGCACCGCCGGGAATTGCTGCTGCTGCGGCGAATGATCTTCACGCTGTTGCTCACCGTGGTTCTTGTCGGCGTGCTGTTCATCGCCCGCGATTTCATCGAGCACCGCATCGGCTGGCAGTGGGATGACTGGGACATTTGGGACGAGGTGTTTGGCTTTGAGTAACCGTAATATGGCAGCCGACATGTTCTTTCCGGTTTCGGCGCGGGAAGTTGACGCAGTATGAACAAATTTCTCACCTCGATCGTCGCCTGGTTGCGCGCCGGGTACCCCGATGGGGTGCCACAGAACGACTACGTTCCTCTGCTCGCCCTGCTGTCGCGGCGCTTGACCAACGACGAGGTCAAAGACGTCGCCCGGGAATTGATCGGCCGCGGCGAGTTCGACCGGATCGACATCGGGGTGCTGATCGCCCGACTGACCAACGAGCTGCCCGCCCCGGCAGACGTCGAACGAGTGCGAGAACGGTTGGCGGCAAAGGGCTGGCTGCTGGACGATGCCCCCACCAACGACGCCCCGAGCAACGGGGGAAACCCATAGCACGCCTACGCGCGCTGGCCATCCCCGGTGACGCCGTCGCCACGGTCCTGCCTGCCCTGCAGCGCGTCCTGGACGGCGGCGACGACGCGTTCACGCCGGTAGGCCCCGACACCGACCCATCGGCCCTGAGCGCGCTGCGGGTGGGCGATCCCATCGACGACGACATCGCACTGGTGGTGGCGACGTCGGGAACCACTGGTGTTCCCAAAGGCGCACTGCTGACCGGTATGTCACTGAAAGCCAGCGCTGCGGCCACGCATGACCGGTTGGGCGGACCGGGCAGCTGGCTGTTGGCGCTGCCCCCGCATCACATCGCCGGAATCCAGGTTCTGGTGCGCAGCCTGGTAGCGGGCACCACCCCGGTTCAGCTGGATGTCACAACGGGTTTCGATGTGACGCGGTTGCCCGCGGCGGTGGCAGCCCTCGGTTCCGGCAGGCGCTACACCTCGCTGGTCGCCACCCAACTGGCCAAGGCGCTGGCCGTGCCCTCGTCCGCGGCCGCATTGGCCGAACTGGATGCGGTGTTGTTGGGCGGAGGCCCAGCGCCACAACCGATCCTGGACGCGGCGTCGGCCGCCGGGGTGCGGGTGGTGCGCACCTACGGTATGAGCGAGACCGCCGGCGGTTGTGTCTATGACGGGGTGCCATTGGCGGGCGTGCAACTGCGCATCGGAGACGACGGAAGGATCGCGATCGGCGGCGCGACCCTGGCGCAGGGTTACCGCAATCCTGTCGATCCGGACCCGTTCGCCGAGCCGGGATGGTTTACCACCAATGACATTGGCGCCCTTGACTCCTCCGGTCGGCTGACCGTGCTCGGCCGCGCCGACGACGCGATCAGCACCGGCGGCTTGACGGTGTTTCCGGGTCCGGTGGAAGCGGTGTTGTCGACGCATCCCGCGGTGGCCGAGTGCGCGGTGTTCGGGATCGATGACGACCGGCTGGGGCAGCGTGTGGCCGCCGCGGTGGTGGTCGCCGGTGCGAGTCAACCGACGCTGGAGGAATTGCGCGCCCACGTCGCGGGATCTCTGGACATCACGGCCGCCCCACGCGAGCTGCATGTCGTTGCCGCACTCCCCCGCCGCGGGATCGGCAAGCTGGACCGGAAAGCACTGGCACAACGGTTTTCCCGCGACGGGCTTGCGCCCGACTAGACCACTGGTCTGACTACGGGATCCGCGACTCAGTCACCTGCGCCGCTGGATCCGCCGCTCGAACCGCCGCTGCTTGAGCCGCCGCCAGAATCTCCGCCGCTCGACCCGCCAGAATCACCGCCGCTCGAGCCACCACTCGACCCGCTGTCAGAACTGCCCCCGGAGTCCCCGCCGGAACCCGCGGAGCTGGAACCGCCAGAATCACCGGCGCTGCTGCCGGAACCGGAGGAGGCGCCGCCCGAGCCGCCGGCATCACCCGAGCCCGCACCGCCGGATCCTCCAGCATCGCTGCCGGATCCGCCCGAGTCAGTTCCCGCTCCAGTTCCGCCCGACCCGCTGTCGTCAGATCCTCCGGAGGTGCCGCCGGATCCGCCGGAAGAACCGCCCGAGCCGGTCTCGCCCGAACCGCCCGAGCCGGTCTCGCCCGAACCGCCGGAGCCGGTCTCGCCCGAACCACTGCCCGATCCGTCCGGATTACTGCCGGAATCACCCGCACCGCCACCGCCGGACTGTCCACCTCCGGAACCGTTGCCGCCGGAATCAGCACCACCCGTGCCGGTGCCACCAGTGCCAGTGCCACCCGAACCGGCACCGCCACCCGTGCCAGTACCACCCGAACCGGCACCGCCACCGGAATGATTGCCGCCACCAGACCCGCTGCCGCCGCTACCACCCGCTCCGGGCACCCAACCACCGCCGCCGCCACCACCAAGAGGCCCGCTGATGATCGGGATCGGAATGGGGAACGGAATCACCGCGGGCGGGGCGGGGGCAGCCGGAGGCGCCGGAACGACGGGCGCGGGGGCAACGACAGCCGGCTTTGCCGGAGCTACCACCGGATCAGGTGCCTGCAGAGCGGGCAACCGCACCGGCTTCGGGACGGGCAGCACCGGCATGAAATTGCCGGGCACCGGTTGGGCCTGCGGCGGCTGCGCCAGCACCGGAGGCTGCGACGGCGTCGATACAGCAGTCGGGCGAATGCCGATGGTCACCGCGACGGCCAATGCCGCGCATCCGGCCACCAAAATCCCACCGACCGAGCTGCCTACCAACAGTGCACGCCCCACCGGCGGCGGTGGCGCCACCGGCTCGTCGTCGTCGTAGTCGCCTCCGTACTCGCCGTAGTCCTCGTAACTGTCGTAGTCGCCCTCGGCGTATTCCACCGGCAGCAGTTCGGAATCATCGTCAGTCATCGAGTACGCGAGCTGCTGTTCGGACTCGCCCTCCACCGCCGGGGCCAGCTCGGTAGACGTGACGTCCGCAGCGCCGGCATCAGACACGGCGGGTGCAGCCATCGTCGCGTCGCCGGCCGGGGCGGGCAGCCACGCGGTCTCGCCGTCCTCGCCCGAGGCGTTGCGCGCCAACGCCACCGCCGAGCGCGCCTGGGGCTGCTCGGAGACGTTCTCAACTCCCGCCTCCTCGAGGGCACGGCGAAGCTCTGCCATCAATTCCGAGTCCGCCCAGGACAGTCGTGTGGCCGCCAGCCGGTGGCCCTCTTCGGCCAGCATGCGGTGGGTTCCGGTCACCGTCTCGGTCAGCGTTTCGACCGGATTGTGCGTCAGATCGAGCATGGACTCGTCGAGCACGGCATCGCCGTAGGCGTCTGATTCGACGAGCGCCAAACGGGCGAGCGCGCCGGTAACCGACACCCCGAGCGCGACATCCATTGCGCGTCTCCTTCCCCGGCCACCCGAATAACCAGTCTAGCCGCGCGGATCGACCAGCGAAGGGACCGATCTTCGCAGTTCAATGGCGTATGCCCCGCCCGCGGTTATGGTGAGCAGGTGATCGCCGAGTCGACCAGGGGCTGGAATATCGGCCGCGATGCGACCGCTGCGGCGCTGCTGCTCGCGGCACCGGCATTGCCGTGGAGCCTGCACTTCGGTGCCGGTGTCCCCAGCAGCAGGCCCGGACTGTTCCTTGCACTGGCTGTGGCCACGGTGCTCGCTCTGACCGCGATCGCCGCGACCTACGTCGGCCCCTGGGGGATCGTGCGCGCGCCGAATCGACCCGCCGCCACGGAAAGACTGCGGCTGCTGCTCAGCGCGCCGTATCTGGTGTTGCTAGTCGGCGTGGTGGGCGTCGACGTGCTCCAGACCGTCCGCTACGGGGGAAGCCCCCGGCCTCCCGGCGGTGTCGGGCCGGGCGCCTTGCTGGGCGCCGCGGGGGCGCTGCTCGTGGCACAGCCGGTGCTCGCCGGGCCGGTGCGCCTGTGGCGACGCACGGTCCAGACGCTGGGTTACGCGGCGATCGTCGGTGCCACGTTGAGCGTGCTGTTCAACCTGTATTGGCGTGTGTACTACGCCTTCCCGGACGCCGATTCACCCACCGGCCTCGGCCGGCAGCAAGTCGCGATCATCGCGACCGCGCTGGTGTACGGAGCGGTCGCCTGGGCCACGGTGGTGGTCGCCTCGAGGTGGGTTCTGCAGCGCGACAAGGCCGCCCAGCTCGCTGTCGTCCTGCTCGGCGGGTCCGCCCTGATCGCCGGGGTCCTGGTGTGGGTGCTGCCGGCGGGACGCTACATCGACGGCTTTCACGGAGTCGCGCAGAACACCTCCACAGCCGGGGTCGGTTTCGAGGGATACCTGGTGTGGGTGGCTGCCGCAGCGCTGCTGGCGGTGGCCACGGCGCGCAACGCGGCGGCGGCCACCTGGCTGGGTGCCACCCGCAACACGTTGTTGCTGATCACCGTCTGGAGTCTCGGGTCGGCGCTCATGCGCATCGTCGATCTCAGCGTCGCGGTCGGCCTGGATCTGCCGTATTCGCCTTATGACAGCGCAGCGATGGCCTCCTTCGACGTGGTGACCGCGGCGATCGCGATCTGGCTGCGGCTCAACCTGGGGAATCGCGCCGTGCCGGCTGCCGCTGTCTGGCCGGTGAGTGCCGTCCTCGTCGGCTTCACCATCGCCCGCGTCGTCGTGGGTGTCGGCCTGGCGCCGCGACTCCCGGAAGCCCAGCGCGCCGCCGCGTTGGCGAACCCGGTGTACGGCAACGGACTCGCGCAGCAGATCACCAGCACGTTCGACGTGGCGCTGTGCGGCCTTGCGCTGGGTGGCCTGGTGGTGGCGATCGTGGTCGGGCGCTTGACGGTGTCCGCCGATGACCGCCCCAAACCCGGCGAGCCCGGCACACCCCGCATCTTCCGGTCCGCGGGCTCGCCGCCCGCCGCGCCCGCGAACGGGCCGAAGATCTATCGGGGATCCGACGAAGCCGACGACGGCGAAGTGGACGGTTCGAACGGCAAGTGAGTGCCGGCGGGCCGCAAGCCCGGCCAAGGGTGCGCCACGGCGTTTATCGCACGCCGGCGAGGGGTAGCCGAGTTTGCGTTTCTGCGCGTGAGCGCGGGTGAACCGACGAATGAAGGACACGATGTACGTCACTGAACTGGCCGCAACGAAAGCACGTCGCCTCACCCGGTACCTGGGTACGGCGATCGTGATGGGCGGTGCCGCACTGGTGAGCCCCGCAGTCCCCTCCGTCTCGGCGCAGCCCTGCCCCGACGTGGAGGTGGTGTTCGCGCGCGGTACCGGCGAGCCGCCCGGGGTCGGTGGCATCGGTCAATCCTTCGTCGACGCGCTGCACGCCAAGGTGGGTGAGCGCTCCTTCGCGGTGTATCCGGTCAACTACGCGGCCAGCAGCAACTTCGGCGACGGGGTCGACTTCGCGCGCACCGTCGTCGACGGGATCCGTGACGCCGGCACCCATATCGAGAACACGGCCGCGAACTGCCCCGACACCCGAATCGTGCTCGGCGGCTTCTCCCAGGGTGCGGCGCTCGCCGGCTATGTCACCTCGGCCGAGGTTCCCCAGGAGGTCCCCGCCGACTACCTCGCCTACCTCCCCCAGCCGATGCCTGCGTCCGTGGCCGACCACGTCGCGGCGGTCGTCCTGTTCGGCACGCCCTCGACCGAGTTCCTAAAGCCGACCGGTGCACCACCTGTGCGGATCGGTCCGCTGTATGCGTCCAAGGCCCTGGAGTTGTGCGCCGACGGCGACACCATCTGCAACGGCGCCCCGACCGGCGGGCCGCCGTTGGCCCACGCGTCCTATGGCGTCAACGGCATGACCGAGCAGGGTGCGCAGTACGCGGTCGCCCACCTCTGAGCTTGGAGGCGAATCAGGGAAGTTCGAACGGCAACCGAATGCCTTCGTGTGGCAGGCAGTGTGTGCAGGTCCGCTCTTCGTCGATCCGCTCGATGGCTTCGTGGACCAGCCGTTTGAACGGCTCGATGTTCTTCTGGAACTCCGCGAACACGTCCACGGCCTTCACACCACTGCCGACGTCCACACCGGCGTCCAGGTCGGTGACCAGAGCCACTGCGGCATAACACATTTCCAGCTCACGAGCCAGCACTGCCTCGGGATATCCGGTCATGTTGATCAGCCGGAATCCCGCCGCGGCGAACCATTGGCTTTCGGCGCGGGTGGAGAATCGCGGGCCCTGAATCACCACCATGGTCCCGCCGTCGATGGTGTCGGGCAGCCCGGTCACCGTGCTCCGCAGCGTCGGGCAGTACGGGTCGGCGAACTCGACGTGCACACCGCCGTCGTCGAAGTAGGTGTCGGCGCGGCCCCGGGTGCGGTCCACCAGCTGGTCGGGTACCACCACCGAGCCCGGAGGCAGCTCCGTGGTTAGGCTGCCCACCGCACAGGGCGCGAGGATCCGTCGCACCCCCAACGTGCGCAACGCCCACATATTGGCCCGGTAGGGCACCGTGTGAGCCGAGTACTCGTGGGCGGCCCCGTGGCGGGGCAGAAATGCCACCTCGTGGCCGCCGACGGTACCGATGGTGATCTCCGCACTGGGCGCCCCGTAGGGGGTGTCGCAACTGACGCGGCGCGCGTCGTCGCCGAAGAACGAGTAGAAACCGCTACCGCCGATCACGCCGAGCATGTCGCGACGTTTCCTCCTCAACGCTTGTCCCCCGGCCACGGCGGGGCTGCCGTTCCTCATGGAAGGATCGTGCGGTGGCCAGCTTCGCACAGTGGATAGAGGGAGCTCGTCCCCGCACCCTGCCCAACGCGATCGCTCCGGTGATCGCCGGGACCGGCGCGGCCGCATGGCTGGGCGCCGCAGTGTGGTGGAAGGCGCTGTTGGCGCTGACCGTCGCGGTGGCGCTGATCATCGGGGTGAACTACGCCAACGACTACTCCGACGGCATTCGTGGCACCGACGACGACCGGACCGGGCCGGTGCGCCTGGTGGGCGCTCGGCTGGCTCGCCCGCGCGCCGTGCTGACGGCAGCGGTCACCGCTCTGTCGGTCGGAGCCCTGGCCGGTTTGGCTCTGGCCCTGGTCAGCGCCCCATGGCTGCTGGTGGTGGGTGCGGCCTGCATCGCCGGGGCCTGGCTGTACACCGGCGGCTCAAGGCCGTACGGCTACGCCGGCTTCGGCGAGATCGCGGTGTTCGTGTTCTTCGGGCTGGTCGCGGTGCTGGGCACCCAGTACACCCAGGCGCTGCGGGTGGACTGGGTCGGCGGCGCGCTGGCGGTCGGTATCGGCGCGCTGTCCTCGGCGGTGCTGGTGGCCAACAATCTGCGTGACATCGCGACCGACAAGCCGGCCGGCAAGATCACCCTGGCGGTACGCCTCGGCGACGCCCGCACCCGGTTGCTGTTCATGCTGTTGGTGGCGCTGGCGGGGGTGCTGACGCTGGCCCTGATGCGGGCCACACCGTGGTGCGCCGTCGGGTTCCTCGCCACGCCGCTGGCACTGCGGGCCGCGATCCCGGTGCGCTCCGGGCTGGGCGGAGCCGCGCTGATTCCGGTGCTGCGCGACACCGGCTTGACCATGCTGGTGTGGGCGATCGCGGAGGCGGCGGCCTTAGCTCTGCGGTGACGGGGCGCTCGAGACCGATGAGCCGAGTTCCGAGGGCGTCCAGGGACGATCCCAACGGTCCTGCGCCGCGACCTCGGCAAGCGGCTTGCGCCGAACTTGGTGATGGTGACCCCTCGGCCAGCCGACGGTGAGCAGCGTCGCGATCTTCCAACCGTCGGGAATGCCGACGGCTTCGCGCAACTCTGCGCTACAGGCGTCCTGCCACAGCGTGATGGCCGCCCCGAGCCCCTGGGCACGGGCAGCCAGCAGGAAGTTCTGGACGGCGGGGAAGATCGAACCGCCCTGCTGCAGCTCCGTTGTGCCGCGCTGCGGCTGCACGCAGAACAGCACCAATGCGGGCGCACCTCCCCCGATGCGCATGTGCTCGGCCATGGTGCGCAGCGTCCGTGATTTGGGATCGGCGGCGCCGTCAGTGATGTCCGGCAACCGGTAGAAGTCCTTCATCACCTCCCAGGTGCGCTGCGCAGCGGTGGTGACGAGCGCTCGGAGCTCAGGCGAATCGAGCACCACAAATCGCCAGGGCTGCCCGTTGCCACCGGAGGGCGCCCAGGAGGCCGCCCTCAGACATCTCTCCAGAACGTGGTCCGGTACTGCTTCGTCGCGGTACCGCCGCACTGCCGTGGCGGTGCTCATGACCGTCCACAGATCATCCGAGACGGGTTCAACCGGCTTGTGGTTCATGCACCCTCCGCGGCAGGACCCCCTGCCAGTCACCGCCCCGCACCGGTCCGGTGACCAATGGCAGGTCCAGAGTCGACAGCAGGCCGGGTTCGGCGCGGATCACCGCCGGGATCGCATTGAGCTCACGCATCACCGTCGCGTAGGTCAATCCGCGCATGTTGCTGCCACGCCCGTGCATCTCGATGTCAACGGTGTAGGTCGGCAGCCCGTCGACGATGACGCGGTAACCCCCGTGCGGCGACGGATGCCGCGGCCAGCCCGGCGCCGAATTCTCGCCCATCCGGGTGATGTGCTCCAGCACCACACGTTCCTCGCCGTCCACCATCCCGGCCAGCTTGAAGCGCATTCCGCCCATGGTTCCGGGCTCCACCCAGCCGGAGGCAACCTGGTACCGCTCGGTGGCCAGCCATTTGTCGATGGTCGTCACGACACCGTCGAGGGGCAGACCGACACCGTCCGCGACCAGGTGGACGATCGGCGACCACAGGGCGCTCAACCGCGCCGGATCGAACAGTGGCGCCGGGTAATCGGGCGTGTGACCGAAACCCATGAAATCGAACATGATCTCCGGCTGGTCGATCGGACCGTAATCGAGGATCTCCAGCATCGTGATGGTGTCGACACGGCTGCTGAACCCGGTCATCGTCAATGCGACGACATCGTTTGCCCAGCCGGGATCCACGCCGCTGTTGAACAGGCTCGTTCCGCCTTCACGGCACGCCTCCTCGAGGAGCTCGACTGTCTCGCGGTCGGCCGCCGGTGGATAGCACAGTGGCACAAGGGAAGTGCAGACCACGTTCTTGCCCGCACGCAGACAGCGCGCGACATCCTCGGCGGCCTCGCGATAGCGGTAGTCGCCGGAGGCGAAGAACGCGACCACGTCGGCATCGACGGCGAGGGCGGCATCGATGTCACGGGTGGCGACGACACCGGTCGTGGGCATGCCGCAGATCTCCCCGGCATCGCGACCGGCCTTGGCCTCGGAGTGCACGATCAGTCCGACCAGGTCCAGACCGGGATGCGTGATGAGCGCACGCAACGCCGCGATGCCCACCTGACCCGGCCCCCACAGGATCACCCGCGGGTTATCGGCCACCGGGCACCGCCGTCAGCAGCTCCCGCAGATTGGCTCCCACGATTCGTTCGATCACGGGTTCGTCCAGGGCGGCGATCTCCGGGGTCAGCTCCGCCGGATTAGCGAGCCCCTCCGGATGTGGATAGTCCGAGCCGAACAGCACTCGATCTGCGCCGATCAGGTCGATGAGCCCGGACATGTCCTCCTCGTGGAACGGGTTCACCCAGATGTGTCGCTTGAATACGTCAACCGGATGCTCGGCGAATTCGGCCGGCATCTTCTTGTAGACGCGGTCGAAGAGGTCGATCAGCCGCGGCACCCAGTTGCCCCCGTTCTCGACGACACCGACCCGCACCCCGGGGTGGCGGGTGAAGACACCATGGGCGACCAGCGCGGCGCAGGTGTCCAGAATCGAGCGGGCGTCCTCGTACACGATCGTCTTGAACGCATCGGGCTTGAACGGCTGATACTCCGCGCTGGCGCCTTCCCAGTCCCGGCTGTAGCGGTCATATCCGGAGTCGCAGGCATGCATGAGCACGGGAATCCCGTGCTGCGCGAGGCGGGCCCAGAACGGATCGAAGTACGGCTTCCCCATCGAGGTGGTGCGGCCCGAGGGTGTTGCCACCGGCCGCGGATTCACCAGCACCGCCCGCGCCCCGCGCTCCACGCACCAGTCGAGTTCGGCGACGGCCTTGTCTACGTCAGGCAGAGTGATCACCGGAGTCGCGAAAATGCGTCCGCGGTAGTCGAAACTCCACTCCTCGAACAACCACTCGTTGTACGCATGCACCACGGCGTGCGCCAGCTCGATGTCGTCGGTCATCCGCTCTTCGAGCATGCCGCCGGTGGTCGGAAACATCACGCAGGCGTGTACCCCCTGCTCGTCGAGCAGCGCCAGTCGCTGCTCGGCACGGCGGAACGAGTCAGGGCAGGCGATGGGTTGGGCGAGTTCCCGCAGCGACTTGCCGTCTGGATTGATCCCGCGAAAATAGTCGGCCCAGGCACCGGGCGAAGCCACCACCTCGTAGGTCGGATTGGGGATTGTGTCGGTCAACCGCCCCTTGATCATCAATTTCGTCTGGCCGCCGACCTGGATCCACTGAATGGCGTCGCAGTACTGCTGCGGCAGGTGCCGGGTGTAGGCGTCTTCCGGCTCGTAGAGATGGTTGTCGGCGTCCCAGATCTCACGGGCGGGAGGGGCCATGGCGACTCCTAACGTAAGCGTGAGAATATGTCTTCTCGTTGGCCGATAACATTATTACCATAGCGGGAAGAGGGAGAGCAGTGGGCGAGTACCAGTTCCTGAAATGGCAGGCCTACGACGACGGCAGGATCGTCCGGATATCACTGAACCGGCCGGATCAGCGCAACGCGCAGAACCGCGGCATGCTGGTGGAACTCGACGAGGCCTTCGGCGCCGCCGAGGCCGACGACAACGTCCGGGTCGTCATCTTGGCCGGCGAGGGCAAGATGTTCTCCTCCGGCCATGACATCGGGTCTAAGCAGGCGATCAGCGAGTACCTGCCCGGCCCTGATCAGCACCCGACAGCAGCCATCAACGGCGGGACGCGTGAGGGCGCCGAGAAGTGCATGCTTCAGGAGTGGCACTACTTCTTCCAGAACACCCTGCGCTGGCGAAACCTGCGCAAGATCACCATCGCTCAGGTGCACGGCGATGTGTTCTCCGCCGGTTTGATGCTGATGTGGGCATGCGATCTGATCGTCGGCAGTGAGGATGTGCGGTTCGCCGACGTGGTCGGCACCCGCCTGGGCATGTGCGGCATGGAGTACTTCGGCCACCCATGGGAGTTCGGCGCTCGCAAGGCCAAAGAGCTCATGCTGACCGGCGACGCCATTGACATCCACGAGGCGCACCGACTGGGCATGGTCAGCAAGGTGTTCACCCGCGAGGAACTTCCCGACCGGACCTTGGAGTTGGCCCGCAGGGTGGCCGCGGTGCCGACTATGGCCGCGTTGCTCATCAAGGAGTCGGTCAACCAGACCCAGGACAACATGGGTTTCTACAACTCGCTGCAGGCGTGTTTCACTCTGCACCAGCTGAATCACTCACACTGGTCGGGAATTCGCGACGACAAGCTCGCCACTGCCGGCCCCGAGCAGGGAGTGCCGGACTGGCGCAGCGCACCGCCGGTGGTCCTGGCCGTCAAGGATCGGGTACGGGCGCTGGAATGACAGCCCGTCAGCCGGCCGCACCGTAGCGCGCGTCGGCGACCCGGTCCAGTGCGGTCAGCGGGTCTCCGTAGACCATGGTCAATCCGCGAGCCCGCCGATAGTACAACTGGACATCTGCTTCCATGCCGAAGCCGTATCCCCCGTGCACGTGCAGGCTGGTCCGGGTGGCGTCCCGGGCGGATTCGGCGGCGAAGGCGAACGCCATAGCGGACAACTCCGTTTCCCGGTCGGTCTCGTCGGTGAACGCGCACGCGGCCTCGAATGCCAGCAGCCGTGCACCGTCGATGGCCGTGGCGCTGTCGGCGAGCGGGTGTGAGACCGCCTGGAAGGATCCGATCGCCACACCAAAGGCTTTGCGTTCCTTGGCGTACTGAGCGCCGACGTCAACCGCTCGTCCGCCGATACCGACCAGCTCCGCTGCGGTCAGCGCAAGCCATCGATCCAGCGCAGACGAATGCAGGGCGACTGCCTCGGCGCCCTCGGCCAAGGTCACGGCGTCCGGGGCTGCCGAAACGTCCGCCAACGGCAGAGTCCCCAGGTTGTCGACCACGGTTCGTTCGTCGATGCTCGACGCCACCAGCCGATCGCCGACGAGTGCGATCACCACGTCGGCCACCGCGCCCGCCGGCACCAGTCCCAGGTGTGGGCCAACGTATGGGCGCGGCGCGAAGGTGATCAACTTCTGGCCCGACATCGCTGCTGCCAGCAATTCGGCTCCGGGGACACCGCATGCCGCCAACAGCCAGGCAGCGACCTGCGCCTCGATGACGGGAGCCGATCCTGTTGCCCTGCCGTGCTGTTCGGCTACCAACGCGAGCTCAAGCACGGAGGCGCCCCAGCCACCGTCACGCTCGGGTACGGCCATCTCCACGACGCCTGTTTCCCGCAGCGCCAGCCAGAGGGCCGCGTCGAAGCCCACCGGCTCGGCGGCCGGTATCCGCTCCGAGGTCGACTCGCGCGCATACAGGGCGGCGAAGGAGTCAACGAGCTGGCGTTGCTCGTCGGACAGGCTCAGGTCCAAGTCAGTGCCCCGTTCCAGCGGATATGATTGCTCTCACTTTTGAGAGTAGCAGTATCGTTCAGGTGTTCCAGACAGAGATTGGTGCGAGGGCATGCATTTTCAGCTCGACTCGGAGACCGCAGAATTCAGCGCTGAAGTACAGGCACATCTTCAGGATGTGTTGACTCCCGAGTTCGAGGAGCAGCTCTACCGCAGCGGGGTCTCTCATGATGAGAGCTTCGCCAAAGGCCTGGTGGACAAGGGTTACTTCGCCCCGGCCTGGCCGGTTGAGTTGGGCGGTCAGAATCGTGGGCTCTGGGCCGAACAGGTAGTCAAAGAACAGATGATGCGCTTCGACGCGCCGGTATACCTGTCAGAGACAACCCGCATGGTCGCGACCATCATCCAAGCCGCCGGCACTCCCGCGATGCGGGAGAAGATCGTTGCCGGGGCGATGCGCGGCGATATCACCATCGCACTCGGTTTCACCGAACCCGAGTGCGGCTCGGACGTCGCAGCGGCGGCCACCCGCGCGGTGCGTGACGGCGACGACTGGATCATCAACGGGTCGAAGATGTTCACCACCAACGGCCATATCGCCGATTATGTCTTCCTCCTGGCCAGGACCAGCCCGGACAAGCCGAAGCACAAGGGGCTGACCATGTTCCTGGTGCCGCGCGACACTCCAGGTTTCGACGCGCAGGCGGTGTGGACGCTGTCCGGGGAGCGCACCAACATCACCTTCTACAGCGATGTGCGTATCGGCGACCAGTGGCGCATCGGTGAGATCGACGGGGGCTGGCAGGTGCTGCGACTCTCGCTCGAATACGAGCACGCCTCTGGCTGGGGACCGCACATCGACCGTCTGCTGCATCACGTCGAACGGTGGGCGCAGACGACTCCGCCGGACGGTGGCGCTGCCCCGATGAGTCAGACCGATGTGCGGCGCCGAATCGCCAGGGTCGCAATGGAGGCCGAGGTCGCCAAACTGCTGCAGCGACGGTGCGTTTGGCTGAGTGAGCAGGGCCGACAAGCGGTCGCCGAGGGACCCATGTCCAAGGTGTTCAGCACCGAAGCCCTGGAGCGCGCAAGTCAGGACATGGTCGAACTGGTGGGTCCTGACGCGATGCGCTCCTACCTGGACCCGACCGCTCCCGAGCGGGGCCGGTTCGATCACCTACTCAGGTTCTCGCTCGGTACCACCATCTACGCCGGGACCAGCGAAGTTCAACGATCGATCATCGCGCAACACGGCCTGGGTCTGCCGCGGTAGCCGGGACGCTACTTACGGGCCGTCCGCGCGCGCGAGGGACGCGAGGCCCGTGCCGGCGCCGGCTTCTCGTCCGCCGGTGGCGAGATCGCCTGCTTGCACCAGGACCACAGTTCGTCTTCGGTGAGTTCGGCACCCTTGGTGCCGAGTTGGAAAACACCGATCTGCGCGAGTGCGGTCAAGGTCGAGTTCAGCAGCGTGGTCAGCTGTGCGGGTGTCAGATCCTTACGCACCAAGCCGGCCCGCGAACAGGCGGTCACGATCTTGGTGAGCAGCTTCTGGTGCGGCTCCCAGATCTTCGCAAAGTCGGTGGGCCGTTCGATCTCCAGGCTGAGGTTGTAGATGGTCATGACCCGACCACCGGCCTTCTCCGAGGATTCAGCGCGGGAGAGAAATCCGCGGCAGAACGCCTCGAGTTGCTCCATCGGCCCGTCTGCGGCCGCGACTTCCTGGCGGATGCTTTCGGTGAACTGGCTGGTGACGTCTTCGTAGAGCGCGAGCAGCAGCTCTTCCTTACCCGCGAAGTGCTGGTAGAAGGCACGCAGGCTCAGGCTGGAGCGATCGATCAGGGTCTGAATGGTGAAGTCCGCTCGCCCGGATTCTTCGATGAGCTCGAGGGCGGTGGCCAGGAACCGTGAACTCCGTGCCAGTGCGCGAGCTCGAGCAGCACTGAGCCGCCGGTCGATGGTGCGCTGTTGCCAGGTGGTGCCGGGGCTCTCCAGTTCGGCTTCGACAATCTCCAGCCCGGCCTGCCCGCCGCCGGGGTTGCCCTTCTTCGCGTTCATGATGCTTCGAAGGATACGGGATCGCCCGCGAGAACTGACCGTCTACCGACGTGAGTATGTTGATTTTCACCCGTCGGCTGATCCATCGCCGCCCGGGACGGGACGCCGATGCGCTATCGTGGAAACGATCATTCTCGCTTTTCACCAATACTTGCTGTCGGGGTGTCCTGAAGGAGTTACCGCATTGAGTTCAGTCAGCTCTGCAGATATTCCGATCGTCTCGCCGGACGACCACCTCGTCGAGCCGGCCGACCTGTGGACCAGCAGGCTGCCCTCGCGCTACCGGGACACCGGACCGCGAATCGTCAGGCACCGCGGGCGTATGGATCCCAGTGTCACCTCCGACGTCGCGTTCATCGATGACGAGGACGGTCGCGACGCCGACATCTGGCACTACGAGGATTCGCTCATCCCGATTCCGTTGATCAGCGCGGCGGCCGGCTACGAGATCGACGAGCTGACCACCGCCCCGATCACCTATGAGGAGATGCGCCCGGGCTGCTACCGCGTCGCGGACCGTCTCGCCGACATGGACGTCGCCGGTATCGAGGCCTCGGCGTGTTTCCCCAACACACTCGTCCGGTTCTGCGGCCAGCGATTTCTCTACGGTAAGGACAAAGACCTGTCCCTGCTCTGTGTCCAGGCCTACAACGACTTTCAGATCGATGAGTGGGGCGCAGACTCAAACGGCAGGCTCATTCCACTCGGAATCATCCCGCTGTGGGACGCCGAGCTGGCCGCCAAAGAGGTTGAGCGGGTCGCGGCCAAAGGTATGCCCGCCGTCTGCTTCTCCGAGCTCCCCGCGCGCCTCGACCTGCCCTCGATCCACAGCGGCTACTGGGATCCGTTCTTCGCCGCCTGCGAACGCAACAACGTCGGCATCATGGTGCACATCGGGTCGAGCTCTTCACTGACCAAGTCCTCACCCGACGCCCCGCACGTGGTCACCAGTGCGCTCATGGCGGTCAATTGCACGATCGCCCTGGTGGACTGGCTGTTCTCGGCAAAGTTGACGCAGTTTCCCAAGCTCAAGCTGGCTTTCGCAGAGGCGCAAGCCGGTTGGATCCCCTATTACCTGCAGCGGGTCGATGAGGTCTGGGAAGACCGGCGGGGATGGGGTGGTGTCCATCCCCTGCTCACCGAACCGCCGAGCAGACAGGTTCCCGGCCGAGTGTGGTTCTCCACCTTCGGTGACCCCGTGGCGTTCCGCATCCTCGATCTCGTCGGCCCCGACCAGCTCATGTTCGAGACCGACTATCCGCACAACGACACCAACTGGCCGCACAGCACCGAGGTCGCGAACAAGGCGACCGAGGGCCTTGATGAGGAGACCAAGCGAAAGGTTTTGTCCACCAACGCGAAGAACTTCTTCGGGCTGGCCTAGCAGAGGGGCCGATCGGGTACGGGCCGGCGGGGCGACCTAGCGCGCCTGCCACTGCGGCGGACGCTTCTCCAGAAATGCTCGCGGCCCTTCGATCGCATCCTTGGTGAGTGCCACCTTCATCCGGTAGTTCTCGGCCAGCAGCTCAGCCTCGTTGATCGGCAGCGTCAAACCCTTGCGCACCGCCATGCGCGATCCACGTACGGCCAGAGGCGCATTCGCGTTGACGACCTCGGCAATCTCCCAGGACCGCTCCAACAGATCGGCGTCGGGCACCACTTCGGTAAAAATGCCCAGGTCGTAGGCACGTTGGGCGCTCAACCGCTCATGACGCCCCATCAACACCAGCCGCATCGCGACCGGGAGTGGCAATATCCGGGCCAGGCGCACCGCTTCTCGCCCCGACGCCACACCGATACTCACATGCGGGTCCATCAGGGTTGCGCTCTCCGCGGCGATGGTGATGTCCGCCGTGGTGACGAGATCCAAACCCGCGCCGCAGGCGATTCCGTTGACGGCGCAGATGATCGGCTTGGTCATCTGCAACCACGGCGGCGTCGCCTCCTGCGGCGCTTCCCACTGCCGCAGCGAGCTCAGGATGGGTTCACCTTGATTGTCGATTCCCGCGGCGTTCTCCATGTCGTGGTCGGCGGCCTTGTTGACGTCGGCGCCCACACACAGCGCGCGGCCCGAGCCGGTGATGATCACAGTCCAGATGTCCTGTGACGTCTCGACCTCGGCGTACACCTCGGCCAGCTCGGCGATCATTTCGTCGTTGATCGCGTTGAGCACCTCGGGCCGGTTGAGGGTCACACATGCCGTGTGCCCCCGGACCTCGAACTTGATCGTCTGATATCCCACAGTGCTCACCTTCGGTTTGAATCAGAGTCTGCCGGGTCGCAGCTGGCGTTTGGGCGGAAACCGAACACATCGTTGAACCGCTCACAGTAACGAGGCCACACATCGGGATTGAGCAACCGAGGCGGCAGCTGACCGGCGAAGATCGCCTTCCACTGCTCGGCGGTGGCGACGGCGATATCGCGGGCCGCCTCGGCGGTGATGCCGGCGGTGTGCGGGGTGGCCACCACAGTGTCCATCTGCAGCAGTGGATCGTCATGCCGGGGCGGCTCGGTGTGGAACACATCCAGACCCGCCCCTGCTATTGCGCCGCTGCGCAGCGCTTCCAGTAGTGCGCGCTCGTCGTGGACCGGCCCGCGGGCGGTGGTGATGAAGTACGCGGTGGGTTTCATCGCCGCAAACTCCGCACGCCCGATGAGGCCTGCGGTCTCAGCCGTCAGCGGGCAGGTGACCTGAACGAAGTCCGAGGACCGCACCAACTCGGCAAGGTCCACCCCGGTGACCCCGAGGGCTGCTGCCTTCGCCTCGTCCAGATAGGGATCGTATGCGAGCACGTTCATCCTGAACGGGGCGCACAGTTCTACGAGTCGGGATCCGATTGCCCCGAGGCCGATCACCCCGAGGGTTTTACCGAGCAGTTGCGTTCCGCGCAGGGTCAACCGGTTCTCCAGCGGGCCGGCGCGCAGCCTGCGGTCTGACACGGTGATCTTCTTCGCCAGGTCGAGCATGAACCCGAGTGCGTGTTCGGCGACCGCTTCTGCACCCGGCCCCGAGTTGTTACACACCGCAACCCCGGCGCGCGTGCACGCCTCCACGTCGATCACGTCATAGCCGGCTCCGGCTGAGCAGACCGCCAGCAGGTTGTCGCATCGCGAGATGAGTTCGGCCCCGGCAAGGTACTGCGATGCGCCGGGTAGTGCCGCGGTGTCGGTCCGGGTGGCCACCTGGTAGCCGTGCGCCGACTCCAGCACCGACCAGTTGAGCTCTGCCGGGGCCGACAGATCCAGCCTGATCACGTCGATGTCCGCCGGCTCCAGCACCTCACCGGCGATGGGGTCGGTCCACCGCTCGTACACCAACCGCGGGCGAGTCGTGCTCACCGGCTCGGCTTGGGCTTCACCTGGGCGGCCTTGAACATGGCAGCCAACTCGGCGTCAACATTCTTGTAGTCGTTGCGCGCGATGGCACCGTCCCGGCCCTCCACCACGTCGTAGCCGAGGCGCATGTCCTTGTTCTCCATGTGGAAGTACTCGCGGCCCAGCGGCAGGCGGCGGTCCTCACGCGGCACTTCCATCCACGCGCGCAGGAAGCAGCGGGCCCTCTTCGGGTCGGTGCTGCTGACGAAGTCAGAGCGCGAGTGGCACATCGCAAAGTTGTTGGCCACCGCGGCCTCACCGGATTCAAGCCGGAACTCGACCTGCTGCTCGATGAGAACTCGCCGGAGCAACTCGATGGCTTCGTTCTGCTCGGGTGTGAACTCACGGCCCAGTGTCTTCATCGCGGGCAGAATGCTGCTGTAGGTGAAGTTGATGCAGATCCGGCCATCGATCTGCGAGAACACCGGTACGTCGTACGGCGTGACATCGGGTTGATCATCCGGCTGCTCGCTGCGCCGATGGTGGGGGAAACCCTGGTACAGCACCCCCAGCAGGTCAGGTCGTTCCGCCAGGATTCGATTGTGCGCCGCGGGCCCGCTGGCGAACTGGCTTTCGCCACCGGACAGGGCCGGATACACGCACAACAGCGACAGAATGTCGGCGGCATCGTTGTGCATCGCCAGCTCCGCGCTGGATTTGGTGCCCCGAGCCGGTTGCACACCATCCGGCAGGACCTCTTCCTGGACACGAACCAGACGGTCGCCGAACGAGTTGTTGGACACCGGATATCCCAGGTGCCAGCAGAACGCCCAGTAGATTCGCTCGAGATCCTCGATCGAGTGCTGCTCAACCGGGAATCCGCGCACGCACGCCAACCCCTTGCCGAACATCAAGTCGCGGTACAGCCTCGCGAGGTCTTCATCGAGATCGGGATGGTGTACGTCGTCGAACGTGATGTCGTCCCGGGCCTTCCCGGCCGTCTTCGCCAGGATCGACTCCAGCGCTGCGACATTGCGTGAGGACAGGTCGAAGCAGAGGTCCTCCTTGCTGACGTCGGCGCCGGTCCAGGCCATTGAGTCGCTGACCTGAGCGGTATATATCGCGGTGGGCATCCGGGGCTCCTGTCGTCGTGCACAGCCTGCTTGTCAGCGACCCACCGACAGAGCACGAAGCGCCAGCGCGCGGGAGCTGGCCGCCTCGGTCATCATCCCGACATCGGTGCCCGCCGAAATGAATCGCAGACCCAGGCCCACATACCGTTCCAGCAGTTCAACCGACTTGATACCGGCGATTCCCAGCGCCACGCCGTGTCTACGACAAGCCGCTGCAACAGAGCGTACCGCAGAATGGAAATCCTCATTCTCATAATCCCCATGAATGCCCATCTCGGCGGTCAGGTCACTCGGCCCCAGCAGGATCATGTCGACGCCGGGGACCGCGGCGATCAGGTCACAATCGGCGACGGCTTCCACGGTTTCGATCATCACCGCCACCACCGTCTGCCTCTCCAGTTCGGCGGTGAGCTCGGATGGGCTGAGCGGATGAAATCCGCTCACCACGCTCGGACCGGAGATCGATCGCCGCCCGAACGGGGGAAACCTTGCCGCCGACACGACAGCTTCCGCCTCATCCGCCGAATTGACATGGGGAACAATGACTCCCACTGCGCCGGAATCGAGCACCCGCGCGATCACGCCGGGGTCCTGCGAGGGCACTCGGACCAGTCCTGCGATGCCCGCACCTATGGCGCCCACGCACATCAGCGCTGCGGTCTCCAACGACGTAGAGGTGTGCTCAAGGTCGACGTAGATGGCGTCATAACCGCAAGCAGCAGCGATCGCCGGCACCTCGGGTGTCCGAGAATTCAACAGGGCCAGGCACAGTACCAACCGGTCCCCGTGCAACTCCGCCCTGAGGTTCCTCTGCATCGTCCTGACGTTAGCCGAACGAGAATCGTTATTGACGCCAATCGGGAAACGTCGTTACCGGTGTGGTTACCATGTGCTATGCCGTCCAAGCGCGTAGCCATCGTGGGAGCGGGCCTCTCCGACTGCGGGCGGGTGCCCGATATGACCGCGATGGGACTGATGGCGCAATCCGCCCGCCGGGCCATCGCCGACGCCGGCCTGACCAAGGACGACATCGAGGGCTTCGGCGGCCACGGAACGCTGCTACCGCCGATCGAGGTCAGCGAGTATCTCGGGCTGCGGCCGCGCTGGGTCGATGCCACCAATGTGGGCGGATCCTCGTGGGAGGTGATGGCGCGACATGCCGTCGCCGCGATCGCCGCAGGCGAGGTCGATGTCATCCTGCTCACCTACGGCTCCACTGCCCGTTCGGACGTCAAACGGCGGACACGCGCCTCGGTTGCCGCAGTCGGCGCGGGAGGGGCTATGCAGTACGAGGCACCCTACGGCGCCACACTGATCGCCAAGTACGCCATGGCCGCCCGCCGGCACATGATCGAGTTCGGGACCACCGCGGAGCAGCTGGCTGAGGTCGCGGTCGCCGCACACGAGTGGGCGGCGAACAACGAGAACGCCTTCGACCGGGAACGCCTCACCATCGAGGATGTGGCGGCCGCGCCCATGCTGGCCGATCCCTTCACCGCCAAACACGTCTGCCTGCGTACCGATGGTGGCGGCGCGGTGGTGCTGGCCGGCGAAGCCGTGGCCCGCAACTGCGCCAAGGACCCGGTCTGGGTACTCGGTTCTGCTGATGCCACATCGCACGTCAGCATGAGCGCGTGGGACGACTTCACCACGTCCGCGGGCGCGGTGTCCGGCCCGGCCGCCTTCGCCCAGGCCGGAGTGCGTCCCTCCGACATCGACGTATGCCAGCTCTACGACTCCTTCACCGCCACGGTGCTGTTCACCGTCGAAGACCTCGGCTTCTGCGCCAAGGGCGAAGGCGGCGCATTCATCGAGTCGGGGGCGTTGCGGCCCGGGGGTGCGCTGCCGACCAACACCGACGGCGGAGGTCTGGCCGCCTGCCACCCGGGAATGCGCGGCATGTTCCTCATGGTCGAGGCAGTGCGGCAGCTTCGCGGTGAGTGCGGAGTGCGCCAGGTCCACGATGCCGAGCTCGCCTGCGTCCACGCCACCGGCGGCTTCTTCAGTCACAGCGCCACGATGATTCTGGGGAGGCAGTGATGACAAGCCCCGACCGGCCCACCATCGACGCCGACAGCGAGGCATGGTGGTCGGCGATCCAGAACGGCACGCTGCTGCTCAACGCGTGTCAGGAATGCGGGCGAAACTCGCTGCACCACAGATGTTTCTGCCCACACTGCTGGAGCGAAGACGTAGCGCCCACACCGGCATCTGGTCGCGCAACGCTCTACACCTGGACCGTGGTCCACCAGAACGCCGCCCCGTTCGACGCACTCACGCCATATGTGGTCGCGATGGTCGACCTGGCCGAGGGACCACGTCTGATGACCCACCTCGAGAACTGCGCCATCGAGAGACTGGACGCCGGCCTGGAGCTCACTCTCGATTTTCGCCGCGGCGCAGACGGTTTCGCCATCCCGATTTTCACGCCGGTACCGGAGAGGAAATTGAAGTGAACAAAGACGACATGATCCTGGTCAGTGTCGATGACCACATCGTCGAACCACCGGACATGTTTGCCAACCACCTGCCCAAGAAGTACCAGAACGACGCCCCCCGGCTGGTGCACGACGCCGACGGCAGCGACCGATGGCAGTTCCGTGATGTCACCATCCCGAATGTGGCGCTCAACGCCGTCGCCGGACGACCCAAGGAGGAATACGGCCTGGAGCCGCAGGCCCTCGATGAGATCCGGCCCGGCTGCTACAACGTCGACGAGCGCATCAAGGACATGAACGCCGGCGGCATCCTGGGATCGATGTGCTTTCCCTCCTTCCCGGGCTTCGCCGGGCGGCTGTTCGCGACGGAGGACCACGACTTCTCACTCGCACTCATTCAGGCCTATAACGACTGGCACGTCGAGGAGTGGTGCGGTGCCTACCCGGCCAGGTTCATCCCGATGACGCTGCCGGTGATCTGGGATCCCGAGGCCTGCGCCAAAGAGATTCGCCGCAACGCTGCGCGCGGCGTGCACTCGATGACCTTCACCGAGAATCCGGCCGCGATGGGTTATCCGAGTTTCCACGACCTGGAGCACTGGAAACCCATGTGGGACGCCCTGGTCGACACCGACACCGTGCTCAATGTGCACATCGGCTCGTCGGGCCGTCTGGCCATCACCGCGCCGGACGCCCCGATGGATGTGATGATCACTCTGCAGCCGATGAACATCGTGCAGGCCGCCGCGGATCTGCTGTGGTCCAAGCCGGTCAAGGCATACCCGGGACTCAAGATCGCCCTGTCCGAGGGCGGTACCGGGTGGATCCCCTACTTCCTCGATCGCGTCGACCGCACCTACGAGATGCACTCGACGTGGACAGGTCAGGACTTCGGCACCCAGAAGCCCTCAGAGTTCTTCCGCGAGCACTTCCTGACCTGCTTCATCTCCGATCCGGTCGGTGTGGAACTGCGCAGCAAGATCGGCGTCGACAACATCTGTTGGGAGGCCGACTACCCACACTCGGACTCCATGTGGCCCGACGCTCCCGAGGAACTCGACGCGGTGCTCAAGAAGTACGACGTTCCCGACGACGAGATCAACAAGATGACGTACGAGAACGCCATGCGCTGGTATCACTGGGACCCGTTCACCCACATCACCCGGGAACAGGCCACCGTCGGAAGTCTGCGCAAGGCCGCCGAGGGCCACGATGTCTCGATTCAGGCGCTGTCCAAACGGGACCACAGTGGTCAGGGCGACTGGCAGGCTCAGATCAAGGAGGCGACCGTCAACGTCAGCGGGTCCGACTGACGGCCGGCGGTCATTGCTTTGCCACCAGGCGGTCGGCCACCACTCGTGGCCGACCGACTGCGTTCTCGTGCAACCTGTTCCGCGCGACCTTGCCGTTCGCATTGACCGGCAGCGGCTGATCCCAGAACACCAGTTCCTCGGGCAGCTTGTACTTGGGCAGACCCGCCGATACCAGCGCCGCGGTCACCTCTGCCAGCGACAACTCGGCGTCGCGGTCAAGAACGAGAGCAACGGCCAGTCGTTCTCCGGTAGTGGCGTCAGGCACCGGGTACGCCGCGCATTCACCGACCCCGGTTATCTCGGCCACCGCCTGCTCCACCTCGGCGGCCGGGATCTTCATCCCGTTGCGGATCACGATGTCCTTGATCCGGCCCACGACGCGGACCCGGCCACCGTCCAGCTTCGCGACGTCGCCGGTACGGAACCACTCTCCCTCGAAGGCGGTGTCGTCGGCGACGGCATCGGTATAGCCCAGAAAGGTGTGCGGACCACGGATACAACACTCCGCCGGATCTCCGCTGGAGCCCAGTCTCACCTCGACATCCGCCAGGGGCAGTCCGTCATCGCCATGTCGTACTTCTCTGGCTTCAAGGCGCTGCCCTGAGGTACTCACCGGCGCCTCCGAAGACCCGTACGCTCGCATCACGACGATGCCGAACCCATCTTCGACGCGTTCGACGATCCGCTGGTCGAGCATGGTGCCGCCGAGATAGACCGCGCGCAGTGGCACCGAGCCGTCTCGTGAAACCGCCTCGTCGAGCAACCGGTCCAGCAAGCGGTCCGGTCCGCCGTACCAGGTCGCGCCACTGGACAACAGGAATTCGCACGTCGCAGACGGATCCCAGCGGTCCTCCAACACGACGGGCGCCGCGAGCATGGGGCCGATGAACAACGCCTGCACCACACCCGTGACCGACGCCAGCGGGCTGATCAGAAAGATCCGGTCCGAAGCCTCCAGCCCGGCCGCTGCGATGTAGTTGGCGGATGCCTTGTGCAGAGTGCTCAACGAGTGCACTACGCCCTTGGGCTCCGCGGTGGTACCCGAGGTGTACAGCACAAACGACGGCTCATCGGCGGGCCGTTGCGGCCGGATCGGCATCGGCGCGCTCACCGGGTCGCTCAAGGTCGTGATCCACCTGCACCTCGTCGCCAGGTCTTCCGCCGCCGCCGGCCAGTTCGGCGCCAGCCCCAACGACGCCCCGGTGCGATCGATGATCTGGGCGACTTGAGCAACGCCGGCACTACGCGGCACCAGCAGCACGACGGCATCACAACGCTGTACCGCGTGCACGGCGGCCACCGAGTCGACGTCGTTGCCGACGACCACGACCACCGCACTCCCCGGCCCCACACCGGACTCGGTCAAGTCCCGGCATATCCCGTCGATGCGGACATCCAGTTCGGCAAAGCTGACCTGTTCCGCACGATCAATCAACGCGACCCGCTCGGGATGCCTTGCCGCAGTGTCGCGCACCAGATCCAGTGGCTTCTGCGACCAATGCCCGGCGGCCCGGTAGCGCGCGCGCAATCCCGCTGCACGCGGCGCCGCATTGCCCAGCAGGCGGGTGGGGCACGTCATGAGGTCCTCCGATGCAAACAATAATTCTCGATCTTGCGAATGTAACCTCTCACCCATGACAATTGCATTCGACAACCAGGTAGCCATCGTCACCGGAGCCGGCGGAGGACTCGGCCGTTGCCACGCGATCGAGCTGGCGCGACGCGGCGCCCGGGTGGTGGTGAATGACCTCGGCAGTGCAGTCGACGGCAGCGGCGCCTCCGAATCAGTGGCCCAGCGCGTCGTGGACGAGATCACCGCGCAGGGCGGAACAGCCATTGCGAACGCCGATTCGGTGGCAACCAAGGACGGCGGTGAGGCCATCGTCGCGGCGGCCCTCGAGGCGTTCGGGCGCGTCGACATTCTGGTGAACAATGCCGGTATTCTGCGCGACGCGGCATTCAAGAACATGACGGCCGACCAGTTCGACGCCGTGGTCGCCGTACACCTCATTGGCGCGTTCAACGTCACCCGCGCAGCGTGGCCGATCATGCGGGAGCAGAACTACGGCCGGATCGTGCATACCACTTCGGGCACCGGCCTTTTCGGCAACTTCGGCCAAACCAACTATGGCGCCGCCAAGATGGGCCTGGTCGGCATGATGCACGTGTTGGCGATTGAGGGGGCGCGCAACGGAATCACGGTCAACGCGATCGCACCCATCGCCCGGACTCGGATGACCGAGGAAATCATGGGCGAGGCCGCCAAGGAGATGGACCCGGAGCTGGTCACCCCGGTGGTTGTCTATCTGGCGCACCGCAGCTGCGAACGCACTGCCCACATCTATTCGGTCGGAGCCGGCAAGGTGTCCAGGGTGTTCATCGGTGTGACGAGGGGAATCCAGGACCCCGCTCTGACCGCAGAACGCGTAGCCGCCGCGATCGACGAGATCGACGACACCTCGTCATTCACGATCCGGGGCGGACCGGCAGCGGGCTGACCGCTGCTCAACGCCCCCGAAAGCGGGGCGATCGACGTTCGGCGAATGACTGCAGTCCTTCCTGCAGATCCGCTGTGCGCGAGTTCAGTTCGGCCGCCCATGCCTCCTGCTCGAACCCCCGCTCCCGTGGCGACTCCGACGAAACCGACAGCAGCCGCTTGGTCAGGCCGAGCATCACCGACGGCCCGGTCGCCAACCGCACTGCCAGTGACTCCGCATTCTGGTCCACCTGTTCTGCGGGCACGACGCGGTTCACCAGGCCCAGCCGCAGGCATTCGTCGGCGCCCACGTTCTCACCCAACATGAGCAGTTCGGTGGCTTTACGCAGGCCGACGATCCTGGTCAGCAGATGCACCGCTCCGCCGTCGGGAACGATGCCGCGGTGCACAAATCCCTCGACCAGCGCCGACTGCTGCCCCATCACCACCAGGTCGCACGCCAGCACCAGACTGGCACCGCCGCCCATCGCTGTTCCGTTGAATGCCGCCACGACCGGCTTGTCGCAGTCCAGTACAGCGCTCACCAGCCGTTGCCAGCCCTGTGCCAATTGGCGCGCGATGTCCCCCGGGCGCCGGTCGGGTGGCAGCTGGCCGTCCACATCAGTGGGTTTCGACGCCAAGCCCGCACCGGTACAGAAGTGCCGCGGACCCGTTGACGTCAGCAGCACCGCCCGGACTTCAGGGTCGGCGTGCGCAGCGATCAGAGCATCGGCAAGGGCATCTCGGGCCAATGGCGACAAGGAATTTCCAACGTCGGGGCGGTCAATGACGATGCGGCCCACATTGTCGGGCCCCACGTCGTAACTGATCCCGATCCGCTCTTCCGCCATTGAAGCCCGCCCAACGTTAACGTCGCTTTCCGTTTTCGGGTATCTTAATTCTCACTTTGGTCTCGACCAAGTGCTTGCGCCATGAGGAGGTTGCGCGATGTCCGGCACCGGCCAGATCACCGATGAGGCGCTGGACCGGCTGCGGGCCACCATCGGTATCGCCGTCCCCAACCCCGCGCCACCGCACTACCGCCGTCCCAACGAGGACGCCTTTCGCCACGCCGCAGAGAGCTACGGGGACCCGAACCCCCTGTGGTCCGATCCCGAATACGCCATCAAATCGGTGTGGGGCGAACCGATCGCGCCACCCCCGCTGATCGGCGGCGACACCGTGATCGGCGAGGACGAGGTCACGGAGCTGTCCGAGGAGGACCGGGCACTGACCAAGGGCGATCCGCTGCGGGGTGTACACGCCTTCTATGCGTCGACCTCCCGCGAGTGGTGGGCCCCGTTGCGGGCCGGCCACCGGGTCATTCGGCGCAACGCGCTGGTGGCCGCGCTGGACAAGAAGAGCGAATTCGCCGAGCGTGCCGTCCACGAATGGTCTGCTCAGGTGTTCCGGGACGACGAGGGCACCATCCTCGGCGGCCAGTACCGCAACATGATCCGCACTGAACGCAGCAAGGCCCGCGGCCGCAAGAAATACCAGGACGTCGAACTCAAGACCTGGACGCCTGAGGAGATCGCCGAGATCGACGCGCGGTATTCGCGGGAGGTTCCTCGGGGATCCGAGCCACGTTGGTGGGAGGACGTCTGTGAGGGCGACACCGTCGGACCGCTGACCAAGGGGCCCCTCACCGTCACCGACATGGTCTGCTGGCACGTTGGAATGGGCACCGGTATGTACGGTGTGCGACCGCTCGGGTTGGCATGGCGCAACCGGCAACGAATTCCCCGGTTCTACACGCCCAACGAACAGGGCGTCCCCGATGCTGCGCAGCGCGTTCACTGGGACCCCATTGCGGCGCGTAATGCCGGAAACCCCACCACATTCGACTATGGCCGGATGCGCGAGACCTGGCTCATCCATCTGTGCACCGATTGGATGGGCGATGACGCCTGGCTGTGGAAGTTGGACTGCGAGTTCCGGCTGTTCAACTACGTCGGAGATCTGCACACCATCTCAGGCACGGTGGTGCGCAAGTTCCTCGCCGACGGCGATCGGCCGGCGGTGGAGCTCGAACTGGCGGCGACCAACCATCGAGGGGAGATCACCGCGCCCGGCCACGCCACCATTCTGCTGCCCAGCCGTGAGCGAGGTCCCGTCCGGCTGCCCGATCCGCCCGGCCGAGCAACCGACCTGGCCCAGCTGCTGACCGCCGTGTCAGCGCAGTTCGCCGAGCGCTGAATATGACCTACTCCAGTGTCCCGGGCCTCCTGGTCGCACACCGAGGAGCCGAACTGCGCCTCACCTTCGACCGTGCCGAGCGGCGTAACGCGGTCAACGATGTGGTCCTCGACGCCATCATCGAGCATCTCGCGGCAGCCGGCACCGACGAATCCGTACGCGTCATTCGCATCGACGCCAACGGGCCCGACTTCTGCGCGGGCTCCGACCTGATCGCCAACACCGCACGTTCCGAACGGAAACCTCGGGTCGGCACCACCCAGCGCCGACTGCCGAACAAAGCCAACCGGCTCATCCCCCTGATGCTTGAGACGCAGGTGCCGATCGTCTCAGTGGTGCAGGGCTGGGCCGCTGGGCTGGGGTTCCACATCGCTTTGGCGTCCGACTTCTGCCTGGCCGCCACCGACGCCCGATTCTGGGAGCCGTTCATGGCACGCGGCTTGAGCCCCGACAGCGGCGCGGCCTGGCTGCTGCCCCGGCTGATCGGGATGGTGCGCACCCGACGGCTGCTGATGCTCGGCCAGGAGATCTCCGGGGCTCAGGCTGCGGCGTGGGAGATAATTCACGAGGCTTACGCCGCAACCGATCTGGACCACGCCGCCGACGAGTTGGTGGGCAGGCTGGCGACCGGGCCGACGGTCGCGCTCGGCCTCACCAAGTGGCTGCTGCAGAGCGGACACGGGCTTGACCTGGACCGTCACCTGCACAATGAGGCCATGGCTCTGGAGTTGGCCACCCGCAGTGACGATTTCAAGGCAGCCCTGGCAGCGTTCCGGGAAAAGCGGGATGCGGAGTTTCACGGCCGATGACACTGCCGATCGATGCGTCGAGCACCGCCGAGGAAGCGGTGGCCACAGTCGAGCAATGGATACGGACCGAGGTGCCCGAATCCTGGCGCGCCGCCGCGGCCGACGGCCATCGGGCGCTGCGTGCGGTCCGCACTCCGGAGGACTACCGGCGGTGGTATCCCGCCTTCGCCTCGACCGGCCTGGTGGCGCCGACCTGGCTTCCCGAGCATGGCGGGCTCGGGGTGTCCAACGAGGTGGCACGTGCCATCGAAACGGTCCTGGCGCCGCTGCGGTTGACCCGGCTGAACCCGTTGGGGCTCAACAATGCTGCTGCGGCCCTGTTCAGTCACGGCACCGAAGAACAGCGCCTGCGGTTTCTGCCCCCGATCGTGCGCAACGAAGAGAAGTGGTGCCAGTTGTTCAGCGAACCCGGTGCCGGGTCCGATCTGGCGTCGTTGGCGACCCGCGCCGTCGCCGACGGTGATGAGTGGGTGATCACCGGTCAGAAGGTGTGGACCACCTGGGCCGATGAAGCGGATTTCGGAATCCTGCTGGCCCGCACCGATCCCGAACAGCCGAAGCACAGAGGTATCACCTATTTTCTGCTCAATATGCACCAGCCCGGCGTCGAAGTCCGCCCGCTGCGCCAGATCACCGGTGAACGCGAGTTCAACGAGGTGTTCTTAGACGGCGCCCGCGTTCCCGACGCGCACCGGGTGGGTGATCTCAACGACGGCTGGCGGGTCAGTGCATCGACACTGTCCGTGGAGCGGCAGATGGTTTCGGGATCGGGCTCGGGCGGTATGGGCCGGCTCGGCGGTTCCAGCACACAGCGGTTGATCACCTTGGCACAGGAGACCGGGCGCTGGTCGGATCCCGTCATCCGAGCCAAGGTCATGCGGCTGTGGGCCCAGGAGAAGGTGCGCGGCTGGACGAACGCCCGGGTACGCGCGGCCCTGAAGGCCGGGCAATCGCCCGGTGCCGCATCGTCCATCGGAAAGGTTCACCAGGCGACGCTGAACCAGCAGATCCAAGATCTGATGGTCGACCTGAGCGGTACCGCTGCACTTGCCTGGCCGGCCACCGACGACACCGACGCGCTGCCGCGGGACGTGCAGGGCTGGATGCGCAGCCTGGCCAACGGCACCGAGGGCGGGACCACCGATATCAACAAGAACATCCTCGGCGAACGGGTGCTCGGACTTCCCAGAGAACCAGATCCCTGGAAGGGCAAGCCGTGGAAGGACATTCCGCGATCATGACGGCCTACGAACGACTGATTGTGCAGAAGTCCGAAGGCATCGGGTGGCTCATCCTGAACCGCCCGGAGGCCGGAAACGCCTTTGATGCGCTGATGCTGGACGAGCTTGAGCACGCCTGGGCTGACCTCGAGTCCGACCCCGATGTTCGCGTCATCGTCAACACCGCGAACGGCAAGGCGTTCTGCACCGGCATGGACGTGGTGCAGGTGGCCCGCGACAAGGACGCCATGCGCAAGCACTCCCGGCGAACTCGAGACGCCGAGCTGAAGATCTCGTCCTGGCACTGCGATGTCTGGAAACCCGTGATCGCCGCGGTGAACGGAGTATGCGCGGGCGGCGGCCTGCATCTGGTCGCCGACGCGGACATCGTGATACTCAGCGAGCGGGCCTCGATCGTGGACCCGCATGTCTCCGTCGGACAGGCCGTCGCCTATGAGGCGATCACGCTGCTGCGCAAGTCGCCGATGGAGGCGATCACCCGAATGACGTTGAGCGGGCGTGGCGAACGTATCTCCGCCGACCGTGCCTACGAACTGGGCATCGCCTCCGAGGTCGTCCCCCATGACCAGCTGCGCACGGCAGCGGGCGCCCTGGCCGCCGCGATAGCGACCAACTCGCCGGCGGCGATGCGAGTGACCAAGCAGGCACTGTGGCGGTCACTGGAGGTCGGGCTGACCCAAGCCCGTCGCGAAGCTGCCGAGGCGATCCGGCACATGAGCGGTCATCCCACGGAGGTGTCATGACATACCAGCGACTGATCGTGGAGCGCCACGGGCCGGTCGGGTGGATCATCAACAACCGGCCCGAGCGGCTCAATGCCTACGACCACCTCATGCGCCAGGAGTTTCGGCGGGCGTGGGCCGAACTCGATGCCGATGCCGACGTCCGGGTCATCGTGCACACCGGCAATGGTCGCGCATTTCAGGTGGGCACCGACGTCGAGGAGCTGGATGAAGGGGCGGCCGAGCAGTTCGGCGAGACCATGGCCTCCCTCGACCTCGGCCTCACCGCCTGGCACTGCGGCGTCGGCAAGCCGGTCATCACTGCGGTCAACGGGGTGTGTGCGGGCGGTGGACTGCACTGGGTGGCCGACGCCGACATCGTCATCGCGTCCTCGGATGCGACGTTCGTCGATCCGCATGTGTCGATCGGTCAGGTGAGCGCGTTGGAGACCATCGCGCTGATGCGCAAGATGCCTGCCGAGGCGGTGCTGCGGATGGCATTGGTCGGCAGTCACGAGCGGCTCACCGCACAGCGCGCCTACCAGCTCGGCATGATCAGCCAGGTCGTCGACCCGCCGGAGGAGCTTCGTGCCGTGGCCCAGGAACTGGCCGAGAAGATCGCCCAGAACTCGCCCGCGGCAATGCGTGCCACCAAGCGCGCGCTGTGGGGCGCCCTGGAGCACGGGCTGACCGACGCGTGCCGGGAAGGCGCGAAGCACTTGACGTCGCTGTGGGGTCACCCCGACCAGGATGAGGGGCCGCGTGCGTTCGCCGACAAGCGTTCTCCACGATGGCTTCCGCTGGACGCGGACTCATGAGCCTGGCACAACTGCTCGATGATCTTCCGCCGGTCGCGGTGCACACGGTTGATCACGACATCAGCGGCGACCAACTTCTCGCCGGCGCCCAGCGGCTGGGCGACCTGCTGAATTCCGCAGGCCTGCAAACCGGGCAGGTGGTGGCGGCGATGTTGCCCAACGACGGCGTCACGGTCGCCGCGCTTTTCGGCACCTGGCTTGCCGGTGGGGTCTATACGCCGCTCAATCCACGGGCTGCCGACGCAGAACTTGCCGAGCAGCTGGCCACGTTGCGGCCGGTCGCCGTGGTCACGACTGCGGATCTGGCGCACCGGTTCGCCCGTTCGGGACTGCCTGTGGTCACCGGGGCAGGGCTTGCCTGGCAGCTGTCCGCCGGCAGCACTGCCCCGGATGATCCCCGGCAGTACGACGCCGACGTCGCGCTGCTGCAATTCACCTCGGGCACCACCGGGACACCGAAGCCGGTGCCGCTGCGACACACCACGGTGCTCGATCTCATCGACCGGCTGCTGCGCAAACTCCGAAACAGCTCGAACGCCGCCCAGCCCAAGGCGAAACGTGCGCCGATGCCGAATCTGGTCCCGTTGTCGCTGTCGCTGTGGGCGGGTATCTATCAGGTGCTGTTCGCGTTCCGCGCGGGTTCCGGCGTGGTGCTGATGGAGCGGTTCACAGCCGGAGAATTCGCCACCCTGGTCAAGCGCCATCAACTGCGCTCCACGGTGCTGCCCCCGGCTGCACTGACCATGGTGCTGCACGAAGCAGCGGTGACCGACTTGTCACCGCTGAGGATCGTGCGGTCCATCACCGCCCCGTTGTCCCCGGTACACGCCGCGGCATTCCGCGACAAATTCGGTGTGCTGGTGCTCAATTCCTACGGCCAGACCGAACTCGGCGGCGAGGTGGTGGGATGGTCGGCTGCCGACGCTCGTGAGTGGGGTGAGACCAAACTGGGGTCGGTTGGGCGCCCGCTGCCCGGTATCGATGTCACGATCGCCGATGACGAGGTGCTGGTGCGCACGCCGACCACGGCGGCCCGCAAGATCGACCCGGCCTTTTGGGACCGGCTGACCGAGGAAGGCTGGTTTCACACCGGCGATCTCGGCTGGTTCGACGATGACGGGTTCCTCTGGCTCGACGGCCGGGTGTCGGACATGATCAACCGCGGTGGGCTGAAGGTGTTCCCCGGAACTGTGGAAGACGTCTTGCTGGCTGCTGCCGGGGTGCGGGAGGCCGCCGTCGTCGGTGTCCCCGACGAACGCCTCGGCGAGGTGCCGTGGGCCTTCGTCGTCCGTCTGGACGACACCGTGACCGAAGAGAAGCTGTACACCTGGTGCCGGGAGCGGCTGACCCCCTACCGGGTGCCGGCGCGCATCGTGTTCGTGGACCGACTCCCGCGCAACGAGGTCGGCAAGGTGGTCAAACGCGATCTGGTTCCGCCTGCCGAAACACATGTGTCGCGACGGTGACCAACTTCCCGTCGGCACCATCGTCGAAGACGAGCGTGCGCGCCGCGACAACCGCATTCGAGCCCGCCTGTGCCGCCACCGGTTCGGCCACGAATCGGAACGGACCGACCTTGGCCCGGGCCAAGAACATCGTGTGCGACGAGACGCCGGCGAGCTGGCCGGTCGCCGAGACGTCGAGCACAGCGCTGCGCGCGGCCGTCTCGGTCATGACGAACTGCGGACCCACATGCAGCGCGGCATCCGGTGAGGCCACCTCCGACGACAGCCGCGGCAACAGCCATGTTCGGGCATCGACTCGGCTTCCCCCGAACACCTGCCACAGCGGCGGCAGATCGGGCGAATCCACCACGTCGATCGGTTCCACCGTCATCTTCTGCAGCCCCTCCGGGGGGACACCGATGGTCACGCCCTGGCCCTCGGTGACCGCAAGCACGCGAGCCGGGTTGTCAGCATCGACGATCAACGACCGGCTGTAAGCCATTCGGTGGCCCCTCTTCAGAGCTTCGGTGCGCACCTCGAACCGTCTTACGTCTACCCCGGGATCGAGCACCTGGCAGGAATGCACCACCGGATTGGGAACGGCTTCCAGATCGGACACCACACCCCCCTCAGGTGAGGCGATACCGAAGACGCACAGCAGGATCCCGCCGCCGTCATCGCGCATGTCGGAGCGCAGCGTGACGGTGTCGTCGGCGGGACCGACATTCATCGAGGCGTGGTTACGGCCGATATAGCGGTAGCTGAGCAGCCCGCCCCACCGGCGCTGCAGTTCTGCCGCATAGGCCGCCGGATCGCCGCTGAGCTCTCTGATGTCGCGAATCACGTTGTCTCCCTCATCCCGAACCTCGTCCGCAACTCGGTCTTGAGGACCTTGCCGGTCTGGTTGCGCGGAAGCGCCTCCACCAGCTCGAGACGCTCGGGTGCCTTGTGATGGCTCAGGCCACGCCCTTTGCAGTGCGTCACCAGTGACTCCAACGTCACCGCCGCCGCCTGTTCGGCGACGACGACAGCGCACACCCGTTCACCGGTCCGCGCGTCGGGCACACCGATCACGGCGACATCGGCGACCCCGGGATGGGTGGCCAGAACACCCTCGATCTCCAACGCAGAGATGTTCTCCGCATTGCGGATGATCGTGTCCTTGATCCGTCCGGTCACGATCACATTGCCCTGCGCATCGATGCGTCCCCGGTCGCCGCTGCGGAACCAGCCGTCACCGTCGAACGCGTCCGCGTCCAGCGCCGCGTCGACATAGCCGAGGAAGCATTGCGGCCCCTTCAGCCGCAACTCCCCCTCTTCTCCGACACCCACCTGGCGCTCCGAATCGTCGACCACCCGAACCGAGACCCCCGGCACCGGGCTGCCCACGGTGTGATCCAGGGTGTACGCGTCGCCGTCGAGGCGCGGTGATGTCGCCACCGGGAATTCCGTCAAACCCCAGGCGTTGGCCACCCCGGCCACCGACAACGTCTCGCGCACCTGCTGACCGAGCTCGGCTGTGATCGGAGCGCCCCCGCCGACACACCCACGTAGCCGGTCGAACAACGGCTCGCGTCCGTGCGCCCGCTGCGCGGCGATGAATGCCACGAAGAAGGGGGTGGCCGATCCCAGCAGGGTCGCCCCGTGGTCGGCCATCGCCCGCGGTGTGTCGGTCGGGTCGAAGACGTCGAACAGGACCAGCCGCATGCCGGTCAACAGCGCGGCCGCCAGCATCGCCGCACCGCCGATGTGCGAGATGGGGAATGCGATCGGATTGACGTCCTCGCTGCACGCTCCCATATCGACCACACCGGCCGAGCCTGCGATGATCGAGCGATCACAATGCCGAATGCCCTTGGGGGCCGAGGTGGTTCCCGATGAGTAGTAGACCCATCGGGGGTCTTCCTCCGACTGCGGCGGCGGGCCGAGCACAGCCGGATCTCCGACGTCCAGCCTCAGCCCCTCGCCGACGGGCATGTCGTGGTCGACGACCACGACGGAGATCCCACGTTCCCGCGCGAGTTCGGCGGCCAGCGGCCGGTGGTCATAACCCCGCCACGTCCCGGGAATGATCAGCACCTCGGTACCGAGCTGCTCTGTCACGAAACGCACCTCGCTGGAGCGCCAGATCGGGAGAAGGGGATTCTGCACCGCCCCCAGTCGGGTCAGCGCCACCATCACGACCATCGTCTCCAGCGTGGTCGGCAACTGCCAGGACACCACGGTCCCGGCGGACACGCCGTTTCGCGCCAGGGCCGCAGCGGTGCGCGCTGCGGCGGCATGCAGCTGCGCGCTGGTCAGGCTGCGACCGAAATCATCGGTCAGAACCACCCGGTCCGGATGCTGTCTGGCCGCGGTGTCGACCAGTTCCCAATACGTGGTCACCGGCTCGGCAGCATCAGGCGGCGCTTGGCGAGAATATTGCGCATGATCTCCGAGCTGCCACCGGAAATGGTGTACGCGCGTGACCACAGCCAGCATTCCCGCAGACGTTGCTTGGCGCCGTGGGCAGCCGAGTCGCTCGGTCCGTCCAGCACCGTCGCGGCCGCCAACTCCGCGCCATAGGCCGACACGCGATGGTAGGTCTCCGCGAAACTCAGCTTGGCGATCGAACCGTCGCCGACCTCGTCCGCACCAACGATCATGCGTTCCACGTGATCGTCGATGTAGGCCTTTGCCACCTCGACCTCGACGGCCAGTTCGGACAACTTCTCCCGGATGTCGCCGCACTGCAGAGCTGGAACACCGTCCACGGTACCGGCTTTGGCCAGCGTGATCAGGTCATCGATGAGCAGTTCGAGCAAGATGACGTTACCGCCGATGCCGAACCTTTCGTAGTCGAGACCGGTCATGATTATCGACCAGCCCTGCCCAGGCTCACCGACCACACTGTCCGCGGGCAGTCTGACGCCGTTGAGGAAGACCTCGTTGACCTCGATCGCGTCGCCGACCGTACGAATAGGTCGCACCTCGACGCCCGCCGCGGCAAGGGGTACCGCAAAGACCGTCAGCCCGTGATGGCGTGATGACGACGGATCGGTGCGGATGAGCGCCAAACCCATGTCCGCCCAGTGACCGTCGGTGATCCAGGTCTTCTGACCGTCGAGCACCCAGCTGCCGTCTGCCTGGCGCTGTCCCCGACAGCGCACCGCGGCGATGTCGCTGCCCGCGTCGGGTTCGCTCAGCAGCTGACACCAGACGTGCTCACTGCGCCGGATCGGTGGAAGCAGCGTCTGCTTCTGTTCCTGCGATCCGAAGTGCAGCAGTACGTGTGCGGCGAGGTTGACCTGGTCGACAGGCCGCGGCGCCCGCGCCCGCAGGATCTCCTCACTGACGATGCGATCGCGCAGCGGGTGGTAGTCGGCACGGCCACCGTACTCGACGGGCCAGTCCGCACCGACGTATCCGGCATCGAACAGCTTCGCGAACCAGCTGCGCAGCATCGCTTCCTGTTCGGCGTCGACAGGCGCTCGGTGGCCTTCGCGCGCGACCACGCCGGGGGCATGGTCAGCGATGAATTGTCGTACCGTAGAACGGAACTCCGCCAACGACTCGGCACTGGGCCGAACAGGTGCGGTGGTCACCAGCCCGCCACCTCCCTCAGCTCGGCATGACTGGAACGGGCGGTGCCGAACAACTGCGCATTGTCGAAGACCCGGCGCAGCTCGTGATGCAGGGGGTACTCCCAGGTGAAGCCGATCCCTCCGGACAGTTGCATGCATTCATCGACCGCCGCGGTCGTCTTGGCGGTCACAAAGGAATGGGCGGACGCGGTGAGCAGGGCGGCCTGCGGATCGCCCACCGCCACCGCCCGCATGGCCTTCATCACGATCGCCCGGGACTTGACCTGCAGCACCAACAGATCCACCAGACGGTGTTGCACGGCTTGAAAGCTCGCGATCGGCGCACCGAAGGCGATCCGGTCGATCAGATAGCCGACCAGCCGTTCGAGGGTGGCGGACAGTGCACCGACGGAGTCGGCACTGACGAGCAGCCGGGCCACCCTTCGCAGCTCGGCGGATCGCTCGGCCGTTCCGATGCTGTGTCGCTGCGCACCGCTGATATCCACGCGGTGGACCGGTCTGTTCACGTCGAGCAGATCCGCATCGTCGCATCGTGCCAGGCCGTCGTTGATGAGCTCGATCCCGTCGTGGGCCAACAGCACCAGGATCGCGCAGCGGTCGGCCCTGGCCACCCGGACCGTCTCGGCTGAGGTCGGCAGCGCCACTGCGGCGGCAATGGATCCGTCGAGCAGACCTGGCAGCAGCCCCTGCCGGACGGCATCTGGAGCGGTGGCGAGTGCTGCCGCGGCTACCGCGCTGCCCAGCCAGGCCGAGCGGTCCCCGGCACGACCGATCTCTTCGGCGATGACTGCCGCCTCCACCGGGCGCCACCCAGCCCCGCCAGCGGCATCATCGACCAACAGGCCGGTCCAATCCAGCCGGGCGAGCTCCTCGATCGAGTCCTTCTCGCCCCGGCCAGCCAGGAAATCCCGCGCGGAGGCACGCAGGAATTCGAGATCAACGTCGAGGTCGTCGTCGGTCGGCACCGCGCATTAGCTCCGGCGCAGCAACGCGTCGGCGTTATCCCGCATGATTCGTTGCTTGGCGGCATCGTCCAGTGGGTCAAGCAGTTTGACGAAGTCGGCCGGCTCGGCCAAGCCCTCGGCGTGTGGGTAGTCCGAACCCATCAGCAGGCATTCGTCATACCCGAGCCGCTCGACGATGGCCGGGATATCGTCCTCGGGATACGGAACGACGCCCACGTGGCGGCGGAATATCTCCGACGGACGCTCAGTGAGCTTCCCACCGATCCAGGGTCCGTTGCGCCCCATGCCCCGACTCTTGTCCATATGGACCACGAATTGCGGAACCCATTCGGCTCCGTGCTCGGCGACCAGGACGTTCAGCCCGGGAAAGCGACCGAAGAGGTTGTCGAAGATCAGCGCCGACAGGGTGTCCTCGATAGGCCGCTGACCGTAGACGTTCATCCACTGCCACGCCGACATGCGCCACGCAGACGGGTCGGGGTTGTGACCCCACGCCGGGGAGATCGCATTGAAGTACCAGAACGGCTGGATGTGGAAGACCAGCGTGCACCCCGCTTCCTGGAGGCGCGCGTAGATCGGGTCGAAGTACGGGTCCCCCGGCGAACGTCCGTATGCAGGTCCGGTCGGCAGCAGCACCATCTTGGCCCCCTGCGCGATGATCGCCTCGGTCTCAGCGATCGACGACTCCAGATCGCGCAGCGAGAGCAGTGCGGTTGCGTAGATCTTGTCGCGATGGTTGAAGCCCCAGGTCTCGTCGAACCACCGGTTGAAGGACCGGATATTGGCATAGAGGGCAGCGGTGTCGTCGACGTAGTGTTCGGCGGCCAGGGCCATGCCGGCCGGGAAGATAACGGCGCGCTCGACGTTCTGTTCGGCCATCACCCGTAGCCGCGGTTCGCGTTCCAGCCATTCGGGTTGCATGGGTTGCGGCTCATAGGTCTCGTCGGGGTTGCCCGAGCCCATCTGTTTGAGCATCTCCTTGAGCGAGCCGGGCCGGTAGGCGAGGTCGAATCCGAGTCCGGCCTCACTGTTGAAGGTGGCGATCCGGTGGCCGGCGAGGATGCTTTCGGCGCCGTCGGCTCCGCGCACTGCGGTGATGGCCCGGTCGTGAAATTCCTTGGGCAGATACCGGGTAAACGCGTCGCGTGTTTCGTAGCAATGGGTGTCGCAGTCAAAGATCCCGTAGTCGAGTTTGGAGGCCACCGACCGTCTCCCTTCGGTGAGAATCATTATTCTCTGTTTTCAGAAAGGATACTATCCTGAATCGGCCATGCCCATGTCGAGGTTGTCTACAGTGAGGGGGACCATGACCTCAGCGCAGGACGAGCTTCGGCAGTCCGTCCGCGAGTTCCTGGCCCAGACATCCCCGAGCGCGGCGGTCAGAGCCTTGATGGACAGCGACACCGGCTATGACGAGGCTGCGTGGCATCGGATGGCCGCAGAGCTGGGGTTGCACGGTATCGCGGTTCCCGAGCGGTTCGGCGGCGCCGGCGCGGGTACGGCAGAACTGGCGGTGGTGTTCGAGGAGATGGGTGCCGCGCTGTTGTGTGCGCCGTTCTTCGCCACCGTGGCACTGGCCATTCCTGCCCTCCTCACCAGCACCGATGACGACGCCATCGCGGAGTTCGTCCCGGCCCTCGCCGCCGGCACCACCACGGCCACAGTGATCTTCAATGGTCAGCTCGGCGCGTGGGATTCCTCGACGGTCGCGCTGACCGCCCACGGAGACGACCGCCGGGGTTACACCGTCCACGGCGAAGCCCCGCTGGTTCTCGACGGCCATACCGCCGACCTCGTGCTGGTCGCCGCCGTCTGCGATACCGGCACATCCCTGTTCGCCGTCGCCGGCGGCGCGAGAGGACTGTCCCGCCGGCCCCTTGCCGGACTGGACCGCACTCGCCGGATCGCCCACCTCGAATTCGACGACACACCTGCCCGGCTGATCGGGCCCCCTGGAGGTGCGGAGCCCGGCCTGTCACTGACCTCCGACATCGCCACCGTGCTGCTGGCGGCCGAGCAACTCGGTGGCGCGGCGCGTTGCCTGGACACCGCGGTCGCCTACGCCAAGGACCGGATCCAGTTCGGTCGTCCGATCGGAAGCTTCCAAGCCGTCAAACACCGGTGCGCTGACATGCTGGTGCTCGTCGAGGGCGCCCGCTCAGCTGTCGCGCATGCGGCCGCAGTGACCGATTCCGAAGAGCTCGCCATTGCCGCGTCCGTGGCGAAACTGGTTGCCTCGGAAGCATTCACCCACGTTGCCCTCGACAACATGCGGGTCCACGGCGGAGTGGGTTTCACCTGGGAGCACGACGCACATCTGTATGTGCGGCGAGCCAAGGCGAGCTCACTGATGTTCGGCGAGCCCGACCACCATGCGCTACGGCTCGGCGAACTGGTCGCCACAACACCCGCCTGACAGGAGGACACCCTTGACGATTTCCTTTTCCCTGGAGCTGCCCACTCAGCGTGTCGAGCTCTCGGATGACTTCGTCAGCGCTTCGGCCATCGCCGATATCGCCCGGGCCGCCGAAGCGGCGGGGTACGCGGCCGTGCACGTCACCGACCATCCCGCACCGGACACCAAGTGGCTCGATCACGGTGGCCACCACGCGATGGACCCATTCGTCGCCCTGTCGTTCGCAGCGGCTGTGACGGCGGAGCTTCGGCTGCTCACCAATGTCTACATCGCCGGGTACCGCAACCCGTTCCTCGGTGCCAAATCCATCCACAGCCTTCAGGTCCTGTCCGGTGGCCGACTCATCCTCGGGACGGCCGCCGGCTATCTGAAGCCTGAATTTCTCGCCCTGGGCGCGGACTTCGACCGGCGCGGTGCACTGCTTGACGAGGCACTGGACGTGCTGGACAAGGTTTTGAGCGGCGCCGACGTCGCTTATGCCGGGACGTCGTTCGCCGCCCGCGGGGTTCGGCTACGCCCTGAGACGAGCCCGCCGCCGGTGTGGATCGGCGGCAACAGCAAACCTGCGGTTCGGCGTGCGATCGACCGGGGGCAGGGATGGGCACCGTTCAACACCTTCGGATACGCCACTGCGTCGCGCACCGCAGAGATCTCGACCATCGAAGAATTGGAATCGGCGATTGCCTGGGCTCGACGCTATGCCGAGGAGGTGGGACGTACCGCACCGCTGGACATCTGCTTCTCGGCGGGCAACATGCTGGATGAGAAGCGCTCCACCGATGAACGGCACGAGGTGATCGGGCGACTGGCCGCGGCCGGCGTGACCTGGCTGACTGTCGCACCCTCCGGCGACGACCGTGACGGATACCTCGAACGCGCGCAGCTCTTCGCCAAGGAGTTCATCAGCGCCTGAACGCCTGATCAGGGCGCCATCAGACTGTTCGCGCCGAAGGCGTCCACCGAGATTCTGCGATGGGCGAACAACCAGACCCCGTTCGCGGGCACCAACACGTCGCGGTACCTGCCCCAGTGGTCCAGCCCGATGTCGGTGTGCACTGCGAAGTAGCTGCTGACCTCGGCTCTGTCGGCGTCGACCAATCCGAATCGGATGCTGGAGAGGTGATGTCGCACAAAAGTCGGCGTCTTGCGCGTCGAATCGCGCGAACTCATCGCTGCGGCCAGACCGGTCTCGATCGCCGCGGCCCCGACGAGCGGCTCGTCGGCACCGGTGAACTCCAGTACCCCATCGGGTGCAAAGCACGCAGCGAGGGCATGCAGATCGAAACGATCCGTGGCTGCGGTGTAGTCAGCCAGGGTCTGCCGCACCGATTCCCGGATCAACAGCTCCCACTGCTCCATCAACACTCCTCTAGAAATCGCCTTGGCTCAGACGATAACGTGTGTTCTCATGCCCCGACCCGACCTTCCTCACCTCGTCTCGCCGAACACCACCGCCATAGTCACCCAGGAATGCCAAGGCGGGGTGATCGGCCCCCAGGCCGGACTGCCGATGCTGGCACGCGAGGCGGAGCGTGCGGCCATCCCCAACATCGCGAAGCTGCTTCCGGCGGCCCGCGCCGCGGGCGTCGCCGTCGTCCATTGCCTGATCCAGCGCCGCCCGGACGGTCGCGGTTCGAACTCGAATGCCCGACTGTTTGCCGCCGGCAGTTCTTTTGGCGCAGATCTGACTCCCGGAAGCGCCGGGGCGTCCCTGCTGCCCGAACTCGGCCCGCACGAGTCTGATCTGGTGCTCACCCGCACCCATGGACTCAGCCCCATGACGGGTACCGACCTCGACTCGGTGCTACGGAATATGGGCATCACAACCATTGTGGGCGTGGGTGTTTCAGTGAACGTCGCGATCACCAACTTCGTGATGGACGCGGTGAACCGAAGCTATCAATTCGTGCTGCCGCGCGATGCCGTCGCTGGGTACCCCAGTGAATACGCCGATGCGGTGATCGACAACAGCCTGGCATTGCTGGCTACCGTGACCTCCACCGACGACGTCATCGCCGCCTGGTCACCGGGCTGATTCGACCGAGATGTGGATGTTGGGCAGACAGAGTGATAACGTCGTTTCCGCTGAGAGTAAATGATTGTTATCACTGGTCCGAGGAGGATTCAGCCTCATGCCTGCCCGCTCGCTTCCCTACCCGGTGTTCGACATCGACAACCACATGTACGAAACCGAGGATGCGCTGCTCAAGTACCTGCCCAGGGAGCACCGAGGCAAGGTCGGCTATGTCGAGGTGAACGGGCGACCCAAGCTCGTGGTCAAAGACCACATCAGCCACATGATCCCCAACCCGACGTTCGCACGGGTGGCCCGCCCCGGCAGTGCTGAAGACTACTTCCTGGGCAACAACCCCGAGGGCCTGAACTTTCGTGAGTTCATCGGCGAGCCAATGGATGTGATTCCCGCCTACCAGTACCCGGCTCCGCGCATCGAGTTGATGGACGAATTGGGTATCGACCAGTGCGTGATGTATCCGACCCTGGCGAGCCTCATCGAGGAGCGCACCACCGATGACGTCATCTTGACCCATGCGATCATCCACGCGCTCAACGAATGGATGTACGAGCACTGGACCTTCAACTACCAGGATCGGATCTTCGCGACCCCGGTGATCTGCCTGCCCATCGTTGAGGAAGCCATCCGAGAGTTCCACTACGGCCGCGAGCGCGGCATGAAGACGTTCCTGGTGCGGCCCGCCCCGGTGCCCAGCCGGTTCGGGGGCTCGCGTTCGATGGGCCTGCCCGAGTTCGACCCGTTCTGGGAGGAGGTCGTCAAGGCGGATATGCCGGTCACGCTGCACGCCTCCGACAGCGGATACCAGAAGCACTTGATGGAATGGGAGGGCGGCGACGAGTACCTGTCCTTCAAGACCAGTGCCCTGCGCGAGGTGGTGATGGGGTTCCGCGCCATCGAGGACACGCTGGCGGCACTGATCTGCCACGGAGCGCTGTCTCGCTTCCCCGATCTCCGGATCCTGGTGGTGGAGAACGGCAGTGGGTGGGTGCGGAATCTGCTCCGCCAGTTGGAGAAGGCCTACCGCGTGATGCCCAAGGAGTTCGACGAGCACCCGGTCGAGGTGTTCAAGCGCAACATCTACATTCACCCGTTCCTCGAAGACGACATCGAGGGCATCGTGGAGATCATGGGCGAAGACCACGTGATGTTCGGCTCCGACTACCCGCACCCGGAGGGCATCGGCGAGCCGTTGAGCTTCGTCGATCGACTGCAGCGCCTGTCCGAGACCGCCAAGGCCAAGATCATGGGCGGCAACGCGCTCAAACAACTGCGTCTGGACAAGGTTGCGGTGTGACCCAGTCCCCGCCCCGGCCGACGATCTACCAGGGCGTGGCCGACTTTGAGGCCCGTGTCGGCGAGCATCTCGGCTACAGCGACTGGCACACCATCACCCAGGAGCAGATCGACCTGTTCGCCGCCGCAACCGGTGACCACCAGTGGATACACGTCGATCCCGAGCGTGCGGCCGCCGGACCCTACGGGCGCACCATCGCCCACGGATACCTGACGCTGGCGCTGATCCCGATCTTGGTCAAGCAGATCTACCAGGTGACGGGATTGTCCATGCAGATGAATTACGGGGTGGACAAGCTCCGCTTTCCCGCACCGGTACCGGTCGACTCACGTATCCGGGGCGGTGCGGAGCTGATAGGCGTGGAGCGGGACAAGAAGGGCGCCAAGGCAACCGTGCGCGTGGCGGTCGAGGTGGAGGGGTCCGACCGTCCGGCATGTGTGGTGGACACCATCGCGTTGATGGTGGATTAGTCCAACGGGATCAGCTTCAGCGGCATCTCGATGTTGAGCACCTTGTTGACTCCGCACGCACCGCTGGGGCCGATGGTGTTGTCCCAGCCGCGCAGAAACGGCTTGTCATACTGATCGACGAAGAATTTGAATGTCTGCTGACCGTCGAATGACGTGCCATCCGGGCAGGTGATCCAGTTTTCAATCCGGCGCGTCACGTACCACATCGGCTTGGTGTAACTGACGTCCGCTGTCCAGCCCTGATCACTGGTGACCTTGCCAGAGCACTGAAGCACGGTGGTGCAACTCGTCGTGATGGTCCAGGTGCTCGTCACCGTCGCCTCGTCTTTGTACCGATCATTCGTCTTGGCCCACTGCCCGTCCGAGATCACCGTGAACCGTCCGTTGACCGCGTACTTGTTCGGGTCGGCATGCGCCGGCGGGCCCATCACCATCAGCCCCGCCAGCGCGGCCGTCGTCAGGATCATTCCGCGCATGGTTCATCCGTCTCCCAGCACAAGGTCCTGCCAACTCTGTTCTGCGGTGGAGACTTTCAGATTCGCTTGGCTGCGCGTGACACCATCGGGACCCAGGTACCGCCCGCTCTGCGGATCGTAGGTGGCCACGGCGATCCGCGGACCGTCCTCACCGGTGGCGTGCGCCGAACTCGGTCGCGCATCCGGGGGCAGTGGGGTTCCCTCGATCGGAGCGTAGAGTCGGTCGCCCTCGTCGACCCGGCTGTCGGGCGGGATGCCCTGGGCGATCAGATTGGGGTCGAACGGGTACGGGCCGAGCGCATGCTGGCGCATCGCGATGGGTTGAAAGGGTTTGTCGCTGTCACAGATCTCGACTGTGGGAGCACGCTTGCCGGGATGTGCCATGCACGGCAGATTCCGTAGTCCCCGAACCAGAATCGGGGAGTCCTGGGGCAGCTTGCAGTACAGGCCATCCGGGGTATCGATGGTGGTCGTGTCGGCCGGCGAACGCCACTGCGACGGCGGTAGGAAACCCACCGTGCACGGTGGCGGATCATTGAGTCCCACCCGGAAGTCGCCCAGCGGCAGCCCCGTCGCGTTTGCAATGTGGGACAGCGCGCCCATTCCCCCGAAGAACGGCGGCACCAGCACCAGGAGTTGTTCCAAGGACGGGTTATAGGTGACCGCGACCTGGCCGAGGCTGGTCAGGTTGGCCAACAAGACGGGCAGCGTCGGCTTGACGTCCTCCAGCAGCTGCGACACCTCGTCGAGGGTGGCCGGCCCCTGCTCGAGCAGAGTGCGCACATGCGGTTCGTCGGCGACAAGCTGGTCGGTGATGCCGGCCACGGCACGTGCCCAGACTCTCGTCGCGTCGGCCGACTGCGCTGCCCCGTCCAGCAGCGGCCCGCTGTCCTCGATGAGTGACAGTAGCTGCTCTGTCACGCCGTGGGATGCGCGTGAGATGCTCGATGCCGAATCGATCAGCGATCCGATGTCGTAACCCGCATCGGCGAGCCCCTTGGCCGACTCGTCGAGCAATGCGGTGATCTTGTCGGTGGGAAGGCTGTGCAGAAGGGCGCTGGCATTGTCGAGCATGGGACCGACGGGCTGCGGGACCGTGCTGTCGCCCACCGAGATCACGGAGCCGTTCTGCAGGTACGGCGGCCCCGATCGGCGCGGCAGCAGGTCTACGTACTGCTCGCCCACCGCCGACAGACTGTGCACCTCCGCGACCAGATCGGCAGGTATCCGCGGGGTGGTGTCCAGCGAGAGGGTGGCCTGCGCTCCGGACGGGGTCAGTGCGACGTCCACAACGACCCCGACCTGCACTCCCCGATATGTCACATTGCTGAATTGGTAAAGCCCACCGCCGGAGGGCAATTCGAGAGTGACGGTGATGCGCCCCATTCCGAGCAGGACCGGCAGACGCATATAGCCGAATGCCATGACCGCGACACCGACGACCGAGGCGATGACAAAGATGATCAATTGGATTCGCACCAGGCGGGGGAACATCAGCCACCACCGCCCGGTGGGGGTGGAGGCTGGATCTTCAAGGCTTCCTCCCAGGTGGCCGGCGGAGGCGAGATGGGGGCGCCCAAGGGATTTCGGGTGTAGTACGCGTCGTATCCGATATCACCCGGCGCCGGAACGAGTTGCGCGTTCTGGTCTTCGAAACGAGTACCGGCCAGCAGTGTCCGCTTCAGCCGCGCCGTAGTGAAATCGAGGATGACGAACAGGTTCATGTAGTCGCCGCGAACGCCACGGTCAACGATGTTCTGACTGAACGGCGCGGTGGGCAGATAGCCCAGGACACTGGCGATGTCGGGACCGACATCGGCGAGCGCCTTCAGCGTCGGTGCGAGCTTCTCCAGATCGGCGACCAGGTCTGCCTGGGATTCATTCACCAATGTCTTTGCCGTGTCACCCAGTCGGCCCACCTTTTCCAGTGCGGAGTTGAACGTGGGCCGCTGTCGTATCAGGACGTCCAGTGCTGCCGGCAGACTGTGCAGGGCCGACGAAATCACCTCACGCTGGGAGGCCAGTTGGCCGGACAGGCGATCAAGCGCCCTGATCGAATCGAGGACGTCGCCACGCTGCTGATCAAACAGGTCGACGAATTCCTCCAGGCGTACCAACAGGTCTCGGACCTGGTTCTCGCGTCCCGACAGTGCGGTGTTGACACTGCGCACAATGTCGCCGATCTGACCGAGGCCGCCCCCATTGACCAGTGCCGACAGCGACGCGAGCGTCCGCTCGGTGGAGGGATACGACGAGGTCGCCGAGAGCGGAATCGTGGAGTTGGGCTCCAGGACTCCCTCCGGCGCCGACCCCAGCGGCGGATCCAGCGCCACATGCATCGAACCGAGCAGACTCGTCTGACCGACGGTGGCCACGGCATTGGCCGGGACTCGGGTCCCCGGGCGTACCGTCACGTCGACATCGACATGCCAGTCGTTGAACCGCATTTGGCGAACACTGCCCACCACCACGTTGTCGACCATGACCGGCGAATTGGATTCCAGAGTCCCGATGTTGACGATCTGCAGGTGATAGAGCAGTGCTGAAGGCCCGGTGCCGACGGTGCCGGGCAACGGCAGGGAGTTGATCCCCCGGAATCCGCACCCGACAGTCAGCAAAGCCACGCAGCAGACCAGTGCGGTCACCCGACTGAGGATCGGAGCTACCCTCATCGGCCGGCGCCCTCGTCCGGCTGTCCGGGCAACAGCAGCTCGGGCAGACTGCTCGGACCGTGCGGCGGCGGAACGTACCCCGCCGGTGGGGGGACATCGTTGTCGGCACCGGTATAGGCCGATATCGCCGGTGGCGTCTCCGGTGGTCCCGGGGAAGGACCCGACCCACCCGGAGCCAGTTCAGGCACGGTGTAGGTGTAGTCCTGCGCCGGCGGCACCGCAGCCAAGAACGGATTGACCCCGAACGGCAGATAGTTGAAGTCCATGGCGTTCAACGCCGGTCCGAGGTACTGAGCGCACAGCTTGGCCGACTCCGTCGCGGTGACGTTCTCGACCGCGCCGATCGCCCCGCAGATGAACTTCAACGGATTGGAGAAGTTGGCGAAGGCGAAGGTGCCGACGATCCCCCCGTCGCGGGGATCGAAAAAGTTCAGCGTATTGGCGATCGCCGTGGGACTGACATGAAGGAGCTGCTCGAGATTGCGCTGGCCGTCGACGAGCACCTGGGTGACCGTGGCCAGCCGCTGGATCTGCTCGGCGGCACCGTCCCGCGTGCCGGCGACGAAACGTCGTACGTCCGCCACGATCCCGGCGATGTCGGCCAGTGCCGCATCGAGGTCGGATCTGCTGCCGTCGATGACGCTGGTCAACGTCGCGAGTCGGTCCTGGAACTGCACGATCTGGGTGTTGCTGTCGCGCAGTGCCCCGATGAACACAGCGAGATTCTTGATCGTCTCGACCAGATCACCGCTGCCTTCGGCCAGGATACGGCCCGTCCCGGCCAGCTGGCGCAGCGTCTCTCTGAACTTGTCACCGTTGCCGGCGAACGCGGCGGCAGTGCTGTCGACCAATCGCGACAGTGCCGTGCCCGAGACGCCGTCGCCGGAGCCGAGTTCGGTGGCCAGCCTGTTGAGCTGCTCCTTGACCTCATCCCACTCCACCGGAATGCCGGTGCGCTCCAGCGGAATCACCGCACCGTCGGGCAGGGTGGGCCCGCTGTCAACATAGGCCGGAGTCAGTTGCACATACCGTGCGGAGATCAGATTCGGGGCGACGATGACCGCCGATGCCTCGGCCGGCACCGGTACGTCGTGTGCGACCGTGAAGGTGAGCCGAACGCGATCACCCTCCGGTTCGATGGCTTTGATCGTGCCGACCTTCACCCCGGCGACTCGTACCTGGTCCCCCGGGTAGATGCCGGTGGCCTTGGTGAATGACGCGCTGAACGTCTTGGGTTTGAACACCGTCCCGCGGATGATCAGGCCCGCGCCGACCAGCATCACCGCGATCAGGGCGACCGCGCCCACAACGGCCAACCACCGTGGCGCACTTCGCAGTGTCATCACGGCCGCTCCGGGATTCCGTTGTACGGGAACGGGAGTTCGGCGCGCGGTCCGGCGTTGTCAGGAGGCTGACCGGCATCGACGCCCCTCCTGAATCCGAACATGTAGTCCAGGAATGCCTGGGTGAACTGTCCCGGGATCAGGTTCGGCACGTACGCGGTGTAAAACGGCCCGTTGGAGACGATCTCGCTCAGGGTGGACAGGTATTTGGTCAGGCCCGGAAGCGCCTCGGCCAGGTCGTCCCGATTCTTTTCCAGCACCGCCGTCACCGAGTTCAACTTCGCCAGCATCGGGGCCAGAGCCTGCTCGTTTTCGGCGATCAGAGCCGACAGCTCCCGAGACAGGGCGGAGGTCGCCGCCAGCAGCGCGACGATAGCCTGCCGCCGCGGCACCAGGACGGCCAACAGATCGTTGGAGTTGAGAATGAGTTGGTTGACCTGCTGGGTGTGGTCGGCGAGGGTTCCGACGACCTTCCGGGTGGAGTCCAGCAGCGCGCTCACCTGCTGATTGCGGCTGTTGATCGATCTCGACAGGCGGGTCAGGCCGTCGAAGGTGGGACCGAGCTGCGGAGCGATCTCGTTGATGGTGTCGGCAAGTGTGTCCAGTGATTGGTTCAGAGTGTCGAGGCTGGTTCCGGCGGTGTTGGCCGCCAGTTCGCCGACGGCCTCGGACAGTGCATACGGCGATGCCGTCCGTGCGGCCGGAATCACCGATCGGGGAGCAAGCGCCCCCGGGCCGGCGGACTCGAGCGTGAGGATTCGCTCACCGAGCAGGGTGCCGGTGCGGATGTGGGCGGTGGTCTCCGTACCCAGCACCACCTTGCGCTCGACGGTGAAGTCGACCATCGCCCGGCCACGCACCAAAGAGACGTCGGTGACCGATCCGACCTTGATCCCGGAAACCGTCACCTTGTTGCCGACGCTGAGCCCGCCCGCCTCCACGAACTCGGCCTGATAGCGAGTCGACGTCACCCAGAGGGTGAGCAGCTCCGGTTGCATGCCCACGGCAATGATCAGCAGGATGAGAACGGACCCAAGGATGCCGCCCCGCACCAGTTGTCCACCGCGGTATCTGATCATGGTTCCTCGGCACACCTTCCGGTTTCCTGCTTGACCCACGGGAACACCGCGGTTCGTCCCTGCAGGTCGCTCACCCGGATCTGGATGCCGCACAGGTAGTAGTTCAGGAAGCTGCCGTACGCCCCGATTCGGGCAAGCTTGCGATAGTTGTCCGGCGCCTTGATCAGGGCGGCATCGAGATCGTCGTTGCCTCCCTCGAGGTTGGGAGCCAACCGTCCCAGTTCGGCGATCGTCGCGGTCAGCGGTGGTCGGGCCTGCGTGAGCAGTTGGGCAAGTGAGGTGGTTCCGGCGCTCAGCGCGTCGATCGCGGCGCCTATCGGCTCCCGTTCCTGTGCCAGTTCACCGGCCAGCCGATCCAGCCGCCGGATGGTTGCGGCGAATTGGTCGCCGTCTCGTGACATCGACGCCATCGCGGTGTTGAGGTTGTCGATCAACTGCTCGAGCACCTGCTGGTTGTCTGCCAATGTGGTGGTGAACGCCGACGTCTTGGAGAACAGCGATTCCATCGTGGGACCTTGGCCCTGCATGATCTGCACGAGGGACGCCGTGAGTGTGTTGACGTCTGCCGGGTTGAGCCCCTGGATCACCGGTTTGAGGCCCCCCAGGAGCACGTCGAGATCGAGAGCCGGCGCCGTCCGATCGATCGGTATGTGACTGCCCGCCGCCAGGACAGCGGTGGAGCCGGGCGAATCGACCAACTCCAGGTATCGGTCGCCCACCAGGTTCAGATAGCGCACGGCCACCCGGGTGCCGACCGTCAGGACGACCGATGGCTCCGCGGTGAAGTCGACCACCACGGTCTTGTCCGGCTTGAGCGACACGGCGGTCACCGTCCCCACCCGCAGCCCCGCGGCTCGCACCGAGTCACCGGACTTCAACCCCGAGCTGTCGGCAAATGTCGCCGAGTACGTGGTCCCCCGTCCGCCGCGGTACTCACTGAACACCACGACGAGTCCGACCGTCACCAGGAACATCACCAGAGCGAACGCGCCGAACTTGACGAGTGTTCTTCCTAAGCCGCTCACCCCGGGTGCCCGATCTGCATGCTGTTGCGCGGTGGGCCGTCGGTCGGGCCGAACAGCGCCTGTTTGAGCCCATCGGCGTTGAGCACGATGCCGGGGTTGCCGTATCGGTAGGGGTTGGCGCCGGTATCGGCCACCACATAGGGCGGGCGTTTCTCGAACTGAACAGGCAGTCCCACGCACTGCGGTCCGCCGGTAGCTGCCACTTTCGGCAGATCTTGTGGGTAGCGGTAGCGTTCCACGCCCCAGGTGAAACCGGTGCTGACTTCCGCCCCGGGCAGTCGCAGCGGTGGAGCTTTGACCAACGGGATCAACCCGCTCAGCAGGCAGTACAGGGCCGGGCTGTAGCGGTTCAGCAGATCGGTGGTCGGCACCAGCAGACGCAGGGTATCGGACAGCGCTCCCCGGTTACCGCCGATCACCTCATTGCCGAGGTCGGCCAAACCGACCAGGCTGATCAGGGAACGATCCAGATTGTCCTGCTCATCGACGATCACCCCACTGAGCCGACTCGAATTCCTCAGTGTCGTCATCAGATCGGGCATCGCATCGGCGAACGTGCTCGCAACTGCCGGCGTCTCGGCCAGGTCGTGGCGAAGACTGGGCAGGCTGGGCCTCAGCCGGGTGAGCAGGTCTTCGGAGTCGGTGACGGTGCTGCCCAGCTTCTGGCCACGACCGCCCAACCCGGTGGCAAGCGCGGTGACCACGGTGTTCAACTTCTCGGGTTGCACCGCCGAGACCAGTTCGTCCAGCTGCTGGAAGACCGTGTTGACCTCCACGGTGACCCGGTCGGCGGCGATGACCTGACCGGCTCGCAAAGTTCCCACCGGGGCAGTCTGCGGGGCGCTCAGCTGCACATACTTGGATCCGAAAACCGTTGTCGCCGAAATGTCTACGGCCACGTTGGCCGGAATCATTTTCAGACTGGCCGGATCCAGCGCCAGACGAATGACCGCGGTGCCGTCACCGCGTTCCTCGACCGAGGCGACTCTGCCGACCTCGACGTCGCGCATCTTGACCTTTGCCGCCGGGTTCATCATCAGTCCGGCTCGGTCGACGATGACGGTGACCGGCACCGACCGGTCGAACAGAGCCCCGTTGAACAGTTGTGCGGCAAACCAAATGACCGACCCGACGGCGACAATCGTGGCAACCCCTACGCCGGCGCGCAATAGGCTCCCCCGACCGTTGGTCATTGCCATCGACCGCCCCTCCACGACCAGGAAAGCGAACCTTTCACCAACTGTAAATGACTGTTCTCACATCGGGTGCCGAACGTGCCAATGCCTTCGGATGTCCTCCCGGCCTGCGGCGCTATTGATCCCGAAGACGCTCACCGATCACATCGCCGGCCCGCAACGCCTCGATCTGCTCCGCGCTCAGGCCCAGCTCCGACAGCACCTCCGCATTGTGCTGGCCGAGGGTCGGCGGCGCCGAGCGGTGATGCTGGTCAGGTCCGGGGGAGATCCGGAACGGCCAGCCGGGATAGCGATGGGCGCCCGTAATCGGATGGTGCAGCTCCTGGTAGAACTCCCGGACGTCCAACTGTTCGATCTCATACATGCGGTCGGGTGTCAGCACCCGTTCGGCGGGTATCCCCCGACTGCTGAGTTCTTCGACTATCGCCGCCGGTTCACACTCCCGGGTCCACGCCGCCACCACGGCATCGAATGCATCGTGATTGGTCCGCCGCGCCTGCGCGGTGGCGAATCGCGCATCTTCGACCAGAGCGGGCTGGCCGGCAGCCTCCGCGAACGCAGCCCAGTCCTGGTCATCGCGTACCGAAAGCGCCACCCAATCATCGGCGCTCGACGTCGGATAAACACCCTGAACGTACTCACGGTGACGATTGCCCTCGCGTTGCGGCAGCTGACCGGTCAGCGAGAACTCGATGACGGGCTCGGCGGCCACCGCGGCCCCGACCTCAATCTGGGCCACCTCGATGAGTTGGCCTTCGCCGGTCCGATTTCGGTGTTCGATCGCGGCCTGCAGAGCCACCGCGGCGTGGACACCGGCGATCGGATCGGCCGGACCCTGCAGGTTGCACGGGGGACCATCCGGGTATCCGGTCGACGCCGACATCCCGGACAGCTGTTCGATGTTCAGCGCCCAGCCGACATAGTCGCGCCACGGTCCGGCCAGTCCGAAGCCAGGCATCCGAACCATGATGACGCCGGGATTCAGTGCCAGCAGGGAGTCGTAGTCCAGACCGAACTGCTCCACCACGCGCGGGGAGAAGTTCTCCACGACCACGTCGGCTTCGGCGGCCAGCCGCAGCGCGAGGTCACGACCGGCTTCCGACGAGAGGTCCAGCGTGATATCGCGCTTGTTGAGGTTCGTTCCCTGCCACAGCGGCCCGCGCTCGTACCAGTCGTCGCCGGTGCGCAGCAAGGAGCCGGAATAGCGATGCCCGTCCGGCCGCTGAATCGACTCGACCTTGACCACGTCGGCACCGAACGCACCCAGGTAGCAGGTGAGGTAGGCCCCGGCCCAGAAGGTGCTCAGGTCGAATACCTTCAGGCCGGCAAAGGGCTGCGTGACATCGGTCGCCGGGGTGAATCCCTTGGTGGTGGCTGACCAACCGGTGCGGGACGAGGACAGTGCGGGTGCCTGGCGCGGCGCGGGTACCGGTGTCTTGGACAGCCGGAACGGTGCCCCCGGGCGGGTGGAGCTGCCGCCGAAACCGGGTTGCTCGACGAAGAATCCACGTTCGGCGAACTGGGGACAGTGCAGAATCGTCGCGCCGTCGGTGACGGGCGCGGCCGGAATCCGCATCGCCTGGCTCAGCTCCACGATCTCGGCGACCGGCATGGCATCGAGCCACGGTTGCACCTTGGCGAAGAACTCTTCGCGTTCGGGTCCGCCGATCATGATGGCGATCTGATGTTCGGCGAACTCCGGCAGCCCGACCATGGCGCACACATCAAGCCAGTGCTGCCCGGTCAGGCAGTTGATGCCGACCCACCCGTCGGCAGCCTTGACGATTCCCAGCATCGGGGCGCCTTTGGCATTGCCCGGTAGGCCCATCTTCATGAGGCGTTCGGCCATCAACATCGGGTACGGCAGCGTGGCGAGCAGACATTCGAGTACGGACACGTCCACCTCGACAAGGTGGTCGACACCGGCGGCGGCAATGCGCACGGCGGTCAGCGCCGCCATCGCCGCGTAGCCGCCCGCGATGTATTCCGGGATGCGCAGGCCGGCCTGTACGGGGGGTCGGCCCGGTTCCCGGTCGTTGACCCACCCCGCGGCCGCCTGCATGGTCAGCGGCGTCGTCTCCCTGCCGCGCAGCGGACCATGCTGTCCGAATCCCGAGATCCGCACCACCACCAGTCGCGGATTCAGGCGTTGCAGAACATCGGCGTCCAGGCCCCAGCCATCAAGAGTCCCCGGTGCGAGACTCTCGACCAGCAGGTCAGCACCGGCGATCAGCTCCTGCACCGCATCGATGTTCACCGAAACCGCCGGATCCGCCGTGGTAGCGGACTTCCCGGCATTCAGATATGCGAACAGCCCGCCGTCTGATCCCCAGGCCCGCAGGGGGTCGCCGGCCGGTGGCTCGACCTTGTGGACCTCCGCACCGAGGTCGGCCAACAGTTTGGTGCAGTACGGGCCGGCGATCTGTCCGCCGATCTCGACGACCCGCAGTCCCGCCAAGGCCCCGGTCATGCAGGCACCCCGATCACTTTGGGCTCCATGTACGACCGGAGCCCGAGCACACCGCCCTCGCGCCCTATGCCGCTCTGCCCGAAGCCGCCGAACGGCGCATCCCCGGCGATCGTTCCGTTGATGGAGATCTGGCCGGTCCTGATACGGCGCGCGATCGCGACGGCCCGGTCGACATCACCAGCCCACACCGCCCCGCCGAGACCGTACTGCGAATTGTTGGCGATGGCGACGGCCTCGTCGTCATCGCGGTAGCGCAGCACGGTCAGCACCGGCCCGAAGACCTCTTCCTGGGCAATGGCACAGGAAGGCGTCGCGTCGGTGAGGATGGTCGGTTCGAAGTAGAAACCGGTAGGCAGCTCCTTGGGGCGACGCCCACCGGTGACCACGGTCGCCCCGTCGGATATCGCTCGGTTGACGAAGCCCTCGACCCGATCCAAATGCTCGGCGCTGATCAGTGGGCCCACGGTGACCGAAGCGTCGGTGGGATCGCCGACCACGGCGCCGCGCGCCAGCTCGGCCAACCGCCCGACCACGTCGTCGTGAAGCGACGCCGGAAGCAGCAACCGACTGTTGAGAATGCAGGCCTGACCCGCGTGCAGGGTGCAGCATTCGAAGAGCAGTCGTGACAGCAGTTCGTCGGTGACCTCGACATCGTCGGTGAGAATGGCGGCCGACTTGCCGCCGCATTCCAGCAGCACGCGTTTCATCGTCGGTGCGGCAGCAGCCATCACCGCGCGTCCCACCGCGGAGCTTCCGGTGAAACTGACCATGTCCACGCGTGGGTCCTGGGTCAGGGCCGCACTGGCCGCGACGCTGTCGGGGGTCACCACATTGACCACACCGGGCGGGATATCGGTCTCTTCATCGATCAGACGCGCCAGCACCAGCGCAGCCAGCGGCGTCAGTGGCGACGGCTTGAGCACAATCGTGTTGCCGGCCGCGAGCGCCGCACCGACCTTCATCGCGTTGAGCGTGTGCGGGAAATTCCACGGCGTCAGGATCGATACGACCCCGAGGGGCTCGTAACGCAGCAGTGTCTTTCCCGAAGCGCCCCAGGCGTCAAGCGGCGCCTCTGCCGGCTCCCGCGCCAACCCTGCGGCATTCCCCACCATGAAAGCGGGGCCTTCGACATGAATGATCCGTTCGTTGGCCGTGCAGCCCCATTCGGCCTGCGCCACCGCATAGATCTCTTCAGCGTGGGCCAGTAGTGCCGCGCTGAGCTGCTGGATGCAGTCGGCTCGCTCAGCGGGTGCGGCCTGCGACCACACGCCCGAGTCGAACGCGTTGCGCGCCGCTTCGACGGCCTTCCCGACGAGGTCGACGCTCGCGTTCGGTGCCGACGCCATCACCTGCTCGGTTGCCGGGTTGACGACGTCATAACGTCCGGTATCGGCATCGACCCACCGCCCGTCGATGTAGTGCCCGTAGTCGTCGACCAGCGTCTGTGGATCGGCCATCCAGCCACCCAGCCCCTCTTGCATTCAGCCGACAAATGTCGGATCTGAACCTACATTTCTCGCCGCGATGCACGCTGCCATGCACTTGGCTTGGCAGTGAATTACAGTGCTAACGAGCGTTTTTGCCAATTGACGCGTCGACATCTCAGCTGGTAAGACTGACACGTAATCCGACAGTTGAAGGATGACTGTCCGCTGTCTTTCTGTCAAGGAAGGGAACCTGCATTGGCCACGCAGCGCGTCAGTCGGCCCACCACCACGCACCCTCTGCATTCACCGGACTTCTACGCCGGCGACCCCTATCCCGCTTACCGCGAACTTCGCGCCACCACGCCGGTGGTGTGGAACGACGTCACCAACTTCTGGGCACTGTGCAAATACGAAGACATCCGTTTCGTCTCCGGGAACCCGGGCCTGTTCACCTCCACCAAGGGCATCACCATCCCCGACCCCGCACTGCCGGAGCCGGTTCAAGAGGGCAACCTGATCTTCACCGACCCGCCGCGGCACCGGCAGCTCCGCAATCTCATCAACGCCGGCTTCACCCGCCGTCAAGTCACGTTGCTGGAGCCCAAGATCCGCAACCTCGTCAAGGGCATCGTCGACGGTATCGATTCGACCCGTGAGTACGAGTTCGCCGAAGAGATCGCCGCACCGTTACCGACCCGGATGATCGCCGAAATGCTCGGGGCGCCACCGGAGGACTGGGAACAGTTCCGCACGTGGTCGGATGCGGCGGTCGGGACCGCTGACCCGGACATCGAAATGGATTCCCTGCAGGCGCTGGCTGAGCTGTACAACTACTTCACCAAGCTGATCGCGGATCGCCGCAGCGGTGAGGCCGACGGAGAAGATCTGCTGTCGATCCTCGCCGCGGCCGAGGTCGACGGTGAGCGACTGTCGGACGAGGACCTGCTCAATTTCTCGTTCCTGCTGCTGGTCGCCGGCAACGAAACCACCCGCAATCTGCTTGCTCTCGGCACCAAAGCCCTGATCGACCACCCGGACCAGTTCGCCCTGCTGCGACGGGATCCCTCGTTGCTGCCGGATGCGGTCGAAGAGATGCTCAGGTACACCAGCCCGGTCACCCATATGGCGCGCCGGGCCACCGAGGATATCGAGATCCGTGGACAGCAGATCGCGGCCGGCGAGATCGTGGTCATGCTGTACGGATCGGCGAACCGCGACGAGGAGATCTTCGGAACCGGCAGCGAGACCTTCGACATCACCCGTCGGCCGAACACACACATCGCCTTCGGCGCGGGCGAACACGCATGCCTGGGAGCGCAATTGGCCCGACTCGAAGCCAGAGTGATGTTCGAGGTGCTGCTGGGGGCCTATCCGACGATAGAACTGACCGGCGACGTGACTCGACTGCGGGCCACCATGGTTCCAGGCGTCAAGCGGATGCCGGTTCGAATGAGCGCGGGGGTCTGATGGAGTTCGACTACACCCCCGCGCAGGAAGACCTGCGTCGGGACTACCGGGCACGCCTTGAAGCGGTGATGACCCCGGAACGACGCGCCGCGATGGCCGGACGCCTCGAAGGTGGGCCCGCGGTAGCCGAGTGCCGCAGGGCTCTGGGCGAAGCGGGTCTGCTCGGAGTGGCCTGGCCTACCGAATACGGCGGGCACGGCCTGACTGCGCTGGAACAGTACATCTTCGACGAGGAAGCTCGGCGGGTCCATGCTCCGCTGCCGATGATCACGCTGAACACGGTGGGGCCGACTCTGATTCAGTTCGGAACCGAGCAGCAGAAGAAGCGGTTCCTGCCGGCGATATTGAAGGGCGAAGTCGACTTCGCGGTCGGATACTCCGAACCCGGCGCCGGCAGCGACCTGGCCTCGCTGCGGACCAGCGCGGTGCGCGACGGCGACGAGTACGTGATCAACGGCTCGAAGATGTTCACCAGCGGCGCCGAGTTCGCCGACTACATCTGGCTGGCTGCACGCACCGATCCCGAGGCGAAGAAGCACAAGGGCATCACGCTGTTCATCGTTCCGACAGACAGTCCCGGATTCTCCTGGAAACCGCTGCACACCATGCCGGGCGTCTCCACCTATTACACCTTCTACGACGACGTTCGGGTACCGGCGGATTCCATCGTGCTGGGGGAGAACGAAGGATGGAAACTCGTCACCAACCAGCTGAACCTGGAACGGGCAGCACTGGGCAACCTCGGCGCTTTGGAACCGCTGTTCCGCAAGACACTCAGCTGGGCCGAGTCGACGCCACTCGATGACGGATTCGTGATCGACCAGCCATGGGTCCGCCAAGCTCTGGCACGCGTCGAGGCGCAGGTGGCGGCGTACCGGTTGATGAACCTTCGGGTGAACACCACGATGAGCTCCGGCGCACTCGGCATGGGCGAGGCGTCCGCCACGAAGGTCTTCGGAACCGAACTGACCCAAAAGGTCGCTCGCGAGCTACTTGACATCGTCGGCCAGGCCGGCCTCCGCAAGGATTCCGCCGCGCCGTTGCAGGGGGAGCTGGAGAGCGCCTACCGCCTGGCGGTCATCAACACGTTCGGCGGCGGCGCCAACGAGATCCAGCGCGACATCATCGCCATGGCGGGCTTGAGAATGCCCCGGGCTCCCCGCGATACGCGAGCCTCCTGAAAGAAGGGATTCACGTGACAGAACTGACGAAAGACGATCTGCGGCAACGTCTTGACGCACTCGTCGGGCAGCCGATCAGCTCGGGACAACCGGTACAGGCACCGGACCCGGTCAATGCGGCCATGATTCGTCACTGGGCATACGCACTGAGCGACTTCAACCCGGCATATCTCGACGAGGAGTTTGCGAAGAACTCGCGCTACGGCGGGATCGTGTCCCCTCCGGTGATGCTGCAGTCGTGGACTATGGCCCCACCCAAACTCGAGGGTATCCACGAACGGGGAGGCGTACCGATCGAGATCGGCGAGAATCCACTGCAATGCCTGGCCGACGCCGGCTACACCGGAATCGTCGCCACCAACTCCGAATTCGAGATTGAACGCTACCCCCGCGTCGGCGACGACATCACGGCCGAAACGGTGTTCGAGAGCATCTCCGATGAGAAGAAGACGGGGATGGGCACCGGATTCTTCGTCACCTGGGTCACCACCTACCGGACGCAGAGCGGCGAGGTCCTCGGCCGCCAGCGGTTCCGGACGCTGCGCTTCAAGAAGGACGGCTGAGCATGGCCCGCAGACTTGCGCCCTCGATCAGCCCCGACACCGAGTTCTTCTGGCAAGGCCTCAAGGACCACGAGCTGCGGATACAGCGGTGCACCGACTGCAAGGCCCTTCGGGTGCCGCCGCGTCCGATGTGCGGCAAGTGCCAGTCGTTGAACTGGGACTACCTGGTATCCGCCGGCAGGGGAACGGTTTACAGCTTTGTGATGCCGCAATATCCGCCGTTGCCCTTCCTGCAGTACCCCTACGTCGTCGCCTTGATCGAATTGGACGAGGGTGTGCGTATCGTCTCGAACCTGTGTGACATCGAGCCCGGCGACATCACAGTGGGCATGCCCGTTCAGGTCTTCTACGAGACCTTCGAAGCCCTGCCAAGCGGAGACGAATTGGTACTGCACCAATTCCGACCGGCACTCTGACCCGAGGCTGGACACACATGGACTTCTCTTTTTCCGACGATCAAGAGTCGGTCGCCAAGGTGGCCCGTCAGCTCTTCGAACACCACGCCACACCGGAGCGTCTCACCGAAGTCGAATCCGGCGAGGTTCGCTTCGACCCCGCGCTCTGGAGCGAGCTCGCTGCCTCGGATCTGCTGGGCATCAGCCTGCCAGAGGCCTTTGACGGCAGCGGTGGCAGCTTTCTCGAGCTGGGAATTCTGCTGGCCGAGGTGGGTTTCAGCGTCGCGCCGGTTCCCGTCTACCCCACCCTCGTGCTGGGCGCCGACACCCTTGTGCGACACGGTGATACCGAGATTCAGCAGCAGTATCTGCCCGAGGTCGTCGCCGGCCGCACCATACTCACAGCGGCCCTGACCGAACCGGGCAATTCGGCTGCCGACAAGCCGCGCTCGACAACAGCCCGGCGAGAGGGCGAGGTCTGGCGGATCGACGGCGTCAAGGACCTGGTGCCGGCCGGTCAACTCGCCGACGCAGTCATCGTGTCGGCCATCGCCGATGACGGCCCGGGCCTGTTCCTCGTGGATTCAGACACCGCGACCCTCGAGGTCAAGCCTGCGGCGACCACGCACGGCGAGCCGTACGCCGACCTGTCCTTCGAGGGCGCGATCGGCCGCCGCCTGGGATCGGCCGACCCGGGCCTGGTGACGTCGCTGTACACCCGGGCGCTGGTCGCCATGTCAGCAATTCAGGTCGGTGTCTGCGAACGGGCGCTTGGACTGGCGGCGACCTACACCAGCCAGCGTGAGCAGTTCGGCCGGCCCATCGGCTCCTTCCAGGCGGTTCAGCAGCGGATGGCCGACGCCTTCATCGACACCGAGGCCATCCGCTGGACCACGTGGCACGCGGCCTGGCTGATCGCCGAGGGCCGCCCGGCCGACCGGGAAGCGGCGATCGCCAAGTTCTGGGCGGCCGAAGCGGGGGCGCGCGTGCTGAGCACGGCCCAGCAGGTACACGGCGGTATGGGCATCGACGTCACCTACCCGCTGTCCCGCTACTTCCTGTGGGCCAAGCACATCGAGCTCGCCCTGGGCTCCGCCTCGCAACAACTGACTCGACTCGGCCACGCGTATCTGGAAGGACACTGATGAACGCCACTGCGACCCGGCACACCACGTTGCCGTTCGATGCCATTGACGTCGGCGACGAGATCACCCCGTTGGACGTGCCCGTCACCGCCACGCTGATCGTCGCGGGTGCGATCGCCTCGCGCGACTACATGCCGGTACATCACGATCGCGAGTTCGCCACTCGCCAGGGCTCCCCGGACATCTTCTTGAACATCCTCACCACCAACGGGTTGTGCGTGAAGTTCCTCCACGATTGGGCCGGCCCCGAGGCGATGGTCAAGAAGTTGTCGATTCGTCTCGGCGTGCCCACATTTCCCAACGACACCCTGCACTTCACCGGAACGGTCACCGGCAAGTCGGTCAGCGACGGCGAAGGCCTGGTCGAGGTTTCCCTCAAGGGGACCAACCGTCTGGGCGATCACGTCTCCGGCACCGCCGTGCTCAGCCTCCTCGAGGGTGTGGGCGAGTGAGCGGAATCGGCGGCAAGGCGGCCCTGGCGGGTATCGGCCAGACCGAGTTCTCCAAGGAGTCCGGCCGTACCGAGATGCAGCTGGCCTGTGAAGCGGTCAAGGCCGCGATCGCCGATGCCGGGCTGCGCCCATCCGACATCGACGGCATGGTGACGTTCACGGTCGACGAGAACGAGGAGATCGAGGTCGCCCGTAACGTGGGCATCGAGAACCTGACGTTCTTCACCAGGGTCCCGCACGGCGGCGGTGCGGCCGCGGGCACCGTGATGCAGGCCGCGATGGCCGTCGCGACCGGGGCAGCTGAAGCAGTGGTGTGCTACCGCGCCTTCAACGAACGCTCCGGCTTCCGATTCGGCGGTGCCGGAAGGCAACCCGGCGTCACCCCCCTGTGGATGGCGCCGTACGCCCCCTTCGGGTTCATGACGCCGGCCGCCTGGGTCTCCCTGCACGCCCAGCGATACATGTCGACCTACGGCGTGACCAACGCCGACTTCGGCAAGATTTCGGTGATCGACCGCAAGCACGCGGCGAACAATCCGGATGCCTGGTTCTACGGCAAGCCGATCACCATCGAGGAACATCAGCAGTCCCGCTGGATCATCGAGCCGGTGGTTCGCCTGCTCGACTGCTGCCAGGAGAGCGACGGCGGGGTCGCGATGGTAGTGACCAGTGTGGAGCGGGCCCGCGACCTGCCGCACCCCCCGGCGGTCATCACCGCGGCTGCCCAAGGCGCCGCCTACGACGGCGAGGTGATGACGAGCTACTACCGCGACGACATCACCGGCCTGCCCGAGATGGGCGTCGTGGGCAACAAGCTGTGGGCCGACTCCGGACTCAAACCGGAGGACATCTCCACGGCCTTCCTCTATGACCACTTCACCCCGTTCGTCTTCACCCAGCTCGAGGAGCTTGGGTTCTGCGGCCGGGGTGAGGCGAAGGACTTCGTCGACGTCGACGAACTCTCCATCGGGGGACGCCTGCCCATCAACACCAACGGCGGCCTGCTCGGCGAGGCATACATCCACGGCATGAACGGCATCACCGAAGGTGTCCGCCAGGTCCGCGGGACCTCGTACAACCAGGTCACCGACGTCGAGCACGTCTTGGTGACCTCGGGCACCGGCGTCCCCACCAGCGGTCTGATCCTGGCACCGGACCACTAAACTTGCCCAGATGACGCAAGTCGCGGCCGCAGACACCAGAACCGCCATCATCTCGGCGGCCTTTGCCTGCTTCCGCACCCGAGGGCTCGCCAAGACGACCATCGTCGACATCGCGCGGGCCGCGGACATCTCCCGAAGCACCGTCTATGAGTACTTCAAGGACAAGGAGACCATAGTCGAAGCGTGCGCCGAAGCGGCGTCACAGCGTTTCTACCGCAACATGGCGACGGCGATCGACCGCCACGGCGGCAGCACCCTGGAAGGCAAGCTGGTCCGCGCGGCGGTGTTCGTCTGCCAGGCTCGTCGGGTGGTGGAACCCGAGGTGTATTTCGACCAACAAGAAGTCGGCCTGATGCTGACCAAGAACGCCGCCAACCTGCTGCAGGAATGCGCCGAGTTCATCGCGCCGTACCTGTCGGCTGCACGCCACACCGGGGAAGTGCGCAAGGACCTCGACGTCAATGCTGCCGGCGAGTGGCTCGCGCGAATGTTGTTCTCGCTGTTCAGCACGCCCTCGCCGCAGGTTGATATGCGAGATGACGAGGCGGTCGCAGAGTTCGTCCGGCCATTCATTGTCCGCGGACTCATCGACGACCGGTCACGCCGCTAGTCTGACGCGAATTCCCGTACCGCACGGGCGATCCTCACTCGGTACACGGTCGCCGGGCCACGGTGGCCCACTGCCTCACGGACGCCTCAACCCACCCGTCGCACCGGCACATTCGACCACCCACTGACGTTGGACATGGCGACCCGTCGAAGACCGGAACGGTCTACCTTGTAGGCGGGAAGCAGGTCCAGCAGGGCGGTCAGCGCAATACGGCTCTCCATTCGAGCCAGGGCGGCGCCCAGACAGCTGTGCACGCCGTAGCCGAACGACAGGTTGAATCCCATCTTGCGTTCCCGGTCGATGTCCAGCCGGTCCGGGTCGGGAAACTTCCGCTCATCGCGAGTTGCCGCGCCAGTGATCAGCACCATGGTGCTGTCGGCGGGAATGGTCTGACCGTACAGCGTGACCTCACGGGTGGTGGTCCTGACCTGATACTGCGACGGGGGTTCATAGCGCAGCAACTCCTCGATCGCTGCCGGGATCTTGCTGCGGTCGTTCTGCAACTCCTGCCACTGCTCTGGGAAATCGGCAAAGGCCACCATCGCGTTTCCCACCAACTTGGTCACGGTCTCGGCGCCCGCTCCACCCAACATCGTTGCGAACCCGGCGATGTCGACGTCGGTGAGCCGCTCCCGCGTACCGTCCTCGGTCTCGATCTCGGTCTCGATCAGGCGGCTGATCATGTCGTCTTGAGGCTGCGCCCTGCGGCTTTGGATCAGTTTGAGATAGTAGATCCACGTCTTCACCGACGCCTCGAAACCTTCAGGCGGGACGGCGATTTCGCCTACCCGCCGCTCCACCAGCAGATCCAGCCACTCGCGGATCTGCGTACGATCCACTTTGGGCACCCCCAGCATGGTGGTGATGACCTCGTTGGGAAACAGGGCCGAGAAGTCGGCGACGACGTCGAACGAATCCGCATCCACCTGCTCGATGAGCTCGTAGATCTTCTCCCGCACCATGTCCTCCAGCGACGCAATGGCGCGCGGGGTGAACGCATTGCTGACCAGCTTGCGCATTTTCGTGTGGTCGGGCGGGTCCATGGAGATGATGACCCTCGGCACCGGGATGGCGTCATCATGCGCCTTGGCCATGTCGAGCGTCACCCCCTTGGCGGACGAATACGTCTCGTGGTCTCTCGATGCGGCCGCAACGTCCTCATACCGTGACAGCGCCCAGAAGTCCCATTCGGCGTTGTAGTAGAGCGGCGCCTCATCCCGCAGCCGGCGGTAGGTGTCATACGCGCCGTTGAAGAACTCTTCGGAGAAGGGGTCGAACTCGACGGGCTTCACAGTATGGCACCGCTTTCCTTGTACTTCTCGATGGATTCCCAGGTCATTCCGGCGTCCATCAGAACCTCTTCGGTGTGCTGTCCGTGCTCGGGGGCGCCCGGCGGGACGACCGGCTGTTCGTCGAATTGAACCGGATTCGTGGGCAGGGCATAGTCGATTCCGGCCATCGTGGTGGTCTGCGCGACATATCCATTGGCGACCACCGCGGGATCCGAGTAGAGCTCGCCAGGCGTCTGCACGATGCCCCAGGCGCCGGACAGACCGGCGAGCGCGGTACGCCATTCGGCAAGTGTGCGCTCGGCAAACGCCTGGTCCAGCAGCGCGATCAGAGCACGTCGATTCTCATAGCGTGCGGCCGGGTCGGCGAAGCGGGGGTCGTTGACCAGGTCGGCAAGCCCGATGGCGCCCAGGGCCTCGGCGAAGAACTTGTCGAGTTGCAGCATCATCAGCTGCACGTAGCGTCCGTCCTTGGTGCGGTAGGTGCCGACCAGTGGATTCGGCGCGTCGGCGTGGCTGTAGTTGGGAATGGACGTGCCGCCGTGGATCTGGCCCACGGCGACGTCCGGGCTGAGGTTCCACGCCGCCAACCCGAGTAGCGACACATCGACGACGGAGCCCTCACCGGTGGTGGCCTTCTTGTACAGCGCGGCGGCCACCCCGCCCGCGATCGTCATGCCGCCGAGCAGGTCGCCGAAGGCCGGGCGGGATCGCACCAGCTCATCAGCCCCTTCGGTCAACATGGCGGCAATGCCTCCACGGGCCCAATAAGACACACCGTCATAGCCCGGCTTGTCGGAATCCGGACCCTTCGGCCCGTGTCCGGACCCCCGCACGTAGACAATGGCGGGATTGACAGCCCGAATGTCGTCGATGTCGATCCCGAGCTTCTTTCGACGCTCCGGCAGGTAGCTGGTCAGAAAGACATCACAGGTCTTGGCAAGTTCGTGGACCACCTCCCGGCCGCCCGGCGTACTCAGATCGACACCGATGGACTTCTTGCCCCGATTGGGAATCTCGATCATGTAGTTGACCGCACCCCCGCCTTCATCGACGATGCCCATGGTCACCAGCCCACGCTGCGGGTCGCCGCCCGCTCGCGGTTCAACCTTGATCACCTCGGCCCCCCATTCCGCCAGTACCGCACCGGCCGAGGGCACAAAAGTCCACGCCGCAACTTCGAGCACTCGCACTCCCTTGAGCACCTTGTCGGGAGACATCAACCCTCCATGTTCATGCGGCCGTGCCGGCGCAAAGGCGGCAGCGAAGCGCCGTAAATGGTGATTCTTGTTTTTGAGAACGATACCCGACGAAGGAACTGATCAGTCCCGAATCACCGGCCCTGCCGCCGAATGAAACCTGCCGGCGGTAGCGGGGGTCAGACCTGGTGTATCCGGCTCCGGCAGTAGGGACGGCCGCTTCGCCGAACAGATTCTCGGGCTGTCGCGCCCGCGGTCCTCCGATGGTGCTCGGCGGCATGTTCAGGGGAATGCCCGCGAGTGAGAGTATTCATTCTCTTTTTCGGTATTGTTGGCGCTCATGCCGTTCCCTTCGATCACCGCGACCGTACCCGCTTTGGTGCGCTCGGCGGCTGCCCGGTTCGGGGACAAGCCGTTCCTGATCACCGACGGTGACGTACTGAGCTACGACGACCTTCAGCGCAGGTCCGCGCGACTGGCGCTGCGCCTCTTATCGATGGGGGTCGGTAAGGGCGATCACGTCGGACTGCTGATGCCCAACAGTGTGGAGTGGGCGATCACATGGTTCGCGGTCACGCGGATCGGCGCCGTCGCCGTGCCGTTGAATACGTTCTACAAGGCCTCGGAACTGTCATGGACCATCCGCCACGCCGATTTGCGCACCATCGTCGGCTGGTCATCGTTTCGCAGTCAGAACTTCTGCGAGCTGCTGGAAGAGGCCCTGCCGGGACTGTCCCGGGTGCAGACGCCGGGCCGGATTCAGCTGCCGCCGGCTCCGCATCTGCGCACGGTGGCGATCTGGCACGACACCGACAAGGCTTGGGCGACGGGCTTTTCCGAGGATGACCACTGCGATGTCGACGCCGCACTGTTGCCGGAAGTCGAATCGTGCGTGACGCCGGCCGATGAGGCCGCGATCATCTACACCTCGGGCAGCACCGGAGAACCGAAGGCTCCCGTGCATACCCAGGGTGTGGTGGTCCGGCACTCCTACAACCTGACCTTCTCCTACGGCATAACCACCGACGACGTGCTGTTCACCTCGATGCCCTTCTTCTGGATCGGAGGGCTGATCGTTGGGCTGCATGCGGTGATTCATCACGGCACAACTCTGGTGACGCAACCGGCGTTCGATCCCGGCGAGGCCCTGGAGCTGATAGAGCGTCACCGGGCGACTATCACCCTGGGGTGGCCTCAGCAGGGCTCGAGTATGGCCGCGCATCGCGAGTTCGCACACCGCGACCTCAGTTGCGTGATTCGCACGAGCATGCCGGCGATGGTGCCCCCGGACCGACGGCCACCAGGACCGAATGCGCTGGGCATGACCGAGTTGTGCGGTAGCCACATCGGCGTGGACCCCTACATCGCACAGCCCCCCGATCGCACCGGCACAGGGGGGTGGACCCTCGACGGACTGGAGCACATCATCGTCGATCCCATAACCGGTGCGGAGCAGCCGGTCGGCGCCTCCGGCGAGATCTGGGTGCGGGGTCGGTCCCTCATGCAACGCCTCTACAAAAAGGAGCGCGATGAGGTCTTCACCCCGGACGGCTACTACCGCACCGGCGACTGCGGGGTCCGTTCCGCCGACGGGTGGATCACCTTTTCGGGCCGCCTCGGCGAACTCATCAAGACCGGCGGGGGCACCAATGTCACGCCCTCGGAAGTGGAACTGGCGCTCAGTGAGTGTGAGGGCGTACTCGAGGCTTACGTCGTCGGCGTGGAAGACGAGGACCAGGGAGTCATCGTCACCGCGGCCGTAGTGCCGCGAGAGGGGGCCGACCTCGACGCCGAGGCGCTGCGCGCAGACCTGCGTACCCGGCTGTCCACATACAAGGTGCCCAAATACATCTGGATAACCGACAAAGGCCAATTGCCCTTCACCGCCAGCGGAAAGGTGAAGAAGAGCGAACTGGCCGCCCAGATCCAGCACCGGCGGGCGGCCACGGCGGAGACGTCACCATGACAGCACCCGTCCAGCCATCGGGCCCCAGCCGCCGATCGGCGGGAATCGTCAAGGACATCACGAGTAGACAAGGGCGCAGATGAGCGATCCCCATTCCAACATCGCCGGTATCCGAATGTTGATCGTCGGAGCGACGTCAGGAATCGGGCGGGCCCTGGCCCGAGCCGCTCATCAGCGCGGCGCCACCGTCGCATTGGCCGCTCGGCGGATCGAGGTGCTCGAGGAACTCGCCCGCGAGTTGGACGGAACAGCACATGAACTCGACGTAGCCAACCCCCGGGCCATCGAGAGCGTCGTCGATCAGGTGGCCGCCCGGTTCGGCCGCATCGACGCGGTGGTCTTCACAAGTGCCGCAGTACCATTCGCCCTGATAGACGACACAGACGTCACCACCTGGATACACGCCTACGCCGTCAATGCGGTCGGTGCATCACACCTGCTGCGGTCGGCTCTGCCGCATCTCAGCGACAATGCCGTCGCACTGATCGCGTCCAGCCACGAGGTGGGCCGACCGCGAGCCGGGGTGTCTGCCTACCATGCCAGCAAGGCTGCCCTGGACGAGATCCTGCGCTCCTGGCGTGCCGAGCACCCGGAGCTTCCCGTCATCCGGGTCAGTGTGGGGCCCACTGAAGACACCGAGATACTGCGCGGAGCCGACCGCGACCTGCTGGCAGACCTCTACAGCGCCTGGGCGCAAGAAGGCCAGATTCCGGCTCGGATGTCCGCGGTGGAAGACGTCGCCAATGCGATGCTGTCGCTGATCGCGGTGGCGCGCGCGAATCCTTCGGTGGTCACCGAGATCGTGCACCTCGCGCCGCGGATCGCCAAACCGAAATAGGGAGCACGGTAATGGATCTCGGCTATGCAGAATCGACCGCGGTAGTCACCGGCGGCAGCAAGGGCATGGGCCTGGCTATCGCCGAAGGCCTGGCAGCAGAGGGCGCCAAGGTGGCCATCATGGCACGAGGGCGCGACGGATTGAACGCGGCCGCCGAACGCATCCGGGCAACCGGCGCCCCGGAAGTCCTGCCGATCAGTGTGGATATGTCCGATGCCGACTCCATAACGGCAGGATTCAGTTCGGTTCGCCAGGAGTGGGGCGCGCTCAACGTGCTGGTCCACACCATCGGCCCTGACGCCGGGGCGTTCGACGAGCTCGATGATGACGCCTGGCATGCGGCCTTCGACTTGGGAACGATGTCGGCCGTCCGGTCGATCCGTGCCGCACTGCCGTTGTTGCGCCTCGCCCCGTGGGCCCGCATCGTCACGCTGTCGGCCCACTCCATCCAGCGCCAAAGCCCCCGACTGGTGGCCTACACGGCGACCAAGGCGGCCTTGTCGAGCGTTACCAAGAACCTCTCGAAGAGCCTTGGGCCTGAGGGAATCCTGGTCAACTGCGTGTGTCCGGGCACCATCGTGACGGCGAGCTTCACCGAGAACCTGCGAGACGTGCTGAGTGCCGCCGGCTTCGACTCCTCCGATCCCCACGACGTCATGCGCTGGGTCGAGCAGACTTACGGACACCCCTGCGACCTGGGGCGTGCCGGCAGGCCCGAGGAGATCGCCTCGATGACGGTCTACCTCGCTTCACGCCGGAATGGCTATGTGACCGGAGCGACGGTCAATGTCGACGGCGGATCGGATTTCATCTGAGGACGCGCCTCAGCTCTTCTTAGCCATCTGGTCGGCTGCGGTGTCAGTCCATTCCGCATTGTGGCGGTCCATCGTGACGGCGCCGTTCCATCCCCCGTCGGTCCACAGCACCGTACCGCCTACGTAGCTGAGTCTGCGACTGCCGAGGCACACCAGGGGCCAGGCCTGCTCCTCGGGCCTGGAATAACGTCCGACCGGCCCGACAGCATCGTCCAGCGTCTTCTTACCGAAAGAGTCTTGAAACACCGGCATCATCGCGGTCTCGGTGGGACCGGGGTTGATGCAGTTGATGCGGATGCCCTTTCGCCCGAGCTCGGGGTACCACCAGCCCACCCACGCATCGATGACGTATTTGGAATAGGCGTATCCACTCCACGACCACTTGCTCTCGTTCGCCTTCAACCACTCCACGGCGCCGTCGAAACCGTCCGTCTCGAGCAGGCCGGTGACGGTCTTGATGTGGTTCTGCCATCCGATGGCGGCCGACGACGAAATCACACTGATCGCCGATCCCTCGGACATTTTGGGCACCAGCTGTTCGGCAAGATGGCGTGCCCCGACGAAGTTGACCAGGATGGTGTCCCATTCGCTGAACGGCGGTCCCGGCAGGCCGGCGCAGCTGAACAGACCGTCGATGGGACCGTCGATCGATGCCGCGACCTCTTCGATACTCGTCCGGTCCCGAAGGTCGATCGTCAGAGTGCGGGCGACCTTTGCGCTGGTGGGCTTGATGTCGAGCGCTGTGACCTCCGCGCCGAGATCGGAGAGGATGCGGGCGGTGGCCTCCCCCATGCCCGATGCCGCACCGGTCACCACAACGGACTGCCCTGCGTAGCCCAGCACGTCCTCCATCAGCAGCATCCCTTCGATCTCATGATTGCGAGAGCATTGTTTAACGAATAACGAGAATTGATATTATCACGCAGCTACCCCCGCTTGACTTCAAGCGGGACAATCGATTTGCGCACCTCACCGTCCCCCCACGCGATACGGCTCTATGGTCGACAGGTCGTAGAGTCCCGGCGCCGCGGCAAGCACCGTCGGGATGGTATTGATGGCGTGCATGGCGGTCGCCAGGCAGCCCTGCTCGGCATGGTCTTGGCCCTCGGAGCCGATCACGAACTGCAGCCGCATGTCGGGTTCTCCGGAGAAGGTCACCTGGTAGCCGATGTCGGTCGGCCAGGCCGGCGCCAGGTCATCGGCCATCCGGGTCAGATGCTCGACCGACAGGGTGAGCTCGCCACAATCGACATGCACGCCGAAGCGCATTGCCGCCACGGTGCCCTCGGGTATGTGACCGGCGGCCACGGTCAGCGCGCGAGGTGTGGTGACCACTTCGCGGTACCCCTTGTACCCCTTGATCTCCAGGCCGAGCGCCTCGGTCAATACGGTTGCGCTGCCGATCCAGGCGATCGCGGCGTATTCCGGATTGGACAGCAGTGGCGTGGTGTCATCCGGCAGGTGGCCAAAACCCATGGCGTTGAAGATCAGATCGTGGCTGGCATAGGTCGAGTAGTTCAACACCTCCCGCACCCCGATGTGGGTGGTGTGTGCGGCCAGGCGCGCCAGGACCGGCGCGAGCGATTCTCCGATGAATCCTGGGTACAGGCCCAGGCCGAGGAAGGACGACGAGCCCGCGCGGCAGGCGGATTCGATGCCATCCGCCAGTCCGGCGTCCAGTGAGCGGGGGTGGACGAATCTGCTGCCGGTGGCGACCACGTTCTTGCCGGAGGCGAGCAGGTCGCAGACGTCGCGGAAGCAGCCCGGGGTGTCGGTCTCGACTTTTCCCATGTAGAGCACGATGTCGGCATCTGCCGCGATGAGCGCGTCCCGGTCGTCGGTCGTCCTCACTCCGGTGTGTGGCAGCCCGCAGAGTTCTCCGGCGTCTACCCCCGATTTGGCCGGGTCGTAGACGCGCACTCCCACCAGCTCCAGATCGGGCCGGTTGATAACGTGCCGCAACGACATCATGCCGGTCACGCCGGTGGCCCACTGGATCACTCGCGTCATGCGCCGCCTCTTCTCAGTCCCAGATGACGTCGAGTCGCGGCGGTGACCGGAATATGGTTCCCGATATGTACGGCGGTGCCGCATCGGGATCCAGCCGAAGACCGGGCAGTTCGTCGAAGAGCGCCTGGAAGATCTTGGTGGTTTCCAAGCGGGCCAGATGCATTCCCAGACATACGTGTGCGCCGTGGGCAAAACCCAGGTGCGGCTTGCGTTCCCGGAAAATGTCGAATTCCTCCGGCTGCTCCCACCGAGTCTCGTCATGGTTGGCGCTGCCCAGACTGAGCATCATCGTCGATCCCTGCGGAATGCGGACCCCGGCCAACTCGGTGTCGCAGGTGACTTCCCGCATGAAGTTCAACAACGGAGTCTCCCAGCGAATCCCCTCCTCGATGGCCTGGGGCAACAGGCTGCGATCCGCACGCACCGCCTCGAGCTGATCGGGGTGGGTCAACAGTGCCAGCGCCAGGCTGGCGGTGGAGCGGGCTGTGGTCTCAGCCCCGGCCGGCAACAGATTTCGCATGAAACCGTAGATCTGCTCATCGGACATCTTGACGCCGTTGACTTCCGCGGCAGCCAGTATCGAGACCATGTCGTCGCCCGGCTTACGCCGCTTCTCCGCAAGGATTTCCACAAAGTACTCGCGCAGCTGCGCTGAGGCGTTCATCGCGGTGTCCATATCGGCACGAAAGCCCAGGAGGTCGATCGCCAGCCGATGGAACCACAGCACGTCGGCTTCGGGAAGTCCCAGAAGGGCGGCGATCACCCGCACCGGGATCGGTGAGAAGACGGCGTCGACGAGGTCCGCCTGTTTGTCGGCCTTGAACGCGGCGATGGTGCGGTCCACCAGGGGTCCGACGAGTTCGCCGTCCCATCTCTTCATCGATGACCTCGCGAAGGCGAACTCGTGCAGCCTGCGATAGGTGGCGTGTTCGGGCTCCTGCATCTCCAGGATGGTCGGGCCCTGCAGCGGACGCACCACGTTCTCGTAGCAACGCGTACTGAAGGTCAGGTTGTCGGTGAATACCGCTTTGACCGCATCGAAGGAGTAGGCCGTGAAGGTCTGCGGTCCGTCGGTGTCTTTGCCGGCCAGCCCCATCTCGGGCCAGCCGGGATGCACTGCGGCCTGTTCACGCAGCGTCTTGAGGAGGGGGTAGGGCGACGCGTCGCCGTCTGCGCCCATTCCTTCGTTGAATCTGCGTTGAGCGTCGCGAACACCCTGTTCGAGTTCCTCCACGCTTGCCTGCTGGACCACGCGATAACTCCCACCGTTGCGCCGACAGGCTCAACATTCATCCTGTCGGTTGTCAACGTACATGATGTATGTTGATGGGCGCCAGGCATGAGCCGTCCGCTAATGCCCAACCAGGAGTGATTGATTGACGCCACGAGTGGTTCAGTGGGCGACCGGCGCCGTCGGGCGCGCGGCGCTGCGGGAGATCATCGAGAAGCCCGACTTCCACCTGGCCGGTGTGCTGGTCTACGACCCGGCCAAGGAAGGCGTGGATGCCGGCGCGCTCTGCGGTCTGCCGCCGACGACCGGCGTCCTGGCAACCACCGACAAGGACCGGATCGCGCAGCTGCGCCCGGACGTGGTGATACATACCGCCAGCAAGGCCCATGCGGTGGACACCAACGCCGCGGATATCTGCCGACTGCTGGAAGCGGGAATCAACGTCATCACCACGACGTCGTATAACCACCTACCCACCTATGGTGCGGACACCGAAGCGGCGTTCGTCGCAGCCTGCCGCACCGGCGGTGCCCGCTTCCATGCCGCGGGCGAGAATCCCGGCTTCATGTTCGAACGCCTGGTGGCGACCGTGACCGGGTTGAGCAAGACCGTCGACAGAATCGACCTCTACGAAGCGACCGATGTTTCCGGGGTGGACAGTCGTCCCATGCTGTTCGACCTGATGGGTATGGGACGCCCGCCGGCCGACGTCAGCATCGACTCCCCCATCGTCAAAAAGCTCGACATCGCCTACCGCCAAGCGCTGAACGCCACCGCCGATGTGCTGGGGATCGAACTCGACAGCGTCGAGGTGTCCGTCGATGCCACGACACTGCCCCATGACATCGAGGTGAAGGCCGGGACCATCGAGGCAGGGACCGTTGTCGGACAACGCTTTTCCTGGGTCGGGCATTGGGCGGGCCGGGCGCTGCTGGCCATCCACGAGGAATGGGTTCTGACGCGCGATCTGCCGCAGTGGGGTCTGAGCCCGCTGAAACCAGGTGAGAACGTGCCGCTGATCCGCGCGGAGATCAGGGGAGATCCCAGCTTCACGCTGCAGCTCGACGTGGGGGACGGGCCCAGCGGGACGGAAACCATGCCCGGCCATCTGATGATCGCGATGAGCGCGGTGCGCGCCGTCCCATATGTGCTCGCCCAGCCGCCGGGCATCGTGACCGCGCCGGTGTTCGGCGCCATCCGGCTAGCCTGAGCTGAGGCCCACTGCGCGGGCGATGTTGTCGCTGGGCACGGCATGGAAGACGTGTGCGCTGCCGTCGGGTACCACGCGGCGTGCCACCAGATAGTCCGAACCCAGCCAGCCCTGGCGAAGGTAGCGGCCGAAGCGCAAGAACGTTCCCGGTGCACCACTGGCCGCCGGGATCAGCTTCACCTGCTCGATGCCGGCGCGCACGCCGTCCCCGGTCAACGGGCGGGCCGCCGACAGGCCGCGAGCGATCACGGTCGCCGCATCATGGGCCAGGCCCGGCATCGAATGTCCGGGACGTCGGCCGTATTTGGCTTCGAACCTGTCCAGAAAGCGCTGGCCGACCATATTGCGCTCGTCATAGCTGTCCAAGCCGATCCAGCCACGCAGCTGCCACATCCACTCGGCGTTGATATGCGCCATCTCGAAGGCGGTGGTCGTGTATCGCGGCGGATCCCAGCCGGCACTCAACAGCGCATCGGAGAACCCCCAGAGTCCGTGACCGAACCCCACATGCACCAGCGCGTCGGGGTTGGTGGCCCGCAACTGCTCGACTGCTGCCTCTTTCTCCGCCTCCACCTGGGGAATCGCCACCGTTGCGGTGATCGTGAGACCGGCTGCGGTGTACGCCTTCTCAGAGAACGCGAGGTACTCCTTGCCGATCAGCGAGGACTCATAGGCGATGGCGATCCGTTTGCGACCGTCGCCGATCATCACTGCCGCCAGCATCACCGGCTCCTCGGCCATCGAGCCGTTGTTCAGCGCGAAACTCCACTCCCCGAGCGCGCCCTCCGAACCGGACAACGTGATGATCGGGGTACGCGCCGTGGCGTCGACATGCGGTCGAAGCGGGACCACGTTGTCCGACACCCAGGGCCCGAAGATGGCCAGGCAGCCTTCGGCGACGAGCTCGTCGAAGGCCCGTTCGACGACGTGGTACGTCCCGTTGGGCAGGCCCACCACGTCCCGTCGGACGATCTCCACCGGACGATCGATCAGGCCGGTCGCGTGCGCTTCCTCCATCACCAGCGTCAGAGCTGCAAGGGTGTCGTTGTCGGTGTCGCCCTTCGTCGGATAGTCGTTGAGCAGACCCACCTTCAGCGGAGCGACCGCGCCGTAAGCCCGATCCTTCTCGTCAGCCATACCGGCAACATACATGATGAATGTTGCTAGGATCGCCCTCATGGCCAGGCGCGGAGGCACCGACGACGAACGCCGCGAAAGAGGCGATCAGACGCGGCGCAACCTCATTGATGCAGGTCGCATTTTGTTTGTGGAGAAGGGTTACTTCAACACCAGCATCGGCGACTTGGTCGAGCGATCCGGCGTGGGAACCCGCGGGGCCTTCTATCACCACTTCAAAGACAAGTCGGAACTGTTCCGCGCGGTGTTCGAGGAAGTGGAACGCGATCTGACACTGCGGTCATTGGCATCGCCACCGCCGGGGACGGATACCTGGGCGCGACTCAGCACCGGGCTGCACGGTTTTCTCGACGCCGCACTCGAACCGGAAGTTCAGCGCATCATGCTGCTCGACGGTCCGGTCGTGCTGGGCTGGGAGACGCTTCGCGCCATCCAGGAGGGCAACAGCATTGCGCTCATCGAAGAGGCGGTGCGCGACGCCATCGCCGAGGGCATCATCGGCGACCAGCCGGTCACCGAACTGACCCATATGTTGGTTTCGGCGTTAGAGGAGGCAGCCCTGCTCGTGGCCCATGCCGACCAACCCGACCAAGCCCGCGAACGCGCGGCCCGGGTCTTCAATCGTCTACTGATGAGCTTCAGCGCAGACGACCGAAATACGTTGTTGCCCTAGCACACAACACCTGCGGTAGATACCTGCCGCAGTGACGAAAATCGTAATTATCGGATTTGGTTAGTGGAGGTTTCTACAACGTGATAATTTCGTTCTCTGCGATACAGAGGAGGCTCATGACCGTCCAGGCCCATCGGACCACGCCACTGGGGGAGAGCTGAATGGCTGACCGAACCGAGCCGCTGCGGGTGGCGGTGGTGGGAGCCTCGGCCGGGCTGGGCCGCTGCATCGGCATGGGCCTGGCCGCCAAAGGCGCCCGCGTCGCCTTTCTCGCCCGGCGCCTCGAGCGGCTCACCAAAGCCGCCGACGAGGCCGGCAACGGAGCGGTCGGTGTGGTCTGCGACGTCACCGAGTCCGAATCGTGCCAGTCCGCAATGGCCACGGTGGCCGACACATTCGGTGGTTTGGACGCCATCGTCTACACCACCGGGATGGGCATCCTGGCACCGCTGGCAGACCTCGACGCCACGCAGTGGGCCCAGATGTTCGCGACCAACGTCACCGGCGCATCGCTGGCCACCGCTGCGGCAGCGCCACATCTGGCGGCGTCAGGAGGATCCGCCGTCTACCTGTCCTCGCTGAGCGCCTCCTACACCAATCCCTGGCCCCTGCTCGGCGCGTACGCGGTGACCAAGGCCGCGCTCGACAAGCTCGTCGAGGCTTGGCGCATCGAACACCCCAACATCGGTTTCACCCGGCTCGCAGTCGGCGACAGCTTCGGTGGTCAGGGCGACTCGCAGACCGAATTCAACAAGAACTGGGAACCCGCCGCCTTCGAGAAGGCCATCCGGCTGTGGATGGAACGAGGCGAGATGCAGGGCGGCTTGGTCGACGCCGAACACCTGGCCGATGTCGTGCACTCCGTACTGGTCTGCGGCAACAGCAGTTTCATTCCGTATCTGACACTCGCCCCCCGGCCGTCTTCGGCGGTCAAAGAGCTTCGACACTGGTAAAGGACAGCACCCGCATGGCTCACGAATCCCGCATGCTCATCGACGGCAAACTCGTCGAGTCCGAGACCGGACATCAGTTCGACAACATCAACCCCGCGACCGAGGAAGTTCTGGGCAGCACCGCGGACGGTACCCGCGCCGATATGGAGCGGGCCGTGGCCGCGGCGCGGCATGCCTTCGACAACACCGACTGGTCGCGCAACCCCGACTTGCGGACAACCGGGCTTCGGCAACTGCAGGCGGCACTGGAAGCCGAACGTGAAGAACTGCGTGCGGAACTGATCGCCGAGGCCGGGTGCCCGCTGCTGAGCACCTACGGTCCCCAGCTCGACGTACCCCTCAAGGAAGCGCTCACCTGGCCGACCGACATGATCGGTCAATTCCCCTGGAAGCGTTCCCTTCCCGACAAGGATGCGTTCGGTATCGGCGCCCCCACCGCCCGTGAGGTGTGGAAGGAGCCCATCGGGGTGGTCGGGGTGATCACACCGTGGAACTTCCCGGTCGAAATCATCCTCAACAAGATCGGCCCCATTCTGGCCATGGGCAACACCATGGTGCTCAAACCGGCGCCCGACACCCCGTGGAATGCGACCCGGATCGGCCGGATCATCGCCGAACAGACCGATATCCCACCCGGCGTCATCAATATCGTGCCGTCGTCGGATCACCTGGTCGGCGAGGTGCTCTCGACGTCTCCCCTGGTGGATATGGTCGCCTTCACCGGATCCACCGCCACCGGCCGGCGCATCATGACGGCCGCCGCACAGACCCTCAAGCCGACCTTCCTCGAGCTCGGCGGGAAATCGGTGTATCTGATCCTCGAAGATGAGGGCGACATCAGCGGGGCGGTCGGCGGAAGCGCCTTCATCTCCATGCACGCCGGCCAGGGCTGCGCGATGCCCACCCGTCTCCTGGTCCCCCATTCGCGTTACGACGAGGCCGTGGAGCTCGTGAAGGCCGCGATGGAGAGAAACAAGTACGGCGACCCGACCGACCCGTCCGTCCTTCAGGGGCCCCAGGTGTCCAAACGGCAGCAGGAACGGGTACTCGGCTACATCCAGAAGGGCAAGGACGAGGGCGCCCGGCTGGTCACCGGTGGCGGAGTTCCGGCCAGTACCCCCCGGGGATTCTTCGTCGAGCCAACGATTTTCGCCGACGTCGACAACAAGATGACCATTGCCCAGGAAGAGATCTTCGGACCCGTCTTGTCGGTCATCGGCTTCGCCGACGACGACGAGGCGGTCAGAATCGCCAACGACTCCATCTACGGGTTGTCCGGGGTTCTGTTCGCCAATGATCTGGAGCGCGCCAAATCCGTGGCCAGCCGAATACGTACCGGCACTCTCGGCATCAACGGCGGGCTGTGGTACGGCGCCGATGCACCGTTCGGCGGCTACAAACAGTCGGGGATCGGACGCCAGTGCGGTCTCGAGGGTCTGGAGATTTTCACCGAGACCAAGACCGTCGGTTGGCCGGCATCATGAAGTGTGCAGCGGCGGTGCTGCCCGGCGTCGGAATCGACTGGGAAGTCAGCGAAATAGAGCTCGACCCGCCCAAAGCGGGTGAAGTGCTGGTGAAAATGGCCTACGCCGGCATCTGCCACTCCGATGAGCACTTCTATTCCGGCGACAGCGTGCCCAGCGCCGAGATGGAGGAGATGATGCGGGCTGCCGGCGTGCCGGTGCCCGAATGGTTCCCCATGCTCGGGGGACACGAGGGCTCAGGCGTCGTCGAAGAGGTGGGACCCGGCGTCACCACCCTCAAGCCCGGCGACCATGTGGCCGTCTCTTTCTTTCCGGCATGCGGCAGTTGCCGGTTCTGCGTGACCGGTCATACCTACCTGTGCGATGTCGGCGCCGACATCTACAGCAAGGAGATGACCACCGACCACACCCGGCGCCGTCATCTGGGCGGCGAAGATCTCATGGCCATGATGCAGGTCGGCACGTTCGCCGAGTATGTCGTTGCCTCAGAACGTTCGCTGGTCAAGATCAACGACTGGATCTCGCTGGAGGCCGCATCGTTGGTGTCTTGCGGTGTGACAACGGGTTTCGGTTCGGGCTCCGTTGCCGCGGGTACCGAGGTCGGCGACACCGTGGTGGTCTGCGGGGTCGGCGGTATCGGCATGAACGCCGTGCAGGGAGCCAAGGCCGCCGGCGCCAAGCACATCGTCGCGGTGGATCCCAATGAGTTCAAACGCGAGGTCGCCCCGAGCTTCGGCGCCACCCACACCGCCCCGGACGCCGCCGCCGCTCTCGAACTGGTCAAGGAACTGACCTGGGGGGTGATGGCGGATCGGGTCGTGCTGTCCCCCGGTGTGGTACCGCCGGAGCTGGTGATGATGGGCATGATGCTGCTGCGCAAGGGCGGAACCTGCGTGCTGACCGGCATGGCGAAGGTCTCCGACATGATGGTGCCGCTGATTCTGCCGGACATGGTGAGCTCCTGTAAGACGCTCAAAGGCGTTCTCTACGGGGAGATGAACCCGCGCGAGGCGATGCCACGGCTGCTGTCGATGTACGAAGCGGGAAACCTCAAACTCGACGAGTTGGTCACCCAGAGATACAAGCTGGACCAGATCAACGAAGCCATGCAGGATCTGCGCGCCGGCAAAAATATCCGCGGAGTGATCGCCTTCTAAGCGCCGTTGACCTCGCGGCGAGTCACGGACAGCTCCTAGTCGTCGCCCTCTGCGTCCCCACGCAGCCGCGCCTGCAACTGCTCACGTTCCCGGCGGCGACGCTCACCGGCGACGGTCAGGCTCTCGGTCGCGCGTTTACGCAGCGGTGTGAAAATCCACATTCCCAGCGGCAGCGCGACGATCAGGGCCAGCATCGCGGCGATGATCGGCGGAAAATCGCTGAGCCCCAGCAGCCGGCCCAGACCGTAGATGACCGCCGTCAGCGCAACCACCAGCGCCAGCCGCGCCGCCGAGTACACCGCCACATCGACTACCGCACGGCCCACCGGGGCCCGACCTGTTGCCACGGTCATCAAGCTTACTGGCGGGCGTGACCTGCATAACCTCGCTTACCGGTATATTCGACGCCAGGAGGTGTCGCGAGTGCTCTACCTGCTCCTCATCCTGACTCTGGGAACGCTGGTGTATCTCAGCCTGCGCGCCACCCGCGCCCGGCCGAAGACGCGCGTCATCGGGCCGGACGACGACCCGGAGTTCCTCTGGCGGATCAGCCACGGCGACAACCAGCCCTAGGGCTGCCACCCGGGCCTGATCCGGCCCCGAGCTAGACGAAGTGCTGGTTGAACCGGCTGTCGCCCGGAAACGCTTCGGCAACCACCGCAGCCAGCTCGACCAGTGCCTCGCGCGTCTCCCTCTTGAGCCGCATCAGATCGATCTCCGCGCCCTCTTCCAGATGCGGGTCGAACGGCACCAACCGCACCGCGCGGCAGCGCCGGGAGAAGTGGTCGACCACCTTCTGCATGTCGACCTTGCCCGAGCGTGGCCGCACCGCGTTGATCACCGCGATCGAGTTACGCACCAGGTCTTCGTGACCGTGCGCGTCGAGCCAGTCCAGCGTCGCCGAGGCGCTGCGGGCGCCGTCGACCGAGCCGGAGCTGACCACGATCATGGTGTCGGCCTTGGCGAGCACCGCTGACATGGCCGAGTGCATCAGACCGGTGCCGCAGTCGGTGAGCACCAGACTGTAGAACCGCTCCAGGACCTGCAGGGTGCTGGCGTAATCCTCGGCGCTGAATGCTTCGGAGACCGCCGGGTCGGTGTCGGAGGCGAGCACTTCCAGGCGGCTGGGGCCCTGGTTGGTGTAGCTGCGGACATCGCTGTAGCGCTGGATGCCCTCCGCGTCGCGCAGCAGGTGCCGGACCGTGGCCGGGGTCTCCATCGGCACCTTCTGGTTCAGCGTGCCGCGGTCGGGGTTGGCATCCACGGCCACCACCCGGTCACCTCGGATGGAGGCGAATGTGGCGCCCAGGGTCGCGGTGATGGTGGTCTTGCCGACGCCGCCCTTCAGTGACAGCACCGCGATGCGGTGGCAGCCCTGCAGCGGCCGGTTCACCTGGTTCACCAAGTCGTTGAAGCGGATGGTGCGCGGGCTCTCGCCCACATTGATCAGCTGTCCGGACAGCACGTAGAGCAGGCGACGCCAGCCCGACGTCGGCGGCGGCTTGACCTGCCGCAACAGTGAGGTGGTGGACAGATCGGAGAACGGGGCGATGGGCTCAGAAGCACGATACGGTGCCTGCCCGCCGCCACCGGCGGCACTGCCGGAACTGCCGCCGAGGTAAACCGGAGCGGGATTCTCCATCGGCTGCGGAACCCATGTGGTCGATGCGCCTGAACTCCAGGACTGCTGCTGCGATGGGGCCTCCGCGGGCGCCGGCGGCCATGGGTCGACCGGTTCGGAGAACCGGCGCTCGGTGCGGAAACCGCCGAAGGAGCGCGTCTCCTCGCCCTGGGGCCGCGGGCTGAACGACCCGGTGGCCCCGGGCTCGGAAGCGTCCGAGGGGCCATCGGCTGCCTGGCTGACGTGCTGAAGCGGCCGGAACTGGGTGGTCGGATGATCCGTCACATCGTGGCTCGCTGTGACATCACCGGGTGCATGGTCGGACACTTGTATCTCCCCCTGTCGCACTGGTCAGGACGTCAAGGACGTCGCTAACCGCAGGGTAGCGCAGCTGTCATAAAGGAAACTGTCAGCTGGATTAGCCGACTCCGGCATATGAGTGCAGGCCGACGGTCACCAGGTTCACGAAAAACAGGTTGAAGATCATCGCCGCGAACCCCACCACGTTGATCCACGCCGCCTTGTAATCGCGCCACCCCGCGGTCGACCTGGCATGCAGATAGGCGGCGTAGACCACCCAGGCGATGAACGACACCGTCTCCTTGGGGTCCCAGCCCCAGTAGCGGCCCCACGCGCCCTCGGCCCAGATCGCCCCGAAGATCACCCCGAAGCCGAACACCGGGAAGGCGAAGATCGTGGTCCGGTAGGCGATGCGGTCCAGGGTCTGGGCATCGGGCAGCCGGCGCACCATGCGCGCCAGGGCCCCCGGCGCGTCCGGATCGCTGAGCCGTGACGAGCGGATCAGAAACAGGATGCTGGCCATCCCGGCCACCAGGAACACCCCGGAACCGATGCTGACCACCGACACGTGGATCGGCAGCCAGTAGGACTGCAGCGCGGGCATGACCGGCGCGGCGGTGGCATAGAGCCAGCGCCCGGAGACCGTCAGCAGGATCAGCACCGGCAGCAGCACGAACACCCACAGGCTGCGGTGCTGCGGCCGGCGCAGTGCCACGGCGGCGGCCACCAGCCCGGAGAAGCACGTCAGGTTGATGAACTCGTACATGTTGCCCCACGGCGGGCGCAGCGTGGCGGCGCCGCGGAAAGCGATGCAGGCCAGCAGCAGGGCGATACCCAGGTAGACCAGGGCCAGACCGGCCCGGCCCACCCGCTCGCCCAGGGGCCGTCGCGGTGCGGGTAGCACCACGCCCGGCGTGGCGCTGTCGGAGCGCACACCGCCGGCGGAGACCAGCTCGGTCTCGACAGGTGTGCGGCCACGGCTGGAGGCCAGTTCGACGGCGAGCAACAGCAGCGCGAGGACCAGCACGACCATCGCCGAGGTGAACGCCCAGTCGGAGTAGCGCGCCAGCCCGATGTCGATATGACTCGTATTCACACCTACGTCTCCTTGCCGAACAGCCGTGTGCGCAATCGCTCGAACTCGTCACCCCAGCCGGCGTTGTCGGTGCGAGCCAGCCCGCCCAGCTCGACGTTCACCGTACCGGCCTGCCCAGGGGCCTCGGTCGGGGGCGAAGCGGATCCCGGGTCCGTCGATGCGGCGGGGGTGATCCGAATCCAGATCCGGCGGCGGCGCACCAGCAGCGACACCACCAGCCCCGCCATCATCGTCATCGCGAACACCAGCACCCAGATCTCGGCCGGGTCGTGCGACACCTGGATGTTGACGAACGGCACCGCACCGTCGAAGCGCACCGTGGTGCCGTCGTCGAGGCGGATCTGCTCACCGGCCTTCAGGTTGGACCGGGCCACCTTGGTCAGCCGGCCCTGGTCGATCAGCCGGGAATCCAGCGTGAACAGGTTCTGCGGCCGGCCGGTGTCGAGCCCGGTGTCGCCGCGGTAGACGTCGATCGCGACCGCGGGGTCATTCATCGCGGGGAACGCCGACGACAGCAGTCGATTGTCGAGCTGTTCGGTCGGGGCGAACAGGCCCTGAATGCCGATCTGGTGTTTGCGGCGCTCGGTCGCGTCGGGGTAGACCCCGGCCGGGGGATCGATGCGGACCGCACCCGACGACAACAGCGTCAGCGGGTTGTCCGGGCGGAACTGCACCGTCTGGCTGCGGGTCTGTCCGTCCGGGAACGTCACGGTGAAGGTGGGTGCGTAGCCGTGTCCCTGCAGGTACGCCCGCACGCCGCCGACCCGCAGCGGATGGTTGACCTCCAGCAGGTAGGGCCGCCACTGATCGGTGCGCAGGTCCTCACCGGCCTGGTAGTCGATATGCGCGGTGAAGGACGTCGCCAGCCCGGAGACCAGGTAGTCGGCGGTGAAGTCGTTGACCCGCACGCACAGCGGGTGCAGCTTGGTTCCGTCGACGGTGGCGCCGGCCCGGAAGGAGTCGAACGCTGCCGGCGACGCCGAGCAGAATCCCGGTCCGCCGTCGGCGATGACCATCACGTTGCCTTCGTAGCCGAACATGCGGCCGAGCGCGACGGCGGCCAGCAGCCCCAGCAGCGCGAAATGGAAGATCAGATTGCCGAATTCGCGCAGGTAGCCCTTCTCCGCCGAGATTTCGATGACCCCGGTGTCCGAGGAGCGCGTGATCCGGCGCCAGCCGCGCAACTCTGCGGCCATCTGGGCGCCGAGTTCGGTGGCGTCACCGGCCAGTTGCGTCGTCGCGTGCTTGGGCAGCCGAGACAGGTTGCGCGGTGCGGCGACCGGGGTGGCGCGCAGGTTTCTCAGATGCTCGAAAGTCCGCGGGGTCAGGCAGCCGATCAGCGATACGCACAGCAGCACGTAGATGGCGGTGAACCAGAAACTGGAGAAGACGTCGAAAGCCTCCAGCCGGTCCAGCCAGGGTCCCAGGACCGGGTGCAGCGCCAGATATTCCTCGACTTTGGCGGCGTTGAGGCTGCGTTGCGGCAGCAGTGCCCCGGGAATGGCGGCCAGTGCCAGCAGCACCAGCAGCACCAGGGCGGTGCCCATGGACGTCAGCGCCCGCCAGGTGTTGCGGATCTTCCCGGCGAGCAGACGTGAAGTCCCCCTAAAGCGCGCCAATTTGGGGGCTTTCGCGTCTGCTCGCGGTGAAAAAAGTGGGGTGGTCATCAGATCGGCAGCCTGACATCAGAGACCAGTCCGTCGCGAACCGCGGCCACGAAGTGGTCCCACACGCCGGTGACCAGGGCGAGCCCGACGGCGATCAACAGCACACCGCCCAGCACCTGGATCGCCCGGGTGTGCCGGCGCAGCCAACCCAGCCCGGCCACCGCGCTGGCCGACCCGAACGCCAGCGCCACGAACGGAATGCCCAGCCCCAGGCAGTAGGCGATCACCAGCACCACCCCGCGGGCCACCCCGGCACCGTCGGTGGTCGAGGCGACCGCGATCACCCCGGTCAGGGTGGGCCCCAGGCACGGGGTCCAGCCGAGCGCGAACACCGCGCCCAGCAGCGGCGCCCCCAACACGGTGGACAGCTGGGCCGGCGTGAAGCGCAGTTGACGCTGCAGCGCCGGAACGAACCCGATGAACACCAAGCCCATCAGAATCGTCACCGCGCCACCGATTCGTTGCAGCAGCACCTGATTGGTGATCAACGTGGTGGTCATCCCCAATACGGCCACCGAGCCCAGCAAGAACACCGCCGTGAACCCGGCGACGAACAGTGCCGCCGACCCGGCCACGCGCCACCGGGCGCCGGGCGGGGGCTCCAGTGCTCCGGCCCGCGGCGTCTCATCGACGCCCACCACCGCCGCCAGGTAAGACAGGTATCCCGGCACCAACGGCACCACGCACGGCGAGGCAAACGACACCAGCCCGGCCAGGGCCGACACGGCGACGGCCAGCAGCAGCGGACCGGTGGTGGCGGTGGCGGTGAAGCCGCTCACGGCGCCGCCTCGGCGGCCAGTCGCTGCACGACCGGCTGCAGGTCTTCGGCCAGAACCTCACGCAGGAACACCGCCGCGACCCGATGCTGCCGGTCGAGCACCATGGTTGCCGGGATCACCGACGAGGGGTAGCGGCCACCGAACGCGATCATGGTGCGCATCGCCGGGTCGTAGATCGAGGGATAGGTGATGTGACGGTCGGAGATGAAGTCGCGCGACGCCTGCGGCTCCGGGTCCCGGACGTCGATGCCCAAGAACGCCACGCCCTGGGACCGGGTGTCGTCGTAAACCTTTTGCAGCTGGCTGATTTCGGTACGGCAGGGTCCGCACCACTGCCCCCACACGTTGATGACGACGACCTTGCCCTCGAAGTCATCGAGGCTGATGGTGCGCGATGGGTCCATCAGGTCGGGCCCGGAGATCGGGCCGGGCCGGCCGCGGTCCTGCGGGGGATCGTAGAAAATGTCGGTCTTGCCGCCGGGCGAGACGAATTCGAAGGTGCCGCCGTGGGTGACGGCGTCGTCGCCGACCGAGCAGCCCGAGATCAGCGCGGCCAGCACTGCCCCGACGATCAGCACTGCCCGCATCGTCAGCCGCCGGCCGGAACCTGGTAATCGACGTCGACGAGACGATCACCGTCGTAGATCAACGTGGTCACCGACCCCACGCCGCACTCCCGCCGGCGCGGGTCGTGCCAGAGCCGCTTGCCGGTGAGGTGCAGGCGCGCAGTCCAGACCGGCAGCTGATGACTGACGCACACCACCTCGCGGCCGGCCGCGCGAGCGCGCGCCCTTTTCACCGCGGCAGCCATCCGAGCCGCGATCTGCTCATACGGTTCGCCCCACGACGGGGTGAACGGGTTGCGCAGGTGCCACCAGAACTGCGGGTTGCGCCAGGCACCGTCGCCGGGCGAAACACGCTTGCCCTCAAAGAAGTTGGCCGACTCGATCAGGTCCTCGTCGGTGTCGATGGCCAGGTCGTGACGCGCGGCGATCGGGGCGGCGGTCTCCTGGGCGCGCTGGAGCGGCGAGGCGATCACCGCGACGATGTCGCGGCCGGCCAGCAGTTCGGCGGCGGCGACGGCTTGGGCGCGGCCGGTGTCGGAGAGCCGGAAACCGGGCAGCCGACCGTACAGAATGCCGTCGGGGTTGTGGACTTCGCCGTGGCGGATCAGGTGTACGCGGGTCTCTTCTGCCATCAGGATTTCGGCTCCGGGGTGGTCGCGGCGGCATGTGCCGCGGCGGGGAGCGCAGCGGCGATCTGGTCGAAGGCCTCGTCGGTCAGGGCGGCTGAGACGAACCATGCCTCGAAGGGGCTGCAGGGCAGGTAGACACCGGCTTCCAGCATGGCGTGGAAGAACGCCGGGAAACGCCAGGTCGCACTGGCGCGGGCGGCGGCGAAGTCGGTGACGGGTTCGTCGGCGAAGAACACACTGAACATGTTTCCGGCGCGGGGGATCTGGTGCGGCACTCCGGCAGCGGTGAACGCCTCGGCCAGCATCGCGGTCAGCCGGTCGGCGTTCTTGTCCAGCGCGGCGTAGACGTCGTCGTCGGCGGTGCGCAGCGTGGCCAGGCCGGCCGCGGTGGCCACCGGGTTTCCCGACAGCGTGCCGGCCTGATAGACCGGCCCCAGCGGTGCCAGCCGATCCATCACCTCGGCCCGGCCGCCGAATGCCGCGGCCGGCAGCCCGCCGCTGATCACCTTGCCGAAGGTGAACAGGTCAGCCTCCACCGGGTCGATGCCATACCAACCGCGGGCGCTCACCCGGAAGCCGGTCATCACCTCGTCGATGATCAGCAGTGCCCCGTACTCGGCGGTGATGGACCGCAGCTCGGCGTTGAAACCGGGCGACGGCGGCACCACGCCCATGTTGCCGGGGCTGGCCTCGGTGATGACGGCGGCGATCTGGTCGCCGAACTCGACGAAGGCCGCACGGACCGCGTCGACGTCGTTGTAGGGCAACACGATCGTGTCGGCGGCGGTGGCGCCGGTGACCCCCGGCGACGACGGCAGCGCCAGGGTGGCCACCCCGGAGCCGGCATCGGCGAGCAGGGCGTCGACGTGGCCGTGGTAGCAGCCGGAGAACTTGATGACCTTGGCTCGGCCGGTGAAGCCGCGGGCAAGCCGCAGCGCGCTCATGGTGGCCTCGGTGCCGGAATTGACCAGCCGGACCTTATGCACGGCGGGCACCCGGGCGATGATCTCGGCAGCCAGCTCGGTCTCGGTGCGCGTCGGCGCCCCAAAGGACAGCCCGGCGCCGGCGGCCTCACGGACCGCCGCCACCACCGCGGGGTGGGCGTGACCCAGAATCATCGGGCCCCAGGAGCAGACCAGGTCCACGTAGCGGTGGCCGTCGGCGTCGGTCAGCCAGCAGCCCTGCGCCTCGGTGATGAAGCGGGGCGTGCCCCCCACCGAGGCGAACGCCCGGGCCGGGGAGTTGACGCCGCCGGGAATCACCGCGCAGGCCTCGGCGAACAATCGCTCCGACACCGCTGTGGCTCGATCCGCAATACCCACGCGACCAGTGTCCCAGCTCGCGCGGCATCGCTCGACTACAGGGTGTAGTTGAGGGTTGAAGTGGGTCGACGGCCAGGGTTGGATGGCAGTCATGCAGTTACCACAGCGGCTGGCCCGGTTCAACCGGCATGTCACCAACCCGATCCAGCGAATGTGGGCAGGCTGGGCGCCGACGTTCGGAATCCTCGAGCACGTCGGGCGGCGCTCCGGCAAGCCCTACCGGACCCCGCTGAGCGTGTTCAGCACCGACGACGGGGTGGCCATTCTGCTGACCTACGGTCCGGACCGGGACTGGCTGAAGAACATCACGGCCGCCGGGGGTGGCACCATGCGCCGGCACGGCAAGACGTTCGGCGTGACCGCGCCGCGGGTGGTGAGCAGGGCCGAGGCCGCCGAGCACGTGAGCCCGCGCACCCGCAAGGTCTTCGCGCGGCTGCCGTTCGAGCAGGCCGTGCTGCTGACCCGGCAGGGCTGAGTGGTGCGGTTCTCTGACCGGCGTGCCCGGTTCAACCGCGTCGTGACGAATCCTCTGTTCCGCCCGTTCTGCGGCTGGGTGCCGATGTGGTCGATCGTCGAGCACACCGGCCGGCGCTCCGGCACGGTCTACCGCACCCCGGTCTCGATGTTCCACACCGCCGACGGCGTGGCGGTGCTGCTGCCGTACGGGACCGGCCGCGACTGGGTGAAGAATCTGCAGGCCGCCGACGCCGGCCGGGTCAAAGTCGGCGGGAAGACCTTCGCGGTCACGAATCCGCGAATCGTGCCGACCGAGGAGGCGGTGGGCCTGCTGAAGGCGCCGTGGCGTCAGCTGCTCGGACGCGCCGGCGTGCCGCACACCTTGTTGTTGACCCGCGCTTGAGGCCGGTGTCGGGCTTCGCGATCCCGGAGAGCCCGGACGCTCCGCTCGCCTGGCTGCTGGGGCCGGTGACGGTGGAGACCTTCCTCGATGAGCTGTGGGGCGTCAGCCCGCACCACATCCGCCGGGGCCGCGCCGACTACTTCGACCGCCTGCTGGCCGGCCCGTCGGCGGTGGATCGTCTGCTGGCGGCATTGCGTACCGAGCCGCCTGCGGTGCGCCTGGTACGCGGCGCCGATCACTTGGAGGCCGATCAGTACACGCTGCCCGACGGCACCTTGGACGTGGCGCGTGTTCGCGCCGCGGCCGACAGCGGCTACACGATCATCTGCAACAACATCGAGAAGTACCTGCGCTCCATGTCGACGCTGACCCACGGCGTCGAGGTCGAGCTGAATTTTCCGACCCACGTCAACGCCTACATCACCCCGGCGACCGCCACGGGCTTCCTGCCGCACTACGACCACCACGACGTGCTGGTGTTGCAGGTCCAGGGCAGCAAGACCTGGTATCTCTACGGCGACGACCCGGTGTCGCCGCACCTGATGCAGCGGATGTACGAGGTCGACCCCGCTGGTCTGCCGGAGCCGACGAGTCTGCACCTTCAGGCGGGAGACACCCTCTACCTGCCGCGAGGCGTTGTGCACTCCGCGGAGACGGGGGCCGAACCGTCGCTGCACCTGACCGTCGGCATCCACGTCCCGACGGTGCTCACGCTGCTGACCCACGCCTTACACCTGTTGAGCCTGCGTGATGACGTCGTGCACACTCGACTGCCGGCACGCCACCTGGACGATGCGCAGGTGCAGTCGAGCCTGAGCTCATTGATCAGTTCCGGCCTGTCCGTGGTCGGGTCCCCCGACGCCGTCGCGGAAGGCCTTGGCGCCATGCAGGATTTTCTGCTGCGGCGCGCCCGTTGTCCGGTCGTCGGGCAGGTCAGCGACACCGTCGGGCTCGACGTCGATACCTGGGTTCGAAAGCAGCACCCGCTGTACTCGCGTGTGACCACGACGGCCGACGGCGTCGGCCTGCAGTTCGCGCAGCTGATCGTCACCGCCGGCGCGGACCACGCGTCCGCGATGCGATTCGTGTCGGAATGCTCTGAGCCGTTCCGGGTCGGAGAACTGCCCGGACTGGCCACCGCGCAACAGATTGAACTGGCACGCAGTCTGATCATGAGCGGCTTTCTGGTGCGTTCAGACGCCCAATAGCCTCGTCGAAGCATCTGCGGGCCCCATTCACGCTTTGGATCCTCATCCCGAGTAAATCCCCAGGAAATAGTCAAGATTTGAGGTTTAGGATTTCGTCTGTTCACCGCGCGGAAGGCGACCATGACGGAGCCGATTTGGATGGCCTCGCCACCGGAGGTGCACTCGGCTCTGCTGAGCAGCGGACCGGGTGCGGGACCACTGCTGGCAGCCGCCGCGATGTGGGATGCCCTGAGCACGGAATACACCGAAGTGGCGCAAGAACTTTCCACCCTGCTCTCGGCCGTACAGGCGGGCTCATGGCAGGGCCCGAGCGCGGAATCCTATGTCGCGGCGAATGTTCCGTATCTGGCCTGGCTGACCAAAGCCGGCGCGGACAGCATGACGTTGGCAGCTCAACATCAGACCGCCGCCACCGCGTACACGTCCGCGCTGGCCGCCATGCCCACGTCGGGCGAGCTGGCCGCCAACCACGCCCTCCATGCCGTACTGGTGGCGACGAACTTCTTTGGGATCAATGCGATTCCGATCGCGGTCAACGAGGCCGACTACACCCGGATGTGGGTTCAGGCGGCAACCACGATGTCGACGTATCAGGAGGTGACCGCAGCGGCGGTGGCGTCATCGCCGGCGGCTTCGACCGCGCCCACGGTCCTCAATCCCGACACCCCGAAGCATCGCGACCACCAGCACCGGACCGGCCAGGCGCCCTCCCAGGACTTCGGCAACATCTACCAGGAGAGCTGGTGGACCACCCGGATCGCTGAGATCAACGAGGCCATCCAGGCCGACTTGTCCAGCAACAATCCCCTCACCAGCCTGATCAGTGACCCGGTGCTGATGACCATCGCGCCGCACTACGCCGGTGAGATCGTGCTCGGAATGGCGCCGGCGGTAACCGCGCTGACCGAAACCATGCTCGGCTTGGTCGCACCCGTGTTGCCGCTCGGTGGGGTGGTCGGTGTCACCGGGCTGGCCGACGTGGCGGTAAGCAACGCACCCGCCGCACCTGCGGCGCCCTCTCCGAACCCCGCACAGCCCGTGCCCGCTGCCGCGGCAGCCCCGACGGCGGCATCGCCGGCTCCCGCCGCGGCAGGTCCCCCGGCCCCGCCGGCGCTGGCGCCGGCCGCCGGCGTGGCCGGTGCCGCCCCGCCACTTCCGCCGCCGTTCACCGGCACTGAATCAGCATTCCTCCCCTACCTGGTGGGCGCCGGCCCGGCCAGCGGGACGCCGATGAAAGTACGCTCGAGCGTTTCTGCGCAGGAGCAGCGTCGCGACGCGGTCGAGGCGACAGTGGGCGGCGGCGCCTCCACAGACCGGGCGCGCCGACGCCGGCAGCGCAAGGCCCTGACCGACCCTGGACACCGCTACGAATACCTCAACTCACCGGAGGCTCTGGCCGACCGGCAGGGCGCGGTCCAGATGGGGTTCTCAGGCACTGCTGGGCATGAGAAATACTCTGCGGCAACCGGTTTGCACGCAATTGCCGAGAGCGCCACCGGACCCACCATCCCGATGCTGCCGCATGACTGGCCGGCACCCGAAGGCCCGGATCAGCTCGGCTGACCCGATCCGGTCACGAGCCGCCGGGCGGCCCGGACTGACCGTCGCTGCCATCGGGGTTGCCCGCTCCGCCACTACCACCCTTACCGCCTGCCCCCGGCGCAGGAGCCTGACCGCCCACGCCGCCATTGCCGCCGTCGCCGCCGCGACCGACCGACCCGCCGGGCCCGGCCGCGCCGCCCGCCCCACCGGCGCCCCCGGATCCGGCCGCATCCGCAATCGCTCCGTTTCCGGCGTCACCGCCATCCCCGCCGCGCCCTCCGGTGCCTCCTATGGGGTCCCCGACCGTGCCGGCGCCGCCGGCGCCACCGTTGCCTCCCTTGCCACCGCCACCACTCTCCCCGCTGCCGGGCGCACCGACCATGCCGTTTCCACCGATGCCGCCGTCGCCACCGTTGCCCGCTATGCCGGCAGGCGATCCCGCCGCGCCGCCGTCGCCACCGTCACCGCCGACCCGGCCGTGACTCGGCACGCCGCCGTACCCGCCCGTTCCGCCCACGCCGCCGTGTCCACCGTTTCCGCCGTTGCCGAACGACCCGGCCAGGGCGTCGCCACCGTTGCCGCCCGGCGCGCTGAAGCCACCCGCACCGGGGTCACCCATGAACTGCAGGGCGCCGCCGTTGCCGGCCGCACCGCCGTTGCCACCGTTGCCACCGCTGGGGTGATCTGCGGTGCCGACACCACCATTCCCGCCGTAGCCGCCTGAACCGCCGGCACCACTGAAGCCCATGACGGCGTCGCCGCCATCGGCAGCCTTGCCGCCATCGCCACCGTCGCCGCCATCGTTGCCCCAGCCGCCATCACCGCCGTCACCGCCGCGTCCGCCCGCGCCGAACAGTGAGATCGCATCGCCGCCCAACCCACCGTCGCCCCCGTTGCCGGCAGTCCCCGAGACACTGTCGAGCCCGTCACCGCCCCAACCGCCGTCGCCGCCGTTGCCCATGAACCAGCCGCCGGTCCCGCCGACGCCGCCGTTGGCGCTGGCCCCGCCGTCGCCGCCGAAACCACCGTTGCCGACCATCCCGGCATCGCCGCCGTCGCCGCCGTTGACCCCCAACTCGGTGTTCTGGTCGGCGCCGGGGTTGTAACCGTTGCCGCCGTCGCCGAACAGCCAGCCGCCGTCGCCACCGTCGGGACTGTCCACGGTGCCGTCGACACCGTTGCAGATCAGCCCGCATGCGCCGTCAAAAGCGAAGAGCGGGTTGATGATCGGATCCACCAGGACACCTGGTCCCTGAATCCACAGCTCGCCCAGATCGTGAATTGACGCGTACAGCTGGTCCTGCGACAGCCCGGCGACGACGGTCTCAGCCGCCGAGGCCCACACGTAGATATCGGCACCGACCTGGGCGTCCCACAGGTCGCTGGCGGTGGCGACGTCGGGTACCGACGAAGCGCCCAGGCTCGCGACGTCGAAAAACTGATCCAACAGGTCTTCGACATCGGCCGAGGCCGGTGACACGGGTGCCACCGCCAGCGCCAAGCAGACCCCCGCGAGGGTATTGCGGTTCCTGCTGAGACAACCCGCACTGCCCCAATCGACCATTTCCCGCCCCCTCGCCTCACCCCTGGCAACCACTGAGTGGCCGGAGCTTAGCCAGCGAGACTTGCGTCCACAAGGGCGGTATTTGTGCGGAAGATCAACCGCAAACGCGGAATTAGATCACTGCCCTAACAGGCGCATTTTCTGCTCGTTGTACTCGTCGTTGGTGATCAACCCGCGATCCCGCAGCTCGGCGAATTCGCGGATCTCCGCGGCGATGCCCATCAGCGACGGGCCGGGGGCGTCCCCGGTGTCGCCGGCCGGCGAATCAGCCGCCGCGCCCGCCGCACGTTGAGGCAGTTGCACTTTCGCGTTCGATTCCGCGTCGGCACCCCCGCGGCCGCGACTGATCGAACCCGCCAGGGCGCTGCCACCCATGCCCGCCAACGCCATCTGACTGAAGGCGGTACCGGCAGCGCTCAGGGACGTCGCCGGCGCTCCGCCCAAGGCCGGTCCCGCCAGCGGCTTGGTGTACGACAGACTCCGGATCTCCGGGGCGTTGGCCGCCCAGTTGATCGGCACCGACAGGTTCCCGGCGGTGATCGCCTCGCCCATCGCCGCCGACAGCGACGCCCCGGGCACCAGCGGCCGCGACGGTGTCAACGGGGAGAACAGCTCGATGCTGTGCAGGATCTCGTACTCCACCAGCTGCAACTGGTCCTGCTCGGCCAAGATCTCGCGGGTGCTGGCGTCCCCCGCAGCCCAGGCGCCGATCGACATGACCAGCCCCGCCGTCGACACCGCACTCACGCCGAACAGGTCCGAGAAGCTCGGCCACACCAGCAGGTCATCGGGCCCCTGCGCCACGCCGGGAAGCGTGGCCGCCGCCGTCTGCAGCAGCGAGTTGTTCGGCGACCCGCCGATCCCCGATGCCAGCTGGCTGAGCAGGGACTGGATGTCCGACGACGAGTCGGCCTGGCTGGCCGGTCCCGCGGGATTGCTGGTCTGCGGTGGCGCCTGAAACGGTGCGAGACCGGTCGCGGCCGCCGAAGCGGCGGCGTAGGCATACATGGCGGCCGCGTCCTGGGCCCACATCTCGGCGTACTCGGCCTCGTTGGCGGCGATCGCCGCGGTGTTGGTGCCCAAGACATTGGTGGCGATCAGCAGCTGGAGTTGGACTCGGTTGGCCCCCACCACCGACGGGGGCACCGTCGCACTGTGCGCCGCGTCGTAGGCCGCCGCCGCCGCGTTGGCCTGTGCGGCCGTGTGGTCGATCTGCGCCGCGGTCTCCGTCATCCAGGCCACGTACCGTGCGGCGGCCCGAGTCAGCGCCTCAGACGCCGGCCCCAGCCAGGCCTGGGCCGTCAGTTCGGCGATCACCGCTTCATAGGATGCGACCGCCGAGTGCAGTTCGGCGGAGAGCCCACCCCAGGCGGCGGCAGCGGCGCGCATCGGCGCGGAACCCGGCCCGGTGTAGATCCGCAACGAGTTGATCTCCGGTGGCAGCGCAGCGTAATCCATCACCGACCCCCTCCCTGGGGCGTACACCGCGCTCGGGAAAGGGGCGTGTGTGTACGTGTGTGTATTTGTAGTCCAAAAGGTAGCGGTTGACCGGCAATTCCGGATTAGCGGAGGCTCTTCCGGCCTTACGCCGAGATGGCCGTCACGGCCGCAAGCTGCGATAACATCGCGGTGGTGCGGATGTTAATCACCGCCTTTCGAGATCTGCAGTGGCGACTGCGCCGTTTCATCGTCGCCGCGGTGGGCACCGCGATGGTGTTCGCCCTGACCCTGGTCCTGGCCGGACTGACGCACGGATTCCGGGTCGAGGCGGAGCACGTGGTCGATTCCCTGGCCATCGACGGCTACCTGATCCAGACGGCCGCGGTCGGGCCCTTCATGGGCTCGTCACGCTTCCCGCAGGCCGAAGCCGGCGACGTCGCCCGAATCGCCGGCGTGGACGCGGCGCTGCCGGTGGTCTACGGCAACACCATCCTGCAGGACGGCCAGTCGCCGCTGAACGTGAACATCTACGGCGTGCCCAAGGCCGCGATGCCGCCATTGACACAGGGGCGGGCACCGACCGAGCCCAACGAGATCGCGATGTCGACCACGCTCAAGCGCGCCGTCGGCGACGAAATCGAACTGGGAGCGGACAAGCTGCGGATCGTCGGCCTGGTGGAGAAGTCGACCACGCTGGCCGGCCAACCCAATGGCTTCTTGACCGTGGGGGGCGCTCAGCGGCTGATGTATTCGGGACAGCCGGTGGTCTCGGCGATCGGCGTGCGGGGCGCAGCCGCGCACGTGCCGGAGGGCTACCGGGTGGTGGACCGGGCCGCCGCCGTCGACGACATGGTCCGCCCGCTGGCGGGGGCACAGATGGCCCTGACCTACATGTCGGTGCTGCTGTGGGGGGTCGCCGCCCTGATCGTGGGCTCGCTGATCTACCTGTCTGCGCTGGAACGCACCCGCGACTTCGCGGTGTTCAAGGCGCTGGGGGTCACCACGTGGTTGGTGCTGGCCGGGCTGGCGCTGCAAGCGGTGGTGGTCGCGGTGGCCGCAGCGGTGCTCGGTGGCGTCTTGACGGTGTCGATCGGACCGCTGTTTCCGATGCTGGTGGCGGTGACCGGCTCGTCGTTCGCGCTGCTGATCCTGACCGCGGTGGGGATCGGTCTGCTGGCCAGCCTCGCGGGTCTGCGCCACGCGGTGGCCGTGGATCCGGTACTGGCGTTCGGAGGGCCGTGACTCGTGGGCGACCTGCGGATCCGTGATCTGGTCATCGAATACGCCACCGGCGGCGGCGAGCCGATCCGTCCGATCCACGGCCTGAGCCTCGATGTCCCGGCCGGATCATTGGTGGTGGTGCTCGGTCCCAGTGGCTGCGGCAAGACGACGCTGTTGTCGTGTTTGGGCGGCATCCTGAGCCCGACCAGCGGGCAGATCCTGTTCGGCGCCACCGATGTGACCACGCTCAGCCGCCGTGACATCACCTCCTACCGGCGGCGCACGGTGGGCATCGTCTTCCAGGCGTTCAATCTGGTGCCGAGCCTGACCGCGCTGGAGAACGTGATGGTCCCGATGTGGGCGGCCGGATGGACCCAGTGGTCGGCCCAGGAACGCGCCCGCGATCTGCTGTCACGGGTCGGTCTGGCCGACCGCACACACCACCGCCCCGGGCAGCTCAGTGGCGGCCAGCAACAGCGCGTGGCGGTGGCGCGCGCCCTGGCGCTGGATCCGCCGCTGATCCTGGCCGACGAACCCACCGCCCAACTGGACTACGTTCGGGCCGCCGAAGTTGTGCAACTGCTGCGCATGCTGGCGGCCGGCGACCGTGTTGTGGTGGTCGCGACCCACGACACCCGGATCGTCCCGCTGGCCGACATCGTCGTCCAACTGTCGCCGACCGCCGTACCGACGCGCCCGCAGCAGGCGCCGGTCCGGCTGGGACCGGGCTCGGTACTGCTGGAACAGGGCAGCGTCGAGGACCTGATCTACGTCGTCACCGAAGGTGAGGTGGAGATCGCCCCCGACTCGGCCGGAGCCGGCGACGGCCTGCTCAAGATCGGCAAACCAGACCAGTACGCCGGCCAGCTCGGACCCATGGTGCGGATCCCCCGCTCGGCGACGGTTCGCGCCCCGCGGGAGGCAACCGTGGTGAGCTACACGGTGGAGGCGTTCCGCCGGCAGTTCGGCCGCCCACCCGTTCCCGATGTTCCTAACGAACCCGCATCAACCTGATCAAAAACCGGGGCGCGACAGGCCAAACCGAGTAAGCGCCACGCGATGATGCTGTGCATGGCAGATCTGACCCGCCGCGCTGCGCTGCGCCTGGGGGTCGGTGCCGCGGGGGCTGCAGGCCTGTTCGGCGTGGGTGCGGGGCGGCACCCGGCCGAGTCGCGGGCGACCGGCAACACCTACCCGACCCGCGAATCCGGCTCGTTCGTGTCGGCCGCCCGCGGCGGCGTGGAGACCAACTGGATCATCGCCCGCCCGCCGGGGCAGACCGGTCCGCTGCGGCCGGTCATCGCCCTGCACTGCAAGGACGGCGACGCGGCCTGGGTGATGGATCTGGGCGTGGAGGAAGAACTGGCGAAGCTGACCGTGGCCGGCCGGCCGCCGTTCGCGGTGGTGGCCGTCGACGGCGGCAACACCTATTGGCGCCGGCACAGCTCTGGTGAAGACGCGGGCGCCATGGTGCTGAACGAGCTGATCCCGATGCTGCCGGAGAAGGGCATCGACATCACCCGCGTCGGGTTTATGGGCTGGTCGATGGGCGGCTACGGCGCACTGCAGCTGGCCACCCGCCTGGGGCCATCACGTACCGCGGGGATCTGTGCGATCAGCCCGGCGATCTACATGACCTACTTCGGCGCGCCCGCCGGCGCGTTCGACAGCGTCGACGACTGGCGGACGGGCTCAGTGTTCAACCTGGTGCCGCGACTGGCCCCGTTCCCGCTGCGCGTCGACTGCGGGACCTCGGACAGCTTCGCTTACGCGACAAAGAGTTTCATCGGCCAACTGAACCCACCGCCGGCCGGGGGGTTCTCCCCCGGCGGCCACGACGTGACCTATTGGCGCGAGCAGCTGCCGGCCCAGTTGGCCTGGCTGGACTCGTGATGCGCTTGGGCCTTAGCGCTCGAACCGCCGCAGCCGCAGGCTGTTCGTCACCACCAGAACTGACGAGGCCGCCATCGCCGCACCCGCGATCATCGGGTTGAGCAGGCCCGCCGCCGCCAGCGGAATCGCCGCGATGTTGTAGCCGAACGCCCAGACCAGGTTCTGCCGAATGATTCGCAGGGTGCGTGCGGACAACCGCAGTGCCGTCGCAACCGTGCCGAGGTCACCGCGCACCAGCGTCACGTCGCCGGCCTCGATCGCGGCATCGGTTCCGGTCCCCATCGCCATCCCGATGTCGGCAGTGGCCAGCGCCACCGAGTCGTTGACGCCGTCACCGACCATGGCGACCCGCCGGCCCTGTGCCTGCAGTCTCTTGACCGCCTCGGCCTTCTCCGCGGGCAAGACATCGGCGATGACGTCGGCAGGGTCGATCCCGACTTCACCGGCCACCGTGCGGGCCACCGCCGCGCCGTCTCCGGTGAGCAGCACGGGAGTGATGCCCATGGCCTTGAGCTCGGCCACCGCCGCTGCGCTGGTGGGCCGCACGGTGTCGGTCAGGGTGACCGTCCCGCGCACCTGACCGTCCCAGGAGACGTCGACGGCGGTGCCGGTCTGGTGAGCGACGGCCGCGCGGGTGACCTCGACGCGCACACCGTCGACCACCCCGCTCACGCCGTGGCCGGGACGGCTGGTGAACTCGGTCACCGCGGCGATCTGCAGACCGCCCGCGTTGGCCGCGGCGACGACGGCCGCGGCGATCGGGTGCTCGGACGCCGATTCGACGGCAGCGGCCCGGGCCAGCACGACATCGGGGTCTTCGCCGCCGGCGACCGCGAGACCACCGACAGCCATTTCCCCGGTGGTTACCGTGCCGGTCTTGTCCAGCACGACGGTGTCGATGTCCTTGACGGCCTCCAGGACCCGGGGGTCCTTGATCAAGATGCCCAGCTGCGCGCCGCGGCCGGTGCCGACCAGGATGGCGGTGGGTGTGGCCAGCCCCAGCGCGCACGGGCAGGCGATGATCAGCACCGCGACGGCCGCGGTGAACGCCGCCGCAACGGATGCGCCGCTGAGCAGCCAGCCGGCCAGGGTGAGTGCGGCGATCCCGAGCACCGCGGGCACGAACACCGCCGAGACCCGATCGGCCAGCCGCTGCACGGATGCCTTACCGGCCTGAGCGTCGGCGACCATGGCGCCCATCCGGGCCAGCTGCGTGTCGGCACCGACCTTGGTGGCGCGGACCAGCACCAGCCCGGTGGTGTTGAGCGAACCGCCCAGCACCTTGTCGCCCTCGGTGACCTCCACCGGCAGCGACTCGCCCGTCATCGCCGAGGTGTCCAGGGCGGTGGCACCGTCGATGACCACACCGTCAGCGGCGACCCGCTCCCCCGGCCGAACCACGATGACGTCGCCCACCCGCAGGTCGGCGATCGGCACCCGGACCTCGCTCGGCACACCGTCCTCGCGCCGCATGACCGCGGCGTCCTTTGCCCCGAGCTCCAGCAGTTCCCGCAGCGCCGCGCCCGCCGAACGTTTGGCGTGCGCTTCGGCGTAGCGACCGGCCAGCAGGAAGACCGTGACGACGGCCGCCACCTCGAAATACAGATGGCCCGCCCCGGTGATGACCGCAACAGCCGACCACAGATAGGCCGCGAGGGTGCCCAGCGAAACCAGGGTGTCCATGGTGGCGGCGCGGTGGGCGGCGGTGCGCAATGCGGCACGGTGGAACGGATAACCGCCCCACACCACGATCGGGGTGGTCAGCGCAAACACCACCCACTGCCAATCGCTGAACTGCCAGGCCGTCACCATCGACAGCACAACCACGGGCGCGGCCAGCAGCGCCGAGCCGATCAGCCGCGGTAGCAGTCGATCGGCCGGCAATTCCGGGTGTTGTTGGTCGGGGGCGTTCCCGGCCGGCCCGACCACCGTGGCCCGATAGCCGGTGCTCTCCACAACACGCACCAGGTCTGCGGCCGAGACACGCGGATCGTGTTCGACGCGGGCCCGTTCGACCGCGAAGTTCACCGTGGCGTGCACACCCTCGAGCGCGTTGAGTCCGCGCTCCACCCGCGCGGCGCACGACGCACAGGTCATTCCCCGCAGCTCGAGGTCGGTGGCGATCACGCCGCCGATGATACCCCCGTGGGGTATTGCATCCCGGGGGTGCGGCGAGCCCGGCGCAGGCGTGCAGCACCCACCACTGCCAGCACCCCGGCGGCGGTGGCCAAGACCCAGGTCAACAGCAGCATGCGGGGGTCGTAGGTCACCGAGGTGGTAGCCGGTTCACCATCGATGACCGGCGCGACCAGCACCAGGTAGCGCACCTGCAGCCAGCTGACCACGCAGCCCACCGCCGCGGCGACGGCCAGGGCCAGCTCGACCAGAGCCCGAAAGAGCGGGGCGGCCCTCACCAAGACGATCCGTCCTCGACATCGGTTTCCGCCGGCCCGCCGGGCGGGACGGTCTCCGGAACCAATTCGCTGAGCGCGGCGCGCAGCCGGCGATGGTCCCGCGCCCAGGCCTGCACGGTGCGGCGCCCGGTCAGCCGCAGTCCGATGCCCCAGCGGCGGCGAGGTACTCCGCTCAGCTCACCCAGCGCCCGGGATTCCTGCCACTTCTCCAGTTCCTGCTTGCCCCAGCCGGACGGCCGCTGGGCCTCAGGGTAGATCGCGACGATGTCAGCGACCCGAATGGTTTCGGTGCCCTGCCGCAAGGTCTCTGCCGTCAGCTCGACGGAGGTGTGGATACGCGCCGCCTTCACCTGGATGGCCAGCATCGCCGAGACCAGGACCAACAACACGGTGGGCACCAGAGGTTGAAAGCCGTAGCCGCCGGAGTTCTGGATCAGCACCAGCAATCCCGCCGAAATCGGGCCGAACAGCACCCAATACCAGCTGGCACCGCGCTCGAAGAACAGCGGTGTCGGTTGCGGCGGGGTGTCGGACATGTGGAGTCAGCCTAACTTCGGCCCCGCGGTTCGCAGCACCTGGCCGCCGCCTCCGCAGGTTTCCGCGATTCGTAAGTTGCCGGCAAGGAGCCGGGGTTAGATTTCTGCCTGCATATATGTTCTACACAGGTTTGCCGCGACTTGGAGATGATCACCAGGATGATGCGCCGCAGCTGCTCCACCGCAGATCGCCCCCGGCGCGGCCGCGTCATCGGTATCGCCGCCACTGCCGGAGCATTCGCCTTCGGATGGGCTCCCTTGGCCGCCGCCCCGGCAGCGCAGGCCGACTTCGATGACGCCGTCGAGGCGGCTTTCGGGCCCTTCCTGGACATCACCACCAACACCCTGGACTGGGACGCGGTGTTCTCACCGTCGGCCTGGGACACCTTCTTCGACCCCACCCATTGGGACGACGTCCTGACCGAACTGGCCGACACCGCCTGGGCCGCCCCGGCAGCCGCCGACCCCAACAGCCTGCTGCTGCAGTACCTCTACACACCGATCCACGACAGCATTGAAGACTGGCTCGACAGCGACCTCGGCCAACAACTCAGCTCCCTCATCAACCAGCCGTTCCTGACCCTGACCGGACGACCCCTGATCGGCGACGGCATCGATGGCACCGCCGATAATCCCGACGGCACCGACGGGGGCTGGTTGTTCGGTGACGGCGGAAACGGTTGGGACAACACGGAAACCGGCGGCGTGGGTGGCACCGGAGGCAACGCCGGCATGTTCGGCAACGGCGGAGACGGCGGTGACGGCGGTGACGGCGCGGACGGTGGCCTTGGGGGCAACGGCGGCGACGGCGGTGACGGCGGCTGGCTGATGGGCAACGGCGGTGCCGGCGGCGACGCCGGCGACGGCATCTACACCGGTCCAGGCGATCTCCCCGCCCTCGGCGGTGCAGGCGGAAACGCCAGCATGCTGCTGGGCATCCACGGCGACCACGGCAACTTCGGGATTCTCGACGGCGCGCCGGCGGCCGTCGCCGGGATCACCACCGCCGGCACGTGGATCACCGACAGCGACGGCCGGGTCCTCGTTCTGCACGGGTTCAACGAGGTCTACAAGATTCCGCCGTATGACCCCGCGGCAGGCGGATTCGATGAGGACGACGCGGCGTTCCTGGCGGCCAACGGCTTCAACTCGATACGGCTGGGCGTCATCTGGGCGGGCGTGGAGCCAGAGCCCGGCGTCATCGACTACAACTATCTGGCCTCGATCAGCCAGACAGTGCAGATCCTGGCCAAATACGGCATCGTCAGCATCATCGATTTCCACCAGGACGACTTCAGCCCGGTCTTCCGCGGCGAAGGCGCACCGGAATGGGCCACCCAGACCGGCGGGCTGCCCAACCCCGACATCGCCTTCGGACTCAACTACCCCCTCAACCCCGCACAGAACCACGCCTGGGACATGTTCTGGTCCAACGCCAAAGGACCCGACGGTGTCGGTCTGTTGAACCACTACGCGCGGATGACCCAGGCCGTCGCGGACTATTTCAAAGACGACCCCAACATCGCCGGCTACGAGATCATCAACGAGCCCTGGGCCGGTTCGACTTGGCTGTCAACGATATTCGGCAATTCCTACTTCGAAGCTCAACAGCTGACCCCGTTCTACAACCAGGTGAGCGCGGCAATCCGGTCTGTCGACCCGCACACACCGATGATCTACGAGCCCAACACCCTGTTCAACGAGGCGGTTCCGACTCAGCTGCGTGAGGTGGACGACCCACACGGCGTCTTCGCCTTCCATGACTACTGCATGCTGACCAGCATCAGCGCGGCCCTCTCACCGCTGTGTCCGGACTACATCGACCTGCTGGCCGACAACGGCGAAGCCTACACCAGCGCCTACGGTGTGCCGGGATTGATCTCCGAGTTCGGATCGGCCAACGGTGCCGACGAGATCATGCGGGTGATGAACAATGCCGACCAGCGCATGTGGGGGTGGTCGCAGTGGGCGTACAACGGCACGCCCAGCCTCACCGGCAGCGGCCCGTGGGCGGCGTTGGTCTACGACCCCGCCAAGCCACCGGTGGGCGACAACGTCGACTGGGCCAGGCTGGACGCGTCGGCGGTGCCCTACGCGCAGGCCATCGCCGGCACCCCGATCTCCTGGTCGTTCGACTCCGGCACCTTCGCGCTCAGCTACTCCACCGAAATGGCCGGCGGTGCGGGTAATTTCGCCGCCGGGGCGCAGACGGCGATCGCGGTGCCCGACATTGTCTATCCGGACGGCTATCAGGTCAGCGTCACCGGCGGGCATGTGGTCTCGGCTCCCGGCGCACCGGTGCTGCTCATCGCCTCGGACAACGGGGCCGGCACCGTCAGCGTCACCGTGACGGCCGCCAGCGGCAACGGGTAGCTACCGGATGAAGTAGGCCTGCGCATCGGACCGGTGCAGCAGGAAGATACCTGCGGCAATCAGCACCGAACCGACAATGCCGGTGACCGCCACGACCATCGCGACCGCGGGCCTGGGGTCGGCATGCCCCAGACCGCTGACGGCGTTGACCACCGCGGCAATGCCCCCGCCAGTCAACACGGTGCGCGCCCAGCGGTACCCGGCGCGCATCAACATCAGAAACGTCGCCACCACCCCAACCACCACGATCGCCGTCAGCGCGGTGATCGGGTAGATCAACGCCGTTTCGGACAGTTCCGGGGCGGTCAACATGTTGACCACGTACCCGCATGTCATCAGGGGCAGTGCGGCCAGCCACAGCCAGAATCCGGTGTCCACATCGGCAGGACGCTCAACGGGAGCCCCGACCGGGGGCCGCGGGCCATCAGGTGGAGCCGTCACGCCAGCCAACCGGCCGCTTCGGCCGCCCAGTAGCTCAGCACGATGTCGGCGCCGGCACGCCGGATACCGATGAGCGACTCCAGCGCCGCCGATCGCTCGTCGATCCAGCCGTTGGCGGCCGCCGCCGCGATCATGGTGTACTCGCCGGAGACCTGGTAGGCGGCGACCGGAACCGTGGACATTGCGGCAGCCGCGGCGATCACGTCCAGATAGGCCATCGCGGGTTTGACCATCACGATGTCGGCCCCCTCCGCGAGGTCGAGGGCGACCTCGCGCAGCGCCTCGCGGGCATTCCCGGGTTCCTGCTGGTAGGTACGCCGGTCCCCCGACAGTGACGAGGCGACCGCGTCACGGAAGGGACCGTAGAACGCTGAGGCGAACTTTGCCGCGTACGCCAGGATCACCACGTCGCTGTGCCCCGCGGCATCGAGTCCGTCGCGGATGGCGGCCACCTGGCCGTCCATCATGCCGCTCGGGCTCACCACGTGGGCGCCGGAATCAGCTTGGGCAACAGCCAATTCCACGTAGCACTTCACGGTCGCGTCGTTGTCGACCCGGCCCCGCTCGTCAAGGACCCCGCAGTGGCCGTGATCGGTAAACTCGTCCAGGCAGGTGTCGGCCATCAAGACGGTGGAATCACCGAGGTCCGCGGCGAGATCCCGCAGCGCGGTGTTGAGCACGCCGTCGGGATTCGCCCCGGCCGATCCGGTGCTGTCCTTGTCGGCCTCTGCCGGAACCCCGAACAGCATCAGGCCGCCCACGCCGGCCGCCACCGCCTCGGCAGCCGCGGCGCGCAGCGAATCGCGCGTGTGCTGATACACCCCGGGCATGGACGCGATCGGCCTCGGCTCGTCGATGCCGTCGGCGACGAACATCGGCAGCACCAGATGCCTGGGCTCCAGCGAGGTTTGGGCCACCAGCCGGCGCAGTGCCGGAGTGGAACGCAGCCTACGGGGACGTTGCCTCATGATCCCGCGCTGACTCTGTCAGCGCCTACGGCTCTTCTTACGCGGCGGCGGCAACGCTCCCTCGGCCCGCAGCCGGGCGGCGTGCTCGGCCAGCGCGTCGACCAGCGGACCCACCGCGGCCGTCTCCGGCTGCACGTCCACCCGCAAGCCGAATTCGGCTGCCGTCTCGGCGGTCTTGGGGCCGATGCAGGCCACCAGAGTCCGGGCGTGCGGCTTTCCGGCGATGCCGACGAGGTTGCGCACCGTCGAGCTCGAGGTGAAGCACACCGCGTCGAACCCGCCGGTCTTGATCATCTCGCGGATGGCCGCCGGCGGCGGAGCAGCCCGCACGGTGCGGTAGGCGGTGACATCTTCGATCTCCCAGCCCCGCTCGCGCAGCCCTTCGGCCAGCGTCTCGGTGGCGATGTCCGCACGCGGCAGCAGCACTCGGTTCACCGGGTCGAAAACGTCGTCGTAGGGCGGGAATTCGTCCAGCAGGCCCAGCGACGACTGCTCACCCGAAGGCACCAGCTCGGGGCTGATGCCGAACGCCCGGACCCGCTCTGCGGTGGCCTCGCCGACGCAGGCGATCTTCACACCGGAGAACGCGCGAGCGTCCAGACCGAACTCGGCGAACTTCTCCCACACGGCGCGCACGGCGTTGGTCGAGGTGAACACCACCCACTGGTAGCGGCCATCCACCAAACCCTTGACGGCCCTTTCCATCTGGGCCGGGCTCCGTGGCGGTTCAACGGCGATGGTCGGCACCTCGATCGGCGAGGCCCCGTGCCCGACCAGCCGGTCGCTCATCTCTCCGGCCTGGTCCTTGGTGCGCGGCACCAGAACCGTCCAGCCGTACAGTGCGCGGCTCTCCCACCAGTTCAGCTTGGCCCGGTTGCTCACGGTCTTGCCGATGGTGACCACCAGCGGCCCGGCCGAGGTCTCCTGGCCGTTGGGCAGGATGACCGGGTCGATGCTCGCCAGCGCCGAAGCCTCCGTCAGGCCGCCGAGACTGGACTCGATCGACCGCTGCGCACAGGTGGTGCCCGAGGTGGTGACCACGCACGGCGTGTTGTCCGACAGGCCGTACTCGATCAGGGTGCGGGCCGCCTCGGGCAGGTGCGAGGTGGTGGCCTGCAGGATCAGCGGCCCCGGAGCGGCAGCCAGCGCGCCCCAGTCCACGTTCGGGTCGCGTACGTCGGCCACCGTGTGCGACGAGCCGAGCGGCAGGCCGGCGTAGGTGGGCACCGCGCTCGTGGCGGGCAGTCCCGGCACGATCTCGAAAGCAATGTTGGTGCGGGCTACCGCGTTCACCTCGGTGATGACCGCGTCGATGGACAGCGGGTCACCGGCGACCAGCCGCACCACGTCGGCGCCCGAGCGGGCCTCCGCCGTCAGGGTCTTGGCAACCTCGGCCGGCTCACCCAGGGCCGGGCGGATGTCGGGACCGCCGGGAACGGTCGCCGCGGCCTCGTCGGCAGCGTCGGCGTCAGGAGCCCCGGCGTCGTCCGCCTTGGGGGCCGCCGGGGGCACCGGCCCGGCGATCGGGGGCAGGTCCGTGCCGATCAGCGCCAGCACCGCCTCGGGTACGTCGGGGTCGATGAACACCAGCGCGGCGTTCGTCAGCGCCGTCCGCGCCCGCGTCGTCAGCAGGCCGGGGTCGCCGGGACCCGAGCCGACGAAAACAATGCGGCCCGGCTTGGGCTTCTGCCCTCGCACGCTCACTTGGCGAGCCATTCGTTACTCCCAGTCACTTCACCCATGCCCGTTTCACCGTGCGTCCGCCATCAGCTCGCGCGCACCCAGCTCGAACAGTTCCGCCGCGACCGACACACCCAGTTCACGGGCTCGGTCCGGACTGCCGATGCCGGACGCGCGAATCACGTCGGATCCGTCCAGCGCCGCCACGCATGCGCGCAGCGACAGCTCCTCGAAGACGCGGCCCTCCTCATCGATGGACTCGACCACTTCGGCGATCGCGCCCACCGGTGCGGAACAACCCGCCTCCAGTTCGGCGAGCAGAGTCCGCTCGGCGGTAACCGCCAGGCGGGTGTCGGCGTCGTCCAACTCCGCCAGCAGCTCCGCCAGGGCCGTATCACCGGCGCGGCACTCCACCGCCAGTGCCCCTTGGGCCGGAGCCGGCAACATCTGTACCGGTTCCAACGTCTCGGTGACCGCGTCGAGGCGTCCCAGCCGGGCCAGACCCGCCCGGGCTACCACGATGGCGTCGAGTTCGCCGCTGCTTACCCTGTTCAACCTGCTATCTAGGTTGCCTCGTAGGGGGCGAATTTCCAAACCGAGACCCAGTGCTCTAAGCTGTGCCCCCCTCCGCGGCGATGACGTGCCCACCACGGCACCCGCCGGCAACTCACCCAGCACCAATCCGTCACGCGCCACCAGCGCGTCCCGGGCGTCCTCCCGCGGCGGATTCGCGGCAATCAGGAAGCGGGGGTCGGCAGCGGTCGGCAGGTCCTTGTGTGAGTGCACGGCGGCATCGACTCGGCCGTCGAGGATGGCCTCCCGCAGCGCAGCGGTGAACACTCCGACCCCGATGTCGGCGATAGGACCGGACGTGACGTCCCCGGCGGTGGTGATCACGACCAGTTCGGCGGGGTGTCCGGCAGCCACCAAGGCATCGCGAATGGTTCCGGCCTGGGTGGTGGCCAACAAGCTGCCCCGGGTTCCGATGCGGATTACTTCACCCAAAACAGCTACCCGGCCGACCCGGTTTCGGCGCTGACATCGAGCCCTCCGGCCACCATCGGCAGTTCGCCGGCGGTCGCGACCGCGTCGACGGCGGTCGGATCGAGCTCGAACAGCTCGCGCAGCGCCTCGGCGTAGCTGTCGCCGCCGGGAGAGCTTGCCAGCTGCTTGACCCGCACCGTGGGGGCGTGCAGCAGTTTGTCGACGACGCGGCGCACGGTGCGCGCCACCTCTTCGCGGTGAGCGGCGTCCAGGTCAGGCAGCCGGTGATCCAGCCGCAGCAATTCGGCGGTGACCACGTCGGCGGCACGCTGGCGCAGCGCGGTCACAGTCGGGGTGACCTCAGCCATCCGCTGCCCGGCCAGATAGGTGGCGACCTCGCGGGCCACGATGCTGCGCGCCGCTTCGGTGTCGGAGGTGGCCACCTGCGCCGACGGCTCGCGCTGGATTCGGTCCATGTCGATGACCCGCACCCCGGGCAGTCCGGCCACCGCGGCGTCGACGTCACGCGGCATACCCAGATCGCAGATCACCAGCGGTTGGGTCACCTCGTCACGGTTGCCCCCGGCCAGCGCGTGGTGCACGTCGGCCAACGAGACGACCGGGCTGACCGCTCCGGTGGAGGAAACCACGATGTCAGCATTGGCCAGGCTGGCCGCCATCCGGTCCAGGGCGACGGCGTCAGCTGTGATGCCGCTCTCGCGGATCTTGCGGGCCAGCCGCTGCGCGCGCGGCAGCGACCGGTTGACGACGTGGATGTGCTCGACACCGGCGCGCACCAGGTGGGCCGCGGACAACGCACCCATCGACCCGGCGCCGATCACCACCGCGGTCCGTCCCTGCAGGGCGTCGGCGCCCAACTGCTTGGCGGCGATGCCCAAGGCCACCGAGACCACCGACGCGCCGGCGGCGTCGATTCCGGTCTCGGAGTGCACCCGCTTGCCCACCGACAGCGCGCGCTGCGCCAGTTCGTGCAGCACCCGCCCGACACTGCTGTTGGCCTCGGCGGAGGCGTAGGCGCGACGCACCTGGCCCAGCACCTGCTGTTCGCCCACGACCGCGGAGTCCAAACCGCTGGCCACCGAGAACAGGTGCTCGACGGCGGCCTCGCTGTAGCGGACGTAGGCGTACTTGGTCAGGTCGGCCATCGACATGCCGGAATGCTCGGAGAGCACCTGCCCGATCGCCGACAACCCGGCGTGGAATGCGTCTACGACGGCGTAGATCTCGACCCGGTTGCAGGTCGACAGGATCATCGCCTCGGTTACCAGCGGCGACTGCAGCACCTGCTCGACGATCTTGATCTGATCGGATTCAGCGGTGCTGAGCTGCTCGAGGACGGAGACGGGGGCGCTTCGATGCGACACCCCGAAGAGCAGGACGCTCACGGCAAGATCACCTGGTCCGCTCCTTGCTGTCACCCGTGAACAAACTTCACTCCACGGTAGAGGCTAAAGCGCTGGCCCACCAAATTCGGCGGTTCAGCGAGCTTCGATGCAGGAGCGGCGGAGCTGGGACCGCCTCAGGAACCCGCCACGTCGGCACGCAGCCGCGGCTCATCGACTTCCCAGTAACTGTGTTCTCGTCCGTCGAGCAGCACCACCGGCAGCCGGTCGCCGAATTCGGCGCGCGGGGCGGTGTCCCCGGCCGCCGCGGCGGCGTCGACGTCCACGGCCTGCAGGTCGAACCCGAGTTCGTCGGCCAGCTGGGTCAGCTGGGCGTACACCTGCACGCAGACCGGGCAGCCCTCCCGGGTGAGCAGCTGAACCTGGTGGCGGGTCATGGTCCCAGTGTGGCAGGGCGGGCCGGCGCCGCCGACGCCACCGGCTCTCGCCGATTGCGGCGATGTCCCCACGCGCTGTGAATTACGGTGTGACCGGCCGGAAGCCGGCATCACCCTCACCCCGGGCGGACAGAATCATGAGCTCCAGCGCTGTGTCGATCACCAACCTGCTGTATCGCTATGCCGAGTTGATGGACTCCGGCGACCTGGACGGCGCGGCGGCCCTGTTCACCCACGCCCGGATCAAGGCTGATCCCGAAGGGTCGGTCATCCTCGACAGCGCCGGCATCCTGCAGCTGTGGCGCGGGCTCGTCACCATCCACGCCGACGGCACGCCGCGCACCAAGCACGTCATCACCAATCCGATTCTCGACATCGATGAGGCCGCCGGGACCGCATCCTGCCGGTCCTACTACACGGTGTTGCAGCAGACCGACGCCGTGGCGCTTCAGGTGATAGCCGCCGGGCGCTATCACGACACGTTCGAGCGGGTGGACGGCGTCTGGCGGTTCAGTTTCCGCGACTACTCGATGTTCGACCTCAAAGGTGATCTACGCGATCACCTGGGGGTCATCGGCCCTGCAGCCGGTTAGGGTTGTTGACGGCCGGAGCACCGGCCTGCCAGCCCAGAAGCGGAAGGAGTCGGGTGATGGCATCACCGGGCCCGGCCGACCGGGCATCCGCCGCCGATGCGACATCGCTGAGCGACGCCAGCGCAGAGCGGGCGCTCGCCGATGTGGCCGGCGCCGAGACGCCCAAACCGGTCGACCTGACCGCCGCCGCGTTCTTCGACGTCGACAACACCCTGGTCCAGGGCTCCTCGATGGTGCACTTCGGCCGTGGGCTTGCCGCCCGCAACTACTTCACGTACCGCGACGTCCTCGGGTTCATTTACGCCCAGGCCAAGTTTCAGCTCACCGGCAGGGAGAACAGCGACGACGTCGCGGCCGGCCGGCGCAAAGCACTGGCGTTCATCGAAGGCCGGCCGGTGTCCGAGCTGGTCGATCTGGGCGAAGAGATCTACGACGAGATCATCGCCGACAAGATCTGGCCCGGCACCCGCGAACTGGCCCAGATGCACCTCGATGCCGGCCAGCAGGTGTGGCTGGTCACTGCTACCCCCTACGAGCTCGCCGACACCATCGCCCGTCGACTGGGACTGACCGGTGCGCTGGGCACCGTCGCGGAGTCGGTCGACGGGGTGTTCACCGGCCGGCTGGTCGGCGAGATCCTGCACGGGCCCGGCAAGGCCCACGCGGTGCGGTCCCTGGCGATCCGGGAGGGGCTGAACCTGCGGCGTTGCACGGCCTACTCCGACAGCTTCAACGACGTGCCGATGCTCTCGCTGGTCGGCACGGCGGTGGCGATCAACCCCGATGCCGCCTTGCGGGAGACGGCGCGGAAGCGGGGCTGGGAGATCCGCGACTTCCGGACCGCCCGCCGGGCGGCGCGGATCGGCGTACCCTCCGCGCTCGCACTGGGGGCCGTCGGCGGGGCCCTGGCCGCAGCTGTGGCACACCGGAACGAGCGCACCTGACCGGCTCGCTGATAGGCTTTCCGCCGCCGAACACCACGGCGAGCGGAGGGGTAAACCGGCATGGCAGTACACACCGAATCGCAGAAAGTCATCGGTACCCACTACCGATTCCCGGACTACTTCGAGGTCGGCCGGGAGAAGATTCGCGAGTTCGCCCGCTCCGTCAAAGATGACCACCCGGCGCATTTCGACGAGGCCGCTGCCACCGAAGCCGGGCATCCGGGGCTGGTGGCATCACTGACGTTCCTGGCGGTCGCCGGTCGTCAGGTGCAGCTGGAGATCTTCGAGAAGTTCGACATTCCGATCAACATCTCCCGGGTGTTGCACCGCGACCAGAAGTTCACCTTCCACCGGCCGATCGTGGCCGGTGACAAGTTGTTCTTCGACACCTACCTGGACTCGGTGATCGAGTCGCACGGCACGGTTGTCAGTGAGGTCCGCAGCGAGGTCACCGACGAGAACGGCGAGCCGGTGGTGACCAGCGTGGTCACCATGCTCGGCGAGTCGGTCAACCAGGACGCCGACACTGAGGCCGCGACGATCGCCGCCCTCGAGGCGATGCGCGACCGGGCGCTGGGCAAGAAGTAGGCCTTTAGCTGCTTTAGCTCATTGAGCCTTTTAGCTGCTTTAGCTCATTGAGCCTTTTAGCTGCTTTAGCTCATTGAGCCTTTAGCTGCTTTAGCCCGTTGAGATTGAGTCCAGGGTCGTAATCCGGCGGCGTGCACAGCCCTGACGGCAATCTCGACGAGATGCTGCGCCTATCGGTACTGGTGAGTCGCCGAGCTCAGCCGAGAAACATGTTGCGGCGGCTGGCCAGCAGCCGGTACAGCGTCTGCTGAATGGTCTCGCGAACCTGATCGGTCAGCTCGAAGGTGATCATCGGGTCATCGGCCGCACCGGCCTCGTAGTCGCTCGTCGAGATCGGTTCACCGAACGCGATATGCCACTTCGACGGCAACGGCACCAGGCCGGCCGGACCGGCCAGCGGAAACAGCGGCGTGATCGGGAAATAGGGCACGCCGAGCAGTCGGGCCAGCAGCTTGACGTCGGCGATCATCGGGTAGATCTCCTCGGACCCGACGATCGAGCAGGGCACGATCGGCGCCTTGGTCCGCAGGGCGGCCGAGACGAAGCCGCCGCGACCGAACCGCTGCAGCTTGTAGCGGTCTTTGAACCGCTTACCCAGGCCCTTGTAGCCCTCCGGGAACACAGCGGTCAGTTCGCCGGCCTCCAGCAACCGGTGGGCGTCGGAGGTGCACGCCATGGTGTGCCCCGCCTTGCGGGCCGTCGGGCCGATCATCGGCAGGTCGAACACCAGGTCAGCGGCCAGCGCCCGCAGGTTCCGCTGGATGGGGTGATGGTCGTGGACGGCCACCGAGAGCATCAGCGCGTCCATCGGCAACACCCCGGCGTGGTTGGCCACCACCAGCGCGGGTCCATCCAACGGCAGGTTCTCGATGCCACTGACCTCGACGCGGAACCAGTCCTTGAAGAACACCCGCAGCAGCGGCAGCACTACGGCTTCGTTGAAATGCGGGTCGAAACCGAATTCGTCGACCTGGTAATCGCCGGTGATCCGCTCCCGCAGGAACGCGGCGACCCCGCTCACCCGGCGGGCGAATTCGCTGGGTGTGGGCTCGGCGGCGCCGGTGGACCCGGCGGAGCCGCGCCGCTCGCCGAGATCACGGACGACCGCGGCCGCCTGCGTGCCCGAGGCCTGGTCCACCGGACCGGCCAGCGCTGACGGATGTCGGCGCAATGAGCCCGAATGCTTGTGCAGCGGAATGACTTTCGCCTTTGAATCATCAGCCATAGCGCTAACCTCCCCGCACCCTGGTGAAGCTGATTTCCCCCATGCGCTGCGCTGCGCTCACCGTTCGCTGCTCCAGCGAACGGACCCACTTGGGATCAACGATCGGGCTAAGCCCCCGACCCCGCACGTAATCGTCAAAAGCCTCGGCGGTGGTCCACTTGGTGCTGTACCCGAGTTCGGTACGCATTCTAGTCGTGTCCATCACCCGACCAAAGCTCAAATAATTCAGCTGTTCCCGGTTGATCTCGGTGAAGTTGCTGGCCCGGCGCAGCGAGTCGATGACCCACAGCCCAGCACCCGGCAGCGGCACCGGAACGCGACCGGACCTGCGGATCGCCTGGGACATCATGATGATCCCGTCAGCGCCGATGTTGAAGGTGCCGGCCTTGCCCGCCATGGTCGCGCGCTCCAAGGCGCCCAGCGCGTCCTGCTCGTGCAGCAGCTGCAGGCGCGCGTCACGGCCCAGCACCATCGGCACCAGCGGGCCGGCCAGGTAGCGCGACAGCGCGGTGTCCATGGCCGGGCCGATCATGTTGGCCATCCGCAGGATCGTGACCGCGATGTCGGGGCGTCGCCTGCCCAAGCCGCGGGCATAGCCCTCGATGTCGATGCTGTCCCGGGGGAACCCCTGCGTCGGGGGACGGCGACTGGTGCTGTCCTCAGAGAACAACACCGGGTCACGCGAGGACGACCCGTAGACCTCCGAGGTCGACTTGAGCACCACACGGCGCACCGAGGGCGCCTTCTGACAGGCGGCGAACAACTGCATGGCGCCCATCACGTTGATCTCTTTGAGCGTCGCCCCGCCGCCGGACCTCGGCACATACGACGCCGCAGCCGCGTGCACGACGGTGTCGACTTCGCTGTTTCGAATCACCTTGGCGATGAAGGGGTTGCGGATGTCGGCACGGACAAACTCAGCACGCCCCATTCGGCGCAGCATGTCCTTGCTCGGCATGACCGCGTCCACGGCGATCACCCGGTTGATCAACGGGTTCTGCGTGAGCCTTGCGGTGAGGAATCCACCCAGGAACCGGCACGCACCCGTGACCAACACAACCTTGGGGTAATGCCGGGAGTCACTGCGCGCGCCGTCGCTCGGGGGTCCGGCCTCGTCCACCCCGACAGCCTAACGGCCGCGCCGGAAAAGCAATACCGGCGAACGACCTCGGCGCGGGGCTCCGGACGGGCCTGGGCAGGGTTACTTACCGAGTTTTCTGCGCTGCACGCGGGTACGGCGAAGCAGCTTGCGGTGCTTCTTCTTCGACATGCGCTTGCGCCGCTTCTTGATGACTGAACCCATGAACTCCGCTATCTGCTTCTGCCCGCGCCGACAATTGGGCGCTGCTGAACTTGATCGACCCGGTTACTTTACCCGTAGGCGGGCACGGACCGGAAAACCGCACCTGACCCTACCCAGGACAGCCGACCCCGGGCGTCGCCGTGCGGCGACGCCCGGGGGGCGCTTACCTGTCGACGCGCTCTTGTTAGCCCGCGTCGAAGAAGGAGGTTTCCAGCAGGTCGTGCACCGCCTTGGCGTGTACCCGGAAAGACCGGCCTACCCGTACCGCGGGCAGCTCGCCGTTGTGCACCAGGCGGTACACCGTCATCTTGCTGACCCGCATCAGCGCAGCCACCTCGGCCACGGTGAGAAATTGTGTCGTGTCACGCGCCGAAGGCCCGTTCGCAGACGTCATCGTTACCCATTTCAATCAGGCACGTGCAGTCCCAGCGGCTTCCCCTCCGCTGCGCCCACACGCACAGACATAGAGGAGAATAGCGGGACGGATGGGGTTCCTGCGACTAGTGAGAGCCAATATGTGAAAAATAAGTGAATTACTCTGATGTAATTCTTAGCTGCTCAGAGCGTGTTTTTGCGGCCTGAACCGCCCGATCGATCGCGCTTCGCAGGCCACCGGCCTCCAGTTCGCGCAGCGCGGCCGCAGTGGTCCCCCCAGGCGAAGTCACCATCGCTCTCAGGTGGGCGGGAGAGGTGTCGATACTGCCCGCCTCGGCTCCGTCCTGGCGGTCCAGCAGCATCTGGGCCGAACCGGCCATCGTCTGCACCGCCAACTCGGTGGCCGCCGGCCGGCTCAGTCCGGCCGCCACCCCGGCATCCACCAGCGCCTCGACCACCAGGAAGAAGTAGGCCGGTCCTGAGCCCGATACCGCGGTCACCGCGTCCATCTGGTCCTCCGGAACGATCGCCACCGTCCCGACGCACTCGAACAGCGCCGCGACCTCGCTGACCTGCTCGTTGCTGGCGAACCGTCCCTTGGCCAGTGCGCTGGCGCCGGCACCGACCTTGACCGGAGTGTTGGGCATGACGCGCACCACCGCGGCGCCGGCCGGGAGCTTGGACTCCACGTACCCCGTGGTCAGACCGGCCACGATCGTGACCAGCACCTGCTCCACGCTGTCCCCGGAGGCGGCGGCGACGCTCTTGGCGAACTCCGCCACCACGGCGTCCACATCCTGCGGCTTCACCGCGACGATCACGATCGCGGCGTTCTCGATCGCGTCGGCGACGGAGGTCACCAGGACCGAGTACTTCTCCGACAGCTGCCGAGCCCGCTCGCCGTACCGTTCGGCGACCACCAGGTCCTTGACCGGGCGGCCGGCAGCCAGCAGCCCCGCCAGCAACGCTTCGCCCATGTTGCCGCCACCGATGATCGCGATTCTGGTCATGGCGGACATGATTTCAGACCGGGCGACCGCAAGCGTGGCGGAGCCACGCGCGGCGGGTCGCCCGCATCAAACCCAGCGCGACCGCAAGCGCGGCGGAGCCACGCGCGGCGGGTCGCCCGCATCAAACCCAGCGCCACCGCAAGCGCGGCGGAGCCACGCGCGGCGGGTCGCCCGCAAATAAGAACAAGGCGATCACAATCACCGCCAACTGGTCGGCCGCTACCGCGCCGGCACCATCGCCAGTTGGCGGGACTGCACCACGATTCGTCCCTCGCAGTCGACGACCGTGTGGTCCTCGTCGAACCAATCCTGGCCGATCTGCACGCAGCTGCAGATCACCCGCAGCCAACCGTCGGCCGGGATGGCCCGCAGGTAGGCGGTGAGCTGCACGGTGGGCGCCCAGCCGTTGCGGTTGACCGAGTAGGTCACCGGCGCCGACACATCGCCGCACAGCAGCGCGAACAGCACGTCGGGCGCAGCACCTTTGGGGCGCACCCACATCTCGATCACCGGCGGTCCGCCGTCCGAGCGCGGACCCAGGGTGGTCAGTGCCGGTCGGATGTCGCAGCCGTGGGCCAGGTGCACGATGTGTTCCATCGGGTGGCCCGGGCCGATCGGCTCCAAACCGGGCGGCGGCTCCGGCGTCATCAGCGGCACCACCGGGTTGAACGACAGCAGCGGCGGCGCCTGGTGCTCCGGCTCACTGAGCGTGATGACGGCACGCACCGCGGTGCGCTCGCCCTGATTGAGTTCGACGTCGACGAGGCTCACCCGGCGGCCACGCTTGCGGATCGTGGTCACCAGCTGCATCGGCCCGGGGTCGGGAGCCCACAGATAACTGGCCGACACCGCCACCGGCTGCAGCGCGTCTGTGTCACCGCACGCCAACCGGGCGGCGTTGGCGCACAACGCCAGCATCGCGCCACCGTGCACCTTCGGCCCGATGGTCCAGTGCTCGTTGAGCTCGCCGGCAAATGCCGCGACATCGCCACCGTCATGGCCGTCGGTGCGCACCAGGGCCATGGCGTCGGTGAACAGCGTGGATGAGGTCACGCAAGAACTCCTTGTGTTCAGCTATCCGGCGATCAGCGCAGCAGATGCGTCCGGGCGAACTGCAGCGATTCGGTCAGCAGCGCCTCACGCTCGTGCGGCGTGCGCGCCTGCGCGGTGGTCACTTCCAGCACCACATGACCGGTGAAGTCGCTGGCGGCCAGCAGCTGACACACCTCGGCGGTGGGCTGGTCACCGCGGCCGGGCACCAGGTGTTCGTCGGCCGGCAGCCCGGTGCCATCGCACAGGTGCAGATGGGTCAGGCCTGCACCCATCTGGTGCGCGATCTCCAAACCGTCACCGCCGGCGGTCGCGGCGTGCGACAGGTCCAACGTGTAATGCGCATGGTTGCCGTCGAGCGGATCGTGGGACGGCGCAAACGCCGAAATCCCCACTCCCGGACCGCCTCCGCGGCGACGCATCCGCTCGCGGGACTGATCGGCGCCGAAGAACCGGTCGGCGCGGAACGGGAACATGTTCTCCACCGCTATCGCCACATCGCTGGTGGACTCCAATTCGGCGACCTGATCGCTGAAGCCCTCGGCATAGCGTCGCTGCCAGCGAAACGGCGGATGCACCACCACGGTCTGGGCTTCGAGCTGCTCGGCGGCCCGGACGCTTCGCTCCAACTTGGCAATCGGGTTGGAGCCCCACACCCGTTGCGAGATCAGCAGGCACGGTGCGTGCACCGACAACACGGGCACCCGGTACTTGCGCGACAACTTCTGGACGGCGCCGATGTCCTGGCTGACCGACTCCCCCCAGACCATCAGCTCGACACCGTCGTAGCCCAGCCGGGCCGCGTACTCGAAGGCGGCCTCGGCCCGCAGTGGGTAGACCGAAGCAGTCGACAATCCGACCTTGATTGCGGGGCGCACGAAGTAATAGTGAACGGCTAATTGGCGTGCAGCGCCAGCGGCCCCAACGTAACCAGCAAACCGACCGCGACGGCGATCAATGTACTGACGATGTCGACGGTCTTACGGACCGCCTGCACCGCGGCCACCAGACCCAGCGTGACCAGCACGGTGAGCACCAACGCCACGATGCTGTTCCACCGCCACAGCTCGTCGAAGACGATGAACAGGCCGCCGCCGAACGCCACCGCCAAGATCGACTGCAGCACCACCAGCAAGCCGCCCACCACACCTGGGCGGCCTACGTATTGCTCGTCGTCAACGGCCACCTCGGCGTCGCCGGCGTCGGAGTCGGTGGCATCCGCCTCGAGGGCGGCCAGGTCGGCTTCACGAACGGCCTCCATGACACCGGCGGCGATGTCGCTGTAGGTATCGACCGGATCCGGACGCATCTGTTCGGCATCCGAACCCGCTGACCCGGTGTCGGCCGGCTGACCGTTCTCGGCGACGGCCGACCGGCGAATCGGCCGGGGGTAGGGACTTTGTTCCGGTCCGTTGCCACGGGACCCCAGCGGCAGCGCGGACTTGGGCCAGCGCGGCTCTGCTGCCGGCGGCGTGACCGGTTCCGCCCACTGCACGGGGCGCGGGCCGGTGACCGGCCGCTCCTCCTCGACGAAGCCGGGCGCCGGACCGATCGGCAGGACACCGCTCGGCTCACTGTCGGCACCTGCCGACGCCGGGGCAGGGGCTTCGGGCTCGGGTCGCGGCTCGTCGCGGATGATCGGGATCTCCCCGGTCAGTTCCGCGACGGTGACGGCATCGGCATTGCCGCGCCTGCGCCGGCGGCGCCCGGTGACCGGCGGGGAACCGATGGTGCCGTTTTTGGCGAGGAGTTCAGCAACCGAGATGGGTCGCGTCTCGACGTCCCGGGGATCAGGCTTGGGTCCGCTCATCGGTGCCCTCCCTTTGACCGCGCCGCGGCCACGTTCGCCGCTGGAGATCCGAACAGTGTGACACCGTCGGCTTCACTGTCGAGTCTGCGCAGGATCAAGCCCTCCCGCAGCGCCCACGGGCAAATCTCGACTGTTTCGATCGACAGCGCTCGCATGCTCGCTTCCGCCACCAAAGCACCCGCCACGATCTGTGGCGCGCGTTCGGCGCTCACCCCTTCCAGTTCGGCCCGATCAGCCGTGGTCATCCTAGAGATGAATGATATGAGCTGCCTAAGGCCTGTGGCGGTCAATGTGCGACGGACGCGCGGGCCGGCGGCCGAGGGAGCCGCCCCGGTGAGGCGCGCCAGCGAACGAAACGTCTTGGAGCTTGCGACGGCGAGATCCGGTGGCCCGGCGTCCAGCACGGCCGCTGCAGCGCCTGCCAACTCGGTGTCGAGCCAGTCCCGCAGCATGGCTACCCGGCGCCGGCCGGGCGGGTCCTCGGTCAGCCATTCCCGGGTGAGTCGTCCGGCACCCAACGGCAGCGACAGTGCGACGTCCGGCTCCTCGTCCACGCCGCTGGACATCTCCAGCGAACCCCCGCCGATGTCGAGGTTGTTGATCCGGCCGGCACTCCAGCCGAACCAGCGCCGCACCGCCAGGAATGTCAGCCGGGATTCGTCCTCGCCGGCGAGCACCTGCAACTCGACACCGGCCTCCGAACGCACCCGAGCCAGCACTTCTTCGGAGTTGGATGCGTCGCGCACCGCCGAGGTGGCGAAGGCCACCAATTCGGCACAACCCGAACTCGCTGCGATCGTGGCGAATTCGCCCACCGTGGACACCAACTTGTCGGCTCCGCGCCGAGTGATCTTGCCGGAGCTGTCAGTGGCCTCGGCCAGACGCAGCGTGGCCTTGGTCGAACTCATCGGAGTCGGGTGACCACCCCGGTGGGCATCGACCACCAACAGGTGGACGGTGTTGCTGCCGACGTCGAGCACCCCTAATCGCACGCACCCAACTTAGTGGGGCGGGACCCGGACATTGTCAGGCAACGTGAATTTCTGGTCTAGCGTGGAGTTTCGTGACACCCGAGCCGCACCGCTCCCACCCCGGCCGCCATCCCCGGGAAGTCGGTCTGGACTTCCCGCGCGAATGGGTGGAGTTCTACGACCCCGACGACTCCGAACACCTGATCGCCGCCGACCTCACGTGGCTGCTGTCCCGTTGGACCTGTGTGTTCGGTACCCCCGCCTGCCGGGGCATCGTGGCCGGCCGCGCCGACGACGGGTGCTGTTCGCACGGCGCCTTCCTGTGTGATGACGACGACCGGGCCAACCTCGATGACGCAGTCGCCCAACTCACCGACGCGGACTGGCAGCTGCGCGACAAAGGCCTGGGCCGCAAGGGTTACCTGGAGTACGACGAGAACGACGGCGAGCAACAACTGCGCACCCGCACCGTCAAGGGCGCCTGCATCTTCCTGAACCGCCCGGGATTCCCCGGCGGCGCGGGCTGCGCCCTGCACATCAAGGCCGTCCAGCTCGGCGTGGAACCCCTGACGATGAAGCCCGAGGTGTGTTGGCAGTTGCCGATCCGGCGCAGCCAGGAATGGGTTACCCGCCCCGACGAAACCGAGATCCTCAAGACCACGATCACCGAATTCGATCGACGCGGTTGGGGCCCGGGCGGTGAAGACCTGAACTGGTACTGCACCGGCGACCCGGCGGCGCACGTCGGCGCCCGGCAGGTCTGGCAGAGCCTGGCGCCGGAACTGACCGCGTTGCTGGGGGCCAAGGCCTATGCGGAGTTGGCCGCGATCTGCGGGCGGCGCAATGAACTCGGACTGGTGGCCGTTCACCCCGCCACGCAGGCGGCGCGGCACACCTGACCGGAGCACCGTGCACTTGGGTGGCCGAAAATTCATAATCACCGATCGTCGCAGGTCAAGCATCCCTTTCGCGCCGGCGCAACGCTGGGGCAGGCGTCGGCCGGGCGTGCTGCCGCAAGAGCGCGGGGTGACCGGGGTCGCGGTCAAACGATTTTCGGCAGGGCACCCGCGCCGGTATGATCAGCCCTTAGCGCCGCGTAGCGCACCAACTTCGCGGAGTGCGTAAGGAATTGAGAAACGCGCCCATCGCGGGCATGATCGGTTTTATTACGACGCCCGCCGGAGATTCATGATCAGGACCGAGATGCATACCGTGGATATGGAGCTCAACCGGAACGGACACACGCCGCCGGTCGTCCTGAGGCCTCCGGTGGTCCTCGAAGCACGCAAACTCAACAAACAGTTCGGCGAGGGCGATACTGCCACGCCGATTTTGCGTGACATCGATATCCAGATAACCCGCGGCGAATTTGTCGCCATGGTCGGCCCGTCCGGTTCGGGCAAGTCCACCCTGCTGAGCATCCTCGGCCTGTTGGACCTGCCGACCAGCGGCGATGTGCTCATCAACGGCCAGAGCGTCTCACAGCTCTCACGCAAGCAGCTGGCCGCCGTGCGCTGCCAGACCCTCGGCTATGTCTTCCAAGCCTTCAACCTTCTGGCAGGCCTCTCGGTAGTCGAGAATGTGATGCTCCCGGGCCTGCTCGCCGGTAAATCCGGCCGCGACCAACACGCCCACGCGATGAACCTGCTCGATCAGGTCGGCCTGGCCGCCAAGTCCAAGCGCGTCCCGTCTGAACTGTCCGGCGGCGAACAACAGCGCGTTGCGGTTGCGCGGGCGCTTTTCATGAAGCCCGATGTCATTCTCGCCGATGAACCGACCGGCAACCTCGACACCGTAAACGGCCAACGGGTTATCGACGCGTTGTATAACTTGAATGCAGCCGGCCAAACAATTGTTTTGGTCACCCACGATCGGAAAATCGCCGACGACGCTCCCCGTCTGATTTCATTGCTGGACGGTGAAATTGAGACCGACAGCGGAATGGCATACGCGGCAAATAATGTGACATGGCTCGCGGAACATTAGCCGCGACATTCGGCCTGCTGCGGATAATCAACTTCCGCGCCGTCCGTAAACACGCATTCCGGGCCGCGCTGGCGGCGTTCTCTCTCGGTGGCGGTGTGGCTGTCGTCGTGGCCGTCATGATCGAGGTCACCAGCGTCTCCAAGGCCGTCGAAGACGTCGGCTACCAGATCGCTGGACCCGCACCCCTGCGCGTGGTCGGGGCCGCCACCCGCGGCGGCATCAGTCCCGCCGTGGTCGAAGACTCGCGGGCGGTGCCCGGGGTGGCGGCGGTGGTGCCGGTCATCCGTGGAGTGACCATGATCCGCAACGACGGCAAGGAGAGCTTCGGCCTGGGTCTGGGCGTGGACTGCTCCGCCCAGTGGATCGTCGACCCGAAGGTCTGCCAGACCGGGCAGGCCGAACCCCCGCCGGCGATCTCGAAGTCCCTGGGCGACTCCCTGGGCGCCTCGGCGACGCTGGTCACCGATGTCGGGCAGCTGTCGCTGGAGAAGTTCCAGCGAGTCGCCGACCTCGACGAAGTCAACAACGGCCTGGTCGCGGTGCTGCCGCTGAGCATGGCGAAAGTGCAGTATGCCCGCGGAGACCGGGTGGACCTGCTGTATGTGACCCTGGACAAAGACGCGGACGCCGACGAGGTCCAGCAGCGCCTGAAGACCACCCTGGGCCCCACCTACAGCGTGCAGCCCCGCAGCGAACCGGCGAAGGGCTACAACGTCAACGACGTGCTGCTGCCGCTGCTGGGGATCTTCGCGCTGATCTCGGTAGGCGTTGGGGTCATCCTGATCACCCAGATCACCCGGCTCTCGGTGGAGGAGCGCCGGCGCGAGATCGCGATCGCCTCCGCACTGGGGGCCTCGCCCGCGTCGATCATGACCGGGTTCCTCAGCGAGGCCGCGTTGCTGGGCGCGGTGGGCTCGGCAATGGGCGTCCTGACCGGCATCGTGATCTCCGAACCCATCGTGGCCAGCGCCAGCGAACTGACCGAACGGTTCGTCGGCGTCACAGTCCCGGTGATCCTCAAGCCCGCGATCCTGGTGGTCGGCATCCTGGCCGGCATCCTGCTGGCGGTGGGCGCCGCCATCGGCCCCGCCCTGTCGGCGTCGAACACGCCCATCGCTGCCGAGCTGTCGGGGCGGGCGGCCCAGGAACAGACCACGCAGCGCAAGATCTGGTTCAAGGCGCTGCTGCTGCTGGCGATCGGACTGACCGGGGTGATCGCGGCGCGGCTGGCCACACTGTCCGGCGCGCTGGTCGCCTGGCAGGCCATCATCGCCGACGCCGGAGCAGTTGTCGCCCTCATCGGTCTGCTGTTGGCCACCGCCTACTTGAGCGCGCAGGCGATCACCAGCCTGCGCACGCGGCCGGACAAGGCCAGGGGGGCGACGCTGACCATCGCGCTCAATGCGCTGCGCTCGGACCGGTCGCGCACGGCGGCCATCTCGGGAGCCATCGCGGTGCCCGTCGTGGTCGCGATCCTGCTCTCCGGATTCCTGGTGGCGATCCACATCGGCGCCACCAAGGTCGCCGAATCGCAGGCGGACGGCCGCATCGCCATCACCACGACACAGTTCGCGGATTACGGTCCCATTGATGCCCGGTTCGCGCCGCAGACGGTCACCAAACTGAACTCGGTGGACGGGGTGGAAAAGACCGAGCGGATGGCTGAAATCGAGATCAGCCTCAAAGACGGGTCGTTGGCGCATATTCAGGCGCAGGATCGGCCGACATTTCCGTTCGGATTACTCGCGGGACAGTCCCCGGAGGCAAGCCAGAAAGCCAATCAGGTTGTCATCGGCAGCGTCCTGGCCCGTGAGAAGAATCTCCACATCGGTGACACTCTCGTATTTGGAAGTGGACTCGACGCACAGGCGATGAGTATCGGCACCATCGTGGCCACACCCGAATACGGCGGACGCCGAATTTACATGCCGTACGCGGTCGCCGAGCAGATCTACGGGCCCCAGCCCGCAGGCCTGATCTTCGCCACCCCCGCGTCCGGGTTCTCCGCCGACCAGGTCATCGAGAACATCAAGGCCACGGAGTTCGACCAGCCGGTGACCGCGGTGGACACCGACGGCTACGCCGCCGACATCGCGACCTCTATCGGCCGCTATCTCACGCCGCTGAACACGCTGAAGTACGGCCTGCTCGCGATCGCCTTCATCTCGGTGCTGTCGACGCTGCTGTTGGTCGGAATCCGCCGCAGGCGTGAGGTGGCTCTGATCCAGGCGCTGGGCGCCACCCGGGTCCGGGTGTTCAGCATCACCACCGCCGAGGCTGTGCTCGCCGGTGCCGCCGGCGGGCTGTTCGGCGCGGTGCTCTCGATCGCCATCTCTGAAGCCGTACGACGGGCAGCCGTCGTCAACGTCGGTCTGATCACCCCACTGGTGTTCCCCTGGACCGACGCGGTGGTCTATGCCGCGCTGGCCACCATCGCCGCGGTCTTCGCGGCCATCATTCCCGCCTGGAAGAGCACTCGGTCCACCCCGGCGACCGAGCTCCGCGACGAGTGAGCTCGCCGCGCTGACCCGTTAAGGATGCGATGACAGCCACCACTCCCACCGTGCAGGGTTTCACCGGCGATGCCGTCTACCCGGGCGATGCCCGCTACGACGAGGTGCGCCAGGTGTTCAACGGTCTGATCGACAAGCGCCCGCGGGTGATTCTGCAGTGCCGCTCGCAGGACGACATCGTCGCCGCGGTGCGCTATGCCGTGGACTCCGGCGCCCAGATCGCGGTGCGCAGTGGCGGTCACAGCGTCGCCGGCCACTCGACCACGGATGGCGGCATCGTCATCGACCTGACGCAGATGCGTGGGGTGCGGGTCGACCCCGAGGCGCGTGTCGCCTACGTCGACGCCGGCGCCACCTGGGGCGACGTGGACCCGGTCACCAGCAAGTACGGCCTGGCCTGCCCCGGCGGGGTCGTCTCGACGACGGGCGTCGGAGGATTCTCGCTCGGCGGCGGCATCGGGTGGCTCTCCCGTGCTCACGGCATGACCTGCGACAACCTGATCGGTGCGACGCTGGTGACCGCAACCGGTGAGGTGATCACGGTCAGCGAGACCGAGAACGCCGACGTGCTGTGGGGCCTGCGCGGCGGGGGCGGCAACTTCGGCGTGGTGGCGCAGTTCGTCCTGCGCCTGCACCCGGTCGACGGTGTGGTGGCCGGCGTGCAGTCCTACCCCGACGCCGACGCCGAGGCGGCGCTCAAGCACTTCCGCGCGCAGATGGACAACGCACCCGATCACCTGGCGTCCATCCTCGACTTCTCCACCGACCTCACGACGGGCCAGTCGCTGGTCAATGTTCTGGCGTGCTCCTCGCGGACCGACCAGATCGGCAGCGACGACGTGAGCGCTCTGCTCAACGTTCGCGGAGCGGCGGCCAAGCCGGTGGTGGCCGTGCAGCACAAGTTGGACTACTCGACGTGGCAGCAGGCCCTGGACTACACGGCGCCCTACGGCTGGCTGAACTACTGGAAGTCACTGTTCGTCACCGAGCTCACCGACGAGGCCATCCGGCGTATCGCGCTGCTGGGCCGGTCGCGCCCCTCGGCGCAGACCCGCCTGCACCTGATCCGGCTCGGCGGGTACGCCAGCCGGGTTCCGGCGGACTCGACGGCGATCATCGCCCGCCAGCACCCCTACATCATCCATTTGATGGCGACGTGGACCGACCCCGCGGACAGCGCGCGCTGCACGGCGTGGGCAGGCCAGGCGTTCGAGATCCTGCGCCCGTTGGGACCGGCCGGTGCCTACCTGAACTTCGTCGGCGACGAAGGACAAGATCGCATTCGCGCGACATTCGGCGACGCCGGATACCAGCGTCTGGCCGAACTCAAGGCGCGTCTGGACCCTACCAACCGGTTCACCCTCAACCACAACATCGAGCCCGCGACGGGGAGCTGATCGCTTCGCAGTTCTCAGTGTGTCGCCAACGCGGACACACAATTACGTGTGCACACGGTGGGTATTGTTGTCCGCGGGGGAAAGGACGCAAGGGATGCCTGCCGCGCACGATGACGACTTGGCCTTCGCCGGTGTCGCGCGCCTAGCACAGTTGGTGCGCGCGCGTGAGGTGTCGCCGCGTGAACTGGTGGCCCTGTACCTGGATCGAATCGCCCGCCTAGATCCGGTTTTGAATGTCTTCCGCACCGTGATCGGCGACCGAGCGATGGCCGAAGCAGCATGTGTCGAGCAGCGTTTGGCCGCCGGAGAAGAGCTGCCGCTGGCGGGTGTGCCTATCGCGGTCAAGGATGACACCGACGTCGCCGGCGTTTCTTCGATGTGCGGCACCGGAATTGACGTCGGCCCGGCGAGCACCGACAGCGCCGCGGTGCGACGGCTCCGTGCTGCCGGCGCGGTGATCATCGGTAAGACCCATCTCTCGGAGTTCGGCGCCTACCCGGTGAGCGAATCGGCGACGTGGGGGGTGACCCGCAACCCCTGGGACCTCTACCGGACCCCGGGCGGATCCAGCGGAGGCTCGGCCGCCGCTGTCGCCGCAGGCATGGTTCCCGGTGCCACCGGCAGTGACAGCGGCGGATCGGTCCGCATTCCGGCCGCCTGCTGCGGGCTGGTCGGGCTCAAGGGCCAACGTGGCCGCATCAGCACCAAGGAGTCGCCGGAACGCGCCTACCGGTTCCACGGGCTCAACCACATCGGCCCGTTGGCTCGCAGCGTGGTCGACGCAGCGCTGCTGCACGACGCGATGACCGGTCCCGAACCCGACGACGAAATCCCCTCGCCGCCACCGGCACCCCCTCTGATGGAGGCCCTGTTGGCGCCTCCGCGACGGTTACGAATCGCGATGTCGTTCAAACCCGTGGTGCGGGTGCCCGTGAGTGACGAGGTACGCCGTCCCGTGCTGGAGACCGCAGAGTTGTTGCGCTCGATGGGTCACGAGGTCGTCGAGCGTGACCCGGTCTATCCGGTGATGGGTATCGCCGCGGTGCTCGCCCTGTTCATGAACGGGTTCGCCCACGAGATCGAGCGGCTCCCGAAAACCGAGCTGCTGGAACGGCGTATGCAGGCCGAGGCGCGCACCAGCCGGCTGGTCCCGGATTGGCTGGCTCGCCGGGCTGTCGCGGCGGAACCTCGGATCACCGCCCGCTCGCAGCGCAGAATCGCCGACTTCGACATCCTGATGACTCCGGTGCTGGCTATCCCGCCGGTGCGGGTGGGCTATTTCGAGGGCCTCGGGCCGACCCGGGCGATGCTGCGGATGCTCAAGTTCATCCCGTTCACCTTCCCCCAGTGCTACAGCGGGCAACCCGCTATCTCCGTTCCGACCGGTATCGCCGCCGACGGCCTGCCCGAGGCGGTGCACCTGGTGGCACGACCCAACGACGAAGCCACCTTGATTTCGCTTGCCGCGCAGATCGAGTCGGCACAGCCGTGGGCGCACCGCCGACCCCCGACCGAAGCGCTGCTGTCGCAAGTCAGCTGAGCGCGGTCAACGGGGTCGCTGCGGAGTAGCACCACAACCGCTCCACGCATCACTGTTTTCACTTGTGCCACAGTCGTTTTGCTTGTGGATTAAGTTCTGCGGCTTGTCGGGGGTCGGCGGTACCATTAGGACATGCGTTCGAATAGTCGGGAAGAGGTCGTCGAAGTCTTCGACGGCCTCTCGGCCTATCTGGATCGGGCGCTGGACCTCGACTTCGACGCGCTGACCCCCCGCGAATGCCTGGCACTGCTACAACGCTGCGAGCGGCTACGCCGCCGCCTGCCCGCCGTTGAGCATCCGATGATCAACCGGCTCGCCGCCACCGACCCGGTGGAGCTGGGCGGCAAACCCCGCTGGGTGATCGCCGAGGAATTACGGGTCAGCCGCGCTGAAGCGGGGCGCCGCATCAGCGAAGCCGCCGCACTCGGACCCCGCCGGGCCATGACCGGTGAAGCACTAGACCCGGTACTGCCCGCAGTGGCTAGGGCCCAGCGAGACGGCAAGATCGGGGCCGCCCACGTTCAGGTGATCCGGTCCTTCTTTCACTACCTGCCCGCCGATATCGATGCCGGCACCTTGATCCAGGCCGAACGCCACCTCACCTCGTTGGCAGGCCAGTATCGGCCCGAGCAACTGGCCAAACTCGCCCAACGGCTGGCCGATCACCTGCACCCCGACGGCAACTACACCGACGAAGACCGCGCCAAACGCCGCGGCATCGTCCTCGGCCCCCAGGACCGTGACGGCATGAGCCCGATCAAGGGCTACCTCGATCCCCAAGCCCGCGCCACCCTCGATGCCGTCCTGGCCCGCTGGGCCGCCCCCGGCATGTGCAACCCGAATGACAACACCCCCTGCACCGGCGGCACCCCCACGCAAGCGGCCATCGACTCCGACACCCGCAGTGCCGCGCAACGCAACCACGACGCCCTGACCGCCATGGGCCGCGCCCTGCTCGCCTCTGGAGAACTGGGCCAACACAACGGGTTACCGGCCACCATCATCGTCTCGACCACCCTGGCCGACCTACAGGCCGGCACCGGCAAAGCCCACACCGGCGGTGGCACCTGGCTGCCGATGCGCGACGTCATCGCCCTCGCATCACACGCCCACCACTACCTGCGCATCTACGACCGCGCCAAAGAACTCGCCCTGTTCCACACCAAACGCCTCGCCACCCCCGGGCAGCGGATCGTGCTGCACGCCAAAGAACGCGGCTGCTCCCACCCCGGCTGCCCCATCCCCGGCTACCTATGCGAAGTCCACCACGACACCGACTACGCCACCAGCCGCCGCACCCACATCAACGAACTGACCCTGCGCTGCGGCCCCCACCACCTGGGGTTGACCCCTGATGGTGGACACCTGACTGGTGGGACTGCTGGTCCCACGGGAAGGATGTCCGTATGTCGGGCA